>DATJRJ010000190.1:0-14757 GCA_035504735.1 Binataceae bacterium (SeqCode)
TGGGATTGGTTACGCCGACGGCGAGAGCCGTGGCGCACGCAGCGTCGATGGCATTGCCACCACGTTGAAGAATTTCGAGACCGGCGCGCGCCGCCGGCTCGCTCTCGGCGACCACCATCGCGTGGCGCGTCGCGGCCGGCAGCTCGATGGGACCGAGCCATAAGACGATTACGCCGGCGGCCACCAGGAGGCGCATAGCGTAAGCCAGGAGAGTGGTAGAGCTTCGCAGCCGTTCAGGATCGTTCCGCGCACGCATAAGGCGCCTAACTAGCAGTCCGACTGCGTCCGAGGAAAGACCGCTGCGGGGTTAAATCTCGAGTGGGTGGCGGCGAGGGCCCAATTATTTGTCGAGCGGATGTTTGAACTTGCGGTCAGGATGGCGAATCGTCAGCACCGGACAGCCGGCCTTCTGCACGACTCGTTCGGCGACGCTGCCCAGCAGGACGTGCGCGAGACCGGTGCGACCGTGTGTGCCGATTACAATCAGGTCGGCACCCTCGCTGTGCGCGGTATTGATGATCTCGAGGAACGGAGAGCCGACCCGCAGGAGACTGCGCGCTTTTAGTCCGCCGTCGCGCAATTGGCCCACGATTTTATCCAGCTCGCGCTGCGCAAGCAGGCGTTGCTCTTCGGCGATTCGGCTAATGGCGCTGACGTCCACGCCGGCGCCGAAATCGGGACTCATCATCACCGGCGACAGCGGCTGATCGACATGGACCACGGTGATCTCGGCCCCGAAGCGCCGCGCCATTTCCTCGGCGTACCCGAGCGCGCGCTCCGAATCCTCGGAGAAATCGGTGCCGGCGAGAATTTTTGTAAAAGTTGGCACGTTGCGAACCATACGCTAATCACGCGCCGGGCGGCAAGTACTTGCTCGTGCCTGCAGCGATTCCCCGGCGATTTGCGGCACTTGCCTCGCAGCGCTCGACCGCAGCGGCCCGCTCACACTAAGATACAAGTCTGGTCGAGAAGATGGCGAGCTGGTTCAAAGATTTCGATCGCGTGTTTGATGCATTCTTCGAGGACGCATTGCTGTCGCGCTGGCGGCGCACTGTCGACTGGCAAGATGCGATGGTGCGCGATTGCGGCAGCTACTACGAGATCAAGCTGGCCGCGGTCGGAGTTGAGCCCGAAAGGCTTAACGTTGAGCTCACGGGATCCGAGGTGATGGTGCGTGACCACGACGGCCGGACGCTCGGCAGATTTGCGTTCGCCACCCCGATCGACGCTGCCGCCGTGCGCGCCCGCTGGGCCGACGGCACGCTCCTGATCACGGTGCCCAAACGCCAGAGCCGGCGCGTGCCGGTCGAGAAATCCCGTTAGATAGACTGTCCCCGGCAGCCGGGAGTGGATCATGCCCGAGTCATCGCAGCAGAGCGAACCGCAACTTCCTGATCTCAAGCCGGCCGCACCCGCCGAGCAACTAAAGCCCGCCGATTTGCGCGGCACCCTCCCGGCCACGCCCGAAGAGTTGATGCGTATGGCGAGCAATGGAACGCCGACCAATGGCGACACGGAGTTGCTCGGACAGGAACGGGCGCTCGACGCCGTCCGCCTGGCGATCGGGATCAACGGTCCCGGCTACAACGTCTTCGTGAGCGGGCTGCGCACCCGCCAGGAGCGCGAAACGATTCTCGCTCTCTTGCGTGAGAAGGCAGCCACGATGCCGACGCCGGGGGACTGGGTCTACGTCAACAACTTCCGTTCCCCCGAGGCGCCGGTCGCGATTTATCTCAAGGCCGGCGAAGGCCGCAAGCTCAGCGCGCAGATGCAGGAGTTGGTGAATTCCGTCATCGAGCAGTTGCCCAAGGCGTTTCGCCGCGAGGACTTCGACCAGGAACGTTCGGCGCTGCGCGACAAGTATAACAAGCGCGCACAGGAGCTCTTCCAGGGGCTGGAGAATCGCGCCCGTGAACGCGGCTTCGCAATCCAGAGCACAGCCAGCGGGCAGGTGATTTTCATCCCGCTGATTGGCGGCAAGATGCCGGAGTCGCCCGAGGCGTTGGCCCGCGAACTCGAGAAACTCCCCGAAGCCGAGCGCGAGCGGCAGGGCAAGGTCCAATCTGAACTGCAGGATGAGCTCGGGAAGCTCCTGATACGCCAGCAGGAGATCATGCGCGAGCTGATGGAGGATATCCGCGCGATCGAGCGCGCCTTTGCGGCCCGGATGATCATACCGGCCGTGGAAGGACTCAAGCAGCAATTCGACAATCCGGCTCTCAGGTCGTATCTCGACCAGGTGCTGGAACACATGCTGAGTCATCTCGATCGCTTCCGCGCCCAGCCCGACGGACGGCCCGGCGAGGACGGACCACCCCGGCCGCCCGGCCCACCGGATGCCAACGGTCGCTTCTTCGAGTACCAGGTCAACGTGCTGGTGGATAACTCAGAGACCAGCGGCGCGCCGGTGGTGTGCGAGGATGCGCCGACCTATCGCAATCTGTTCGGCACCATCGAACGCTGGATCGATCCGCTCGGCCGCTCCGGAACCAACTTCACCCGCATCATCCCGGGCTCGTTCCTGAAGTCGCACGGCGGTTTCCTGGTGTTCGATCTCGAAGACGCGGTGATCGAGCCCGGCGTATGGAAGACCCTCAAGCGCTCGCTCAAGACCGGGCGTATGACGCTCGAAACCTTCGAACCGTTTTCGTTCTTCGGGATGAGCGGGCTCAAGCCGGAGCCGATCGAGATCGCGAACAAAGTCATCGTGCTGGGCGGGGCCTACCTTTACAACATGCTCTATTTTTACGATCCGGATTTTGCCGAGCTGTTCAAGGTCAAGGCTGAAATTCGCCCGGTCGTGAGCGCCGATAAGCAGGCCGCGGCGCGCTACGTCCAGCGTGTAACAACGCTGGCGCAGCGTGAAGGCCTGCCGCCGTTCGACGGCAGCGCGCTGGCGCGCATCGTCGAGTTCGGGATGCGGAAGGCGGGCGACCGCAGCCGCGTGCTGAGCATGATGGAGCCGATTGACGACCTGGTGCGCGAGGCCGCCTACTTTGCGCGCTCCGCCAATAAGGCGGTAGTCACCGCGGCGGAAGTCGAACGTGCGCTCCACGAGCGCATCCTGAGGCTCAACTTTATCGAAGAGGAGATCCGCCGGCTGATAGCCGAGGGCACGCTGATCGTCGAGCTGGATGGCTCACGGGTCGGCCAGATCAACGGACTTGCGGTGCTCGACGTCGGCGGCTATGCCTTCGGCCGGCCCTCGCGCGTCACCGCTACCGTCGCGCTGGGACAGGCGGGAGTGATCAATATCGAGCGCGAGGCGCGGCTCTCCGGCTCCACCCACGATAAGGGAGTGATGATCTTGACCGGCTTCATGCGCAACCGCTTCGGCCGTCAGACTCCGGCCGCGATGACCGCCAGTATCGCCTTCGAACAATCCTACTCGGGAATCGACGGCGACAGCGCCAGCTCGACCGAACTATACGCGCTGCTCTCGGCCCTAAGCGGCGTGCCGATTCGCCAGGAGCTGGCCGTCACCGGCTCAGTCGATCAGCTCGGGCGTGTCCAGGCGATCGGCGGCGTCAACGAGAAAATCGAGGGCTTCTACCGCGTCTGCAAAGCGACCCATCTGACCGGGACTCAGGGCGTACTGATCCCACGCGCCAATATCGCCAACCTGATGCTCGACGGCGAGACGGTCGAGGCGGTGAGGCGCGGCGAGTTCCACATCTATCCGGTCGACACCATCGATCAGGGTATCGAGATTCTGACCGGCGTGAGAGCCGGGACGATCGGCGAGCCGGGCACGATCAATCATCTGGTCGCCGAGCGTTTCCGGCTGATGGCTGATGTGCTGCGCGATCGTCCGATGCGCGAGACCCAGGTTGTGCGCGAACCGTCGGCACCCGAGACCCCTCCCAAACCGCCGTCGCCGCCCGAGCCGCCGCGTTAAGGCTGTCGAAGCCGCCTCGCCCAGCAAGCGCTCGACTCGCTTCCCGCAAATGAAGATGAGAAACTCCACTGCGGCCGGGCCGCGAGCCCGACGCCGGCGAGATAAAGGGTCCACCTGATGCCTGTTGATCTGCGTCTTGAGCCAGACGAAGCTCCGCTGCTCACTGATTTTTATGAACTCACGATGGCCGCGAGCTACTTCGCGACGGGCTACAACGATATCGCCTGTTTCAGCCTGACCACGCGCCGGATGCCGCCCCGGCGCGGCTTTATGATCGCGGCAGGTCTTGAACGGCTGCTCGAGGTGCTGGAGGGTTTTCATTTTGAAGCGCGCCTGATTGATTACCTCGATTCACTCAAGATCTTCGCGGCCGATTTCCTTGAGTTCCTCGCCAAGCTGCGCTTCACGGGCCAGGTGCGCGCGCTGCCCGAAGGCACCATCTTCTTTGCCGAGGAGCCGTTGATCGAGGTCCGGGCCCCGCTAATCGAGGCCCAGCTTATCGAGACCCTGGCGTTGAACCAGCTTGGGATGGCGTCGCTGATCGCGAGCAAAGCAGCGCGCAGCTTCGCCGTGGCCGGCGGCCGCCGCCTGGTCGATTTCGGGCTGCGCCGCAGTCAGGGTGCCGATGCAGGGCTAATCGCCGCGCGCTCCAGCTATCTGGCCGGCTTCCACGGCACCTCCAACGTGCTGGCCGGGATGCGCTACGGAATTCCGGTTTACGGGACGATGGCGCACAGTTACGTGATGGCCCACGAGCGCGAGCGCGAGGCCTTCGAGAGTTTCGTTAAGATCTTCCCGCGCCTCAGTACACTGCTGGTCGACACCTATGACACGCTGCGCGGAGTCGAAAATGCCGCCCGGGTCGCGCGCGAGCTCGCCGAGACCGGCATCGTGCTGATGGGCATTCGGATTGACAGTGGAAATCTCCTGGATCTGAGCCGCAAGGCGCGGCGCATCCTCGATCAGCATGGCCTCAAGGGCGTGTCGATCTTTGCCAGCGGCAATATCGACGAATACCGGATCAATGAGCTGATCAGCGCGGGTGCGCCAATCGACGCATTCGGAGTCGGCACCGCGATGGTCGTAAGCCAGGACGCGCCGGCGCTCGACGTCGCCTACAAGCTCATCGAGTATGCCGGCAAGCCGCGGCTCAAGACCTCCGAGAACAAGTTGAGCCTGCCAGGCCGCAAGCAAATTTTCCGCGCTCACAATCGCACCGGCGGCTTTTATGCGGATCTGATCGGACTCGAGGAAGAGTCGGGCACCACCGCCGGAGCCGAGATCCGGCCGGCGCCGGCCGAGGTCACGGCGCTCCTCGTGCCGGTGTTTGCCGACGGCCGCCGCCGTGACCCGCGCCCCGCGCTCAACGACGCGCGCGAGCGCTTCATGCGCGAGTTCGCCGTGCTCGACAACCGCTACAAGCAGATCGACCAGCCCGATACCTACCCGGTGCGCCACAGCGCCGCACTCAACGCGCTGCTGATAAGCGAGCGGCTACGCGCTGAATCGCGCCAGGATTGATCGGCAGCAGCCGGTCTGGCGCGACCGCGAGCGATGACGGCGCGCGCGGTTCACTACCGCGATGGCAGCGGAATCGTCAGCGCGTCATAGACGGTGATCCTCGGTCCATATGCCGCTTGAAAGACGCCAATCCCGGTGGGAGGCCGAATCAAATTGGTCCGATCGAAAATGTTGAGCAGCACGATGCGATCGGTAAATCTACCGAGTCCCGCGACCGTGAAGTCTTTCGCGGCGCTTAAATTAAACTGCCATACCTTTGGAAGCTGAGTCTCATTCGCAAACCCTCCGCGCAATCCGCTGCTGAACAGGCCGTCGAAAGTGAACTGATAATCGTGCCATCGATAGGCGGCTCCGCCTGATGCGCCCACTAGCGGCGTATGATCGAGCACGAAATAGTGGCGATCGATATAGGAGACCTCATTAGCCGGAAAGTTGTACTGCCCTGAGGCGACGCCGATATCTTCCTCCCTGGCCACATAAGCATTCGCCCGCAGGGCGAGATCTTGCAGATTGTAAGTGAGCGAGTGTTCAGTTCCACCGCCGTAGCCGCGAACGTAGTTGAATGGCGCGTCGATTGGGACGAATGCGAACTGACCTTCGTCGAGATAGTGACGATCGATCCTGAAATAGTTGTCCTCGGCATAGACTAGATGACGTGTGAATTGATGCGTGAACCCCGCGTCCCAGGTGTAATCAGTTTCAGTAAAGGGTGAAGTATTACCAGTCGGGCTGGTCCCAACTGCCCCCGTCGTGCCGGCGAAGAGTTTGAAGATGTCCGGGGAAACGTTCTGGAAGTTTGGCAGTTGAAAGCTTCGCGCAAACCCGGCATGCAAGGTCGTATCAGTACGCGGTTCGTATACGAAGTTAATCGTCGGACTGAATTGACTATTGATCGTAAAGCCCGTAACGCGATCCCAGCGCGAGCCGAAATTCACACTGAGTTTGTCGGTAATCCGCCACGTATCCTGAAGATAGACACCGTACACCAGATTAATCTTGTTCAGGTTGGCGGTGACCGAAATCGGGATGATCGCCGGCTTTCCCATCACAATCGGAAAGACTTGCGAAGCCTGGTCAGACTCTACGCCATATTCACCCATGTAAAAGCCTGCACGTAGCGTATGCGACTCGCTTAGTCGATAAGTTAAATCGCCCTGGAGGGTGTTTGAGAGATCGCTGGTGAAAACGTTCGACGAGATGCCCTGATAAATCAGATCGCCGATTGAGTCTGGATAGAAGGTCTGCGAGTTGTAATGTGCGGTATAGGCAACCTGATAGTCGGCCTTCGATCCCATCGCGCCGTTCAACGCGAATACTCCGTAGTAGTCCTGCTGATTTATGCCGGAGTCGATCCCGCTCGATGGATAGAGGGCCGGATTGATATGGTCGAGCTGATATAGCGGCGGTTGATCCGGCCGGTTGGGAAATTGATTAAACGATAGCGTCATTCCTGAAATCAGACTGAGCTTGGTGGTCGGATTCAATTCATAGGTCAAGTAGGAAAATCCCTGCCCCTGCGTCACCGCATCGTGAATCGGATCCGGCGCGGGCACCGCGGAGCTGAGACCGAGGTTGGACTGAAGAAAGAGGCCGGTCAGGTAATAACTGAAATCTCCGCCGCATCCTCCAAACTGAAATGTCGCCTGTGCGGTATCGCGCTGGCCGCCCAGGATCGTCAGGTTATTCGGTCCGCTGTCGCATCCATCCTTGGTATGGATATCGATGACTCCCGAGGTACGATAGCCATACTGCGCCGGCAATACTCCGTCCAGCAGACTTACACTTTTGACGAAATAGGCATTCAGCAACTGCGTGAACGTCGGGTCCGTATTGATATCTAGCGGCAACATAATCCCGTTCATCTGGTACTGGATGCCCATGTGCTCGCCGCGGATGTGAATCTCCTGGTTCTGATCCAGCGCGACGCCCGGCATCTGTAGCATCACCTCGTTCAGCGGGGTTGCTTCGCCGGCCGGAAGATTCGTGATGTCTTTCGCGGTCAGAGTGTATTTGTTGGTGCCGGTTTCGGAGAGCCCGTTCTGGGAACGAAGCAGACTGGCGTTTACCGCCAAGTTCAACGGCTGTTCAGATTCGAGCACGAGTTCAAGACGATTCGCGGCATTCCTGGGTAAAGAGATAATCATGGTGGTGGGTTTGTAGCCTTTTCGCCGAGTTACCAGCGCATAAGTGCCCGGGCTTGATTCACGTAGCCGAAAACCTCCGCGAGTATCGGTAATCGATTCGGCGATCGTCCGTCCGTTGTTTGATTGCAGCATCACGATTACACGAGCCACCGGCCGCCCAAGAGCATCGCTAACGGTGCCGATAAGCGGCTGCACGGCGGTGTGTTTTTGATCGGCCCAAGCCTTCACCTCGAACATGGTCAGACAGACCAGCAGCGCGATCGATACGAAGCCGCGAAATGTATACCTCAAGGCAAGACTCTCCTCACCCACCTAAACGCCCTCGGGAACGGAACAAACCACAACGCCTCCGGTGGAAAGGCGATTGCCATTCCGCTCCCGGCAAGATCAGGCTTCGATGCTGTCTATGCGGACCGGAAGGGGAGGGGTGGAGCGCGTGCGGAGAAAGTGTGGCGGCAGCCGATCGGGCGGCTTATCGAATCAAAGACCTCGAGTGAGGCCTCATGTAGCGCGAATTCCAGCAGTGGCTGCGAAACATGAAGCAGCTTCGCAGGTATTACGAAATGCCAGTGGCCCTCCGCTCCGGAATGATCATCACCATGGTGATGATCGTGATCGTGATCAGCAACGTCGTGGTCGTGATTAGAATGATCGTCATGGTCGTGATGATCATGATCGCGATGGCCAACTCGTTCTGGTGCTTCAGAGTGAGGTGCGCCGCTCTCGATATGGACGTGCGGAACGCGGTTTCCCGGGTGGGTATGCCATAAACCGTCGCCAATGCGCGGCACGGCTCCCCCGTAAAGCATCAAGCGGTCCCCGGAATTGAGAACGCGGAATGCTCCGGTCCAGCGGAAGATCTTCTTGTGGACCGGTCTCACCTTCGGCCCCGGGTCTGGCATCCGGCCTTCTGAGATACCATCGAATCATCTGAATCAACGGAATCTGAAGGTGTGAATCGCAATGTCGGTGTGACGAGCACAAAGCATATGCCTCGTTGAAGCGTGCTTCGTGATGGGTGGGGAAAAGCCATCAATTCGCTCTCCATCGAAAGATAGGCGACTCCGCCTTACAGCGAGCGCCCTACGGCCGTACTGACACGGCCGCCATCGGAAGCGCGGGTGGCTTGTTAAGCCAGCTATCAAAACGATGCGAAACGTTCAAGTGAAACGTCTCGTAGAGCGACGGCTATGCAGCCGTGGCCTTGCTAATACGAGCGCGGCAGCTTCAGTACGTGCTCGCTCAGCGTATTGAGCACCATCTCCTGCGAGACCGGCGCAATCTTGAGCATCCGCGCTTCCCTGAAGAAACGCTCGACGTCATATTCCTGCATATAGCCATATCCGCCCAGCGTTTGCACCGCGCGGTCGCAAGTCTCGAAGGCGGCCTCGGCGGCGAGCAGCTTGGCCATGCTCGCCTCGGCGCCGCAGGGTGCGCGGCGATCGAACAGCCAGGCCGCTTTGAGCATCATCAACTCCGCGACTTCCAGCCGCGCATGGGCGTCGGCCAGCGGATGAGCGATCGCCTGGTTCTGCCCGATAGGACGCCCGAACACGATCCGCTCGCCCGCGTAACGCACCGCCTTGTCGAGCGCGGCGCGCCCGATACCGATGCCTTCGGCAGCCGTCAGGATGCGTTCCGGATTGAGGCCGTCGAGCAAAATTCGGAAGCCGCGGCCTTCCTCGCCGACCAGATCGGTAGACGGCACTTTCAGATTGTCGATGAACAGCAGGTTGGTATCGACCGCATGACGGCCGAGCTTGTGCAGCTCGCGCACCTCGACCGCCGCGCGATCGAGCTCGGCGAAGAATACCGTCATCCCCTCGGTCTTGCGCGCCACCTGCTCGATCGGCGTGGTGCGCGTCAGTAGCAGCATCCGCTGCGCCTCCTGCGCCTTGGTGGTGAAGACCTTGCCGCCGCTCACCAGGTAATGGTCGCCGTCGCGGCGGGCGAAGGTCGTAATACGGGTGATGTCGTTGCCGGCGTCGGGTTCGGTAACGGCGAACGAGACGTGGATTTCGCCGCGCGCCACCGGGGGCAAAAAGCGGCGCTTCAGCTCTTCGCTGCCATGCACCACCACCGGCATCAGCCCGAAGATCGAAAGATGGACGGCACTGGCCGCGTTCATCGCGCCCGCGTACGCCGCCTCGCGCATCACCAGCGCCGCCTCTACGATCCCCAGACCGCTGCCGCCGTATTGCTCCGGAATCGCAACGCCCAGGTAGCCGGCGTCAGCGAATGCGCGATAGAACTCGTGTGGGAACTCGTGGCGTGAGTCCTTGTCGCGCCAGTACGGATCGGGAAAATGTCGGCATAGCGCGCGCACCCCGGCGACGATCTCCTGCTGGGCCTGCGTCAGCTCGAAATCCATATCCCGAATCTTGCGACTCGGCGGCCGTGCTTTCAATCGCCCGGCGCTGTATTTCGCTGATCCCTAGTGCTAATCAATCGCACACTTGAATTTATCGGAGCTTTCGGAGACATCTGAATGGCGAAGCAAGGATTTTTTCTGTTCCGGGCGATCGGCGTCATTATCATCTCAATCTGGTTGTGCCCGGCGGTTCGCTGCGAAGCGGCCGAGGACTCGATTCCGGCGGGCACCACGATCACGCTCCAGAACTGGCAGCAGTACAAGCGATTCATGCCAGATGGGATGCAGGCGCTGTTTTCCGGAGCCTACTTTTGGAAGATGCCGGCCGATTTCAGGATGGAAGTGGGACCCACCAGCAACTATCCGCTGCCGCCGGCGTATCTCCAAAACACCGAAAAATACAGCCATCTGGTGACGATCAAGGAACTGCCGAGCGGCGGTCATACGGTCGAAGGCTACGTCGCCGGGATGCCATTTCCTAATCCCGCCGAGCCATTGAAAGGCTACAAGATTCTGGTCAATTTTTGGTACCGCTATATTCCTCATTTGTATTGCAGCAGCGACGACCATGAGTATCTGGTGAACGGCTCTGAGCAGGTCTCGACCATCAGGTATGAGGATGTCTATCGGCGCCTCAGCCATAACAGTGACGTCGGCCAGCCGATCGACGATCCGCGCGGGCAGGGAGTCGATCACACGAGCTTCCTGATGACACTCGAGCCCGAGCAGGAGCGCTACACCGCGGTGCTGATTCTGTACTACGCCGATCCGACCAAGCCCGAAGACGAATTCATTTTTGTGCCGCAACTGCGGCGCGTGCTGCGCGGCTCTTCGAACAGCCGCTGCGCGCCGGTGAGCGGGAGCGATTTCGCGCCGGATGACTTCAGCGCCTTCAGCGGCGGCATCGCCCGCTTTCAGGCCGATTTTTTGCACGATCAGCGCATTTTCGTGCTGGCCACCGCCGAGCCGGCGCTTTATGGCAAAACGTCGAATTACTACTTCCCGATGTTCTTCCCGAAACCTGTAATAGGTAAATGGGAGCTGCGCGATGACTACGTAATCGACGCGCGCCGAATACCGTCCGACCGTGCCGGGTACTGTTATGGCAAGCAGATCCTTTATGTGGACCAGCAGGCATACACCATAACCTGGAAAGACGCTTACGATACGAGCTTCAGGCTGTACAAGGTGGAGATGTCAGAACGGCTCGCCCGGCCGGTGCCGAACGAGGGCATCCAGTTCAACGGCGGCAATGCGATCGAGGTGATGTGGGACCTGGACAAGCATCATCTCACCGCGTTCATCACGGCCACGCCGGAAGGCAAGTCGGTGGTGAGCAATGACGCGTGCCGCGACGTCAGTGGTGTCAACTACGACGACATTGAGCGTTTCAGCACGCCGGGCGGCCTTTCGCAGGTGATGCGTTAGCCGGAGTTCCAGTCATTTGGGCCCTGACGTCATGCAGGACCGTGAAGTTTGAGGAACGACAATTTATCCCAATAGCCGCGCTGAAAGACGATTCGGTCCTCGACCACGTGAAAGAATCCGCATCCCCTGAAACCTTGCGGATCGCGCCATTCGAGGATCGCCCATTCCCCGTCCTCGAACAGGTTTTCAATGATACAAATCATTTTGGTTGAGGCGAACTCGCTGGCGAACATTTCGCGGATAGCCTCGCGTCCCTGAACCGGGTGCTCCGCAACCTGATGATTGATCGCGTCATTGCGATAGAATGACGCCAGCGCTGCAACGTCCGCCCGATTGAAGGCTTCGACCCAGGCCCGGACAAGTTCTTTAGGGCTCATGATATACCTCCGTCTTTGGATCTATAGACGTTAGCTTTTCCTGAATCGGAGTAGCGAACGGCCGGCAGCGCCTTTCACGATGGACTTGTCCAGTTGTGCCTAGTAAGTGTGAACTGCAGTAAGCACAAGCCCGGGCACCTTGCGCGGATTTTCTCTCGAGGAGGATATTGCGATGCCGGTTGATGAAGCAAAGCTGCATGCCTTCATGGGAAAAATGATCACCGATCTCGGCGCCGCGATGGGCGCGGCATTGGTAATCGTCGGCGACAAGCTAGGGCTCTACAAAGCGATCGCGGCGGCCGGATCGATCAACTCGAGCGAATTGGCGGAACGGACCGGCACCTCGGAGCGTTACGTGCGCGAATGGCTCGCCGCGCAGGCGGCTGCAGGTTACCTCGATTACGATGTTGCGGCGCAGCGTTACTCGATGACACCCGAACAGGAAATGGTCTTTGCGACCGAGGGCAGTCCGACCTTCATGCCGGGCGCGTTTGAGATTGTCGGTGCGGTGTTGCGCGATGAGCCCAAGATCACCGAGGCCTTCAGGACCGGGCGCGGCGTTGGATGGCACGAGCATGATCCGGCGCTGTTTCACGGGACCGAGCGCTTTTTCCGGCCGGGCTATGCGGCCCATCTGGTCGGCGAATGGATTCCCGCGCTGGAAGGGATGGACGAGAAACTCCAACGGGGCGTCAGGGTCGCCGATGTCGGATGCGGCCACGGCGCGTCGACCATCCTGATGGCGCAGGCCTTTCCGAAGTCAACTTTTGTCGGCTTCGATTACCATCAGCCGTCGCTCGATCATGCCACCGAGGCGGCGCGGCAGGCGAAGGTAACCAACGTGCGCTTCGAGCGGGCGACGGCCAAGGATTATCCCGGCAAGGATTACGGGCTGGTGGCGTTCTTCGACTGTCTGCACGACATGGGCGATCCGGTGGGCGCCTCGGCGCACGTGCTCTCGACGCTGGCCGTCGATGGCGCCTGGATGATCGTCGAGCCCTTCGCGCACGACACGCTAGAGGCCAACCTCAATCCGTTTGGACGGATCTCTTATGCCGCCTCGACGATGGTCTGTACTCCAGCGTCGAAAGCGCAGGAAGTCGGACTCGCGCTCGGCACCCAGGCCGGCGAAAAGCGTATCTGCGAGGTCGTGATGGCGGGTGGCTTCACCTCTTTCCGGCGTGCGGCCGAGACGCCGTTCAACCTCGTGTTCGAGGCGCGGCGCTAGCCGGTCCAGGCGAACTAATTCGTCGCGGCCAGATCGCGGTAGGAAAACGCGGTCTTGATCCGGCTGCTCAGGAGCGCCACTCCGTCGACCTCGGCGTACGGGTAGATCAAATAATTGAGCGGCGCTCCGTGCTGGCGCGGCGTCAATTCGAGATCGCGTCCCGAAGTGAAGCCGACGCGGTCGGCGTCGAGATGTCCGAAGTAGTAATCGTGCCGCGGCGGATGCTTCCAAGCCTCGGAGGCATCGATCGGCACCCAAACGCCCCCCGCATAAAACTCGGCCCAACAATGGTAGCCGGTTATCGGTCCTGCGCCGAAAGCACCGAGCGGAAAGCCGATCGTGAAGCGCGCCGGGATTCCGCGCGAACGCGCCAGCGCGATGAACAGTGAATGGAAGTCCGTGCAGTTGCCGCGGTGGACGTTGCAGGCGTAGATCGCGTCGCCGTGGCCCCATCCGGTTCCGCTCTTGTCATACTTCATGTTCGCGACGACGTATTCGTAAATTGCGCGCGCCTGTTCGAGCGCGGGGGCGCCGGCGGACCCGATAGTGGTGCTCACTTGCGTAATCTCGCCATCGATCGGAACCAGGGCGTCGGCCCTCAGGAAAGGTGCGAAGGCGCCGTCCGTTGGCTCTGGAAGGGATCGCGCGGCGAGCGCGAGGTCGGCGGTCTCCTGACGGCGCGCGGCATCGAACGTGAATCGAATCGTCGTCGAGGCCGGCAGCGGCGCATCGGCACTCAAATGCAGGATTCTGTTTCCGTCGGCTTGCGCAACGATCTGATGGGGCAGCGCGGCGTCGACGGAGAGCTGACTGATCTGCTGCCAGGCATTATCGTGCGGCACCGGAATCCATATCTCGAGATGCTTGGCGGCCGGCGCGGGCGTGATAGTTGCGAGATAGGTGAACGATACGTTGCGGCTCACGCTCGGCGCGGGCCCGGTTTTTGATTCGGCCCACGCACGTGGCATCAGGGGCGTTTCCGTCGCCGCGGCGAAGATAAGCGCCACCAGCAGCAGTATCAGCAGGCGTAGAAAGTTTTTCATCGGAAACCCATTTTTGATTTTCTTAGCTGCGACTCTTAGCCTGCCGGAGAATCCTGCACAATGCCCATTGCGGAATTCCAAGCGTAGCCTTGCAACTCGAGCATCAAAGTTGCGTATGCTGAGCCGCGGAAGTGAGAACTACGAAGACTCAGCCGGCCGCGGAGTGCGAGGGTAGCGCGGCGCCGCGCAGACTCTCGTACGATTCGAGGATACACCGTTCGGTGGCCGGCCAATCGATACACGGATCGGTCACCGAGACGCCGTACTTGAGTCCCGCGCCGCGCGCGTGCGCCGGCTGATTGCCGGCCTCGATATTACTCTCGACCATCGCGCCGATGATCGCGCGGTTGCCGGCGCGCACCTGCGCTACCACCTGCGCCAGCACGGCCGGCTGGCGGCTGTAATCCTTGTTGGTCTGCGCGTGCGAGCAATCGACCAGCAGGCGCGGCTCGATCCCGGCCTTGGCAATCAGGCGCGTGCACTCCTCGATACTGACTGGATCATAATTTGGCGTTCGGCCGCCGCGCAGCACCACGTGAGTATCCGGATTGCCGGTGGTTCGCACCACCGCGGTCAATCCTTCCTGCGTGATGCCGATGAATGAATGCGGCAGGCGCGCCGATTGGATAGCGTTGATCGCGGCTTGCAGGTTGCCATCGGTGGTGTTTTTGAAACCAACCGGCATCGAGAGTCCGCTCGCCATCTCGCGATGGGTCTGCGATTCGGTGGTGCGCGCGCCGATCGCGG
>DATJRJ010000191.1:0-2681 GCA_035504735.1 Binataceae bacterium (SeqCode)
CAGCATCGTGAAGATCGGTCGCACGCACTTGCAGGATGCCGTACCGCTGACAGTTGGCCAGGAATTCGGGGGATGGGCCGCGCTGCTCGATCGTGATATCAAGCGGTTAGAACAGGCGCTGGACGGGCTTTACGATCTGGCCATCGGCGGAACGGCCGTTGGCACGGGGCTCAACACGCACCCCGAATTTGCCGAGCGCGCGGCAAAAAAAATCGCTGAACTCACGGGACTGCCCTTCCGCTCGCATCCCAACAAGTTCGCGGCGCTGTCGGCGCACGATGAAATCGTGTTCGCGCAAGGAGCGATGGAGACTCTGGCCGCATCGTTCATGAAGATTTCCAATGATATACGCTGGCTCGCTTCCGGACCGCGCTGTGGATTAGGCGAACTGATCATTCCCGAGAACGAGCCGGGATCGTCGATCATGCCGGGCAAAGTGAACCCTACGCAATGTGAGGCCATGACGATGGTCGGCGTGCAGGTGCACGGCGCAACTGCAGCCGTCGGATTCGCCGGCTCGCAAGGCAATTTCGAACTCAACGTCTTCAAGCCAGTGATCATCTACAACTTCCTGCACTCGGTCACGCTCATCACCGATGCGTGCCACGGCTACGTCGAGTACATGATCAAAGGCATCGAGGTCGATCGCGAAAAGGTCGATTCCTACGTGAAGAATTCGCTGATGTTGGTGACGGCTCTCGCGCCAAAAGTGGGATATGACAAGGCAGCGCAAATCGCGCACACCGCACATGTGGATCGCTCAAGCCTGCGGGAAGCCGCGGTGAAGCTGGGACATCTGACGGCTGAAGAGTTCGATCAGCTGGTCAAGCCGGAGAAGATGACGAAACCATAGAGTAACTCTTGTGCCACGGAATGGTGTCCGAAATGGGGGTCCGAATATGGACGAACAGCGAGTCGACTTCGCGCAGATGATGGATTTGGAGGAACAGATCCTTTCGGAGTACCAGGAGCGATACAAACCGCACGAGTACAGGAAGGTGTTCTATCCACCGGCTAGCGGCGAATGGGAGATCGACGCACTCTTCGCAGATAGTTACTTCGAGTCGGCCCGGATTATCGTGAGGGGTATCGTTGTTGGATCGCTGCTGGAGGCCGTGGCCGGGCCGTCGGCCTGCTTCCTGTGCCGACACTACCTAGAGCTCGCGCTGAAATACACGCTGTTTCACTCGAGGTGGCTCACGGATGAGGCTCAGAATGCGCCCGATGACAAAGTCCAGCCGGTTGGGAAGCGACACGGCCTCCTTTGCTTGTGGAGGGAGTTAGACGGCGAGCTGAGGAGGAGAATGCCTTCGGTTTTCAAGACGGGTATAGACCTAGGCTACGTGGGTCAGTTCGTCAAGGAGTTCGATACGGTCGATGGCAATGGTGCGCGATTCCGTTACCGGGGAAAGGGAATCGCGGTCGGTTCCGGTGCTCGCCCACGCACTGAAGCGCTTGGCATTGATTTTGGAGCGCTCCTCTACGGCCTTACGCTTGCACATGACGTTCTCGGCACGGTCGACGCCTACCTTGTTGACCGGTATGGACAGAACGAGGATTGGGAAGAGGAGGTTAGCAGTTGGTGACCGAAGCCAAAACGCCGATAGCCAGGTTAGCAAAGAATTTATAAAGGTAATGAGGGCACATGAAGCCCACCCTAGCGCTCAGCGACCTCGGCGACGTCTGTCACGCTCGCAGGCGCGACCGATTTTGGTGCCGTCGTGATCACTACCACGCTGACCAGCACGAACAACGTCCCCAGAATCGTGCGCGGGCCGAGCGGCTCGCCTCCGAAAAAATAGCCGATTACGACCGCGACCACTGGATTCACATACGCATACGTTCCAACCTTGGTCGGCGACTCGTGATGGATCAGCCACACGTACGCCGTATAAGCCACAATCGATCCCGCTACGATCAGATACGCGAGGGCGAGCCAAACCTCACGCGAGACACTTTGAATACGGAATCCGCGCAGCTCGCCGAGCAGCGCCGACGCGGCTAAAAGCAGAACGCCTCCGCAGAGCATCTGCAGGCCGGAGCTCATTGCCTTGGCGGTCGGTTGTGGCAGTTTCCGGCTCAGCGAAGACGCAATCGACCAGCTGATTGCCGCCACGATCAGTGCGACAGCTCCAGCTCGATCGACGGGAGCGCCGCCCAGGCTCATCGACGGCCCAACGAGCACCGCGACTCCGGCGATTCCCAACAACAAGGCAATTCCCAGCCGCGCGGTCAGGCGCTGCGTGCGCAAAATGATGATCTCGCCCAAAGCCATGAATACCGGGATCGTTGCCAACATAACGGCGGCGATTCCCGAGGGCACGCGGCGTTCGGCCCAGAAGAGCAATCCGTAATCGAAGACGAAGATCAATATCGCGAGAAACGCCGCCGCGCCCCACTCCCGCATGCTCGGCAGGGGAGTGCCTCGCGCGCGCATCCAGGCGAACAGAACCGAGCCAGCGACGACGAAGCGCATGGCCGCAAAAAGAAATGGCGGGACTTCGCGCACGCCGATGCGGATCGCCAGATATGTCGATCCCCAGACGAAATAGATGATGGCGAACGCGAGCAGAACCTTCCACAGGCGCGGCGATGGCGGGGATGCTTCGATCATTGTTTTTGATAGAGATACGACTGGAGAGATTAGATCATCGCCGGCCAGCGCCGGTGCGGAATGTAGC
>DATJRJ010000192.1:0-4246 GCA_035504735.1 Binataceae bacterium (SeqCode)
ACAGGCGCGGGATCCGCCTGGAGCATGGCTCCGCCGAATCGATAATCCGTGATGAGGCCCTTGCGCTGATTGCCGAACTAAGGCGGGTGAAAGAGGACGGTCTGAACAGGTCGCTCTCGGACGTTGAGATGTTCCCCATCGAATTAGAGGGAATCGCAAATCTCGTCGGAGTTCGGTTGGAAGAGGCGGATTCGGGAGGGCAGGTACTTGGGAGCTACGATCCGGCACGAAGGACGATTTCGGTTGCTGGGCAAGGTGGAGTCAGAGAACGGCGATACACCCAAGCGCACGAGATTGCGCACGCTATTTTCGACCCCAGCGAGGTCAGATACCGAGAAAGGCTATCCGAAGGGTCTTCGGCTCGGGAATGGGCCGAGCGACGGGCCGAGGTTTTCGCTTGTGAGCTGCTCATGCCGGCTGAGCCTGTGCGAAAGGTGTTTCACGCGAATATCGGCATGACAATAGATGAGCGTTCATTGGATGAGAACATCGCCTATTTCCTGAGTCAGAGAAGTAAAAAGCGAACCGTCGCTGAGCTAAGAGGAATGACGTCGCTTGAACGGCAAGGGCTTTTCGCGATCACGACTAGCTTTGGCGGTATACAGTTCAAGTCCCTGTGCGAGGTCTTCGGCGTGTCTAAGAAGGCGATGGCTATTCGTCTTGGCGAGCTCAGCTTGGTCCATTGATCATTGTCAGGCGAGGCAGGCCGAAGAGGTGAAAGATGAGCAAGGGACTAGATGGGCGCTATCGGGATGAGGACGGTGAGATACGCCGAAAAAACGGAAACACGCGAGTCCACACGTTAAGGGAAACCTACGGTCAAGATTTTGGACGCGAGGTGCGTGGCGACGCGAAACTGGAAACCCTGCTAGACCGGGTCGGCCGCGGTTCGCTGTCAGAGTATCTTAAGAACAGGCCGAAATAATAATCGAAGTTTGAGCCGCGAAGGAAAATAACAATGCCGGAAATTAAGATTTGCATATATTGCCGAAAGCCGATCAAGAAAGAGGTTGATGACTACGTGGTGGTCGCTAAGGAAACGGCTAGAGATCCTGAAGTTATAATGCACCTGCGATGTAAAGAATCGGCTCCGGCCAGTGTACAGATCGCGCCGGCTAGGAAGTTTGTCTAAAAGTTTTGATCTTTGCCATTGGGTTGCGGTGGGGGGATGACGATGGCGGAATTGGACCGAAAAGCACCACTTGAAACGGCCGAATCTCCGGCGCCTATCAACAGGCGCGGGATTAGCCTGGAACGCTTCTTCAGCCGGCCGGGGGTCGATCCGCTGACCGAGGTCGAATGGGAGCGCCGCTCAGCGGTTATCGCCGGCGAGGACGGCCGCGTGGTTTTCGAGCAGACCGACGTCGAGGTGCCTCGCGGATGGTCCCAGACCGCGACCAACGTCGTGGTATCCAAGTATTTTCGTGGCCAAATCGGCACCCTCCGGCGCGAGACCTCGGTGCGCCAGCTTATCCTGCGGGTCGCCGATACGATTACCGGATGGGGCGAACGCGGCAGCTACTTCGTTACCGCGGACGAGCGCGAGAGTTTCCGTTCCGAGCTGGTCCATCTGCTGGTCACCCAGAAGGCCGCTTTCAACAGCCCGGTCTATTTCAACGTCGGCATCGAGCCCAAGCCGCAATGCTCGGCCTGCTTCATCCTGAAGGTCGATGACAACATGGACTCGATCCTGAACTGGTACCGCAACGAAGGGATGATCTTCAAAGGCGGCTCCGGCTCGGGCGTTAATCTTTCGGCTGTGCGCTCGCGCCGTGAGAAACTCTCGGCCGGCGGCACCGCTTCGGGCCCGCTCTCGTTCATGAAGGCAGCCGACGCCTCGGCCGGCGTCATCAAGTCGGGCGGCAAGACCCGCCGCGCTGCCAAGATGGTGGTGCTCAATGCCGACCATCCCGACATCAAGGAGTTCGTGCAGTGCAAGGAAGAGGAAGAGAAGAAAGCCTGGGCGTTGATCGAGGCCGGCTACGACGCCTCGCTCGACGGCCCCGCCTACGGCTCGGTCTTCTTCCAGAACGCTAACAACTCGGTGCGGGCCTCCGATGAATTCATGCAGGCGGTGGCCGACGATGCCGTCTGGCGCACGCGCTGGGTCCGCAGCCAGGAGCTAGCCGACGAATTCCCGGCCCGCGAGCTGCTCAAGATGATCGCCGAGGCGACGCACGCCTGCGGCGATCCCGGGATGCAGTTCGATACCACCATCAACACCTGGCATACCTGCCCGGCCAGCGGGCGCATCAACGCCTCGAACCCGTGCAGCGAGTACATGCATCTCGACAACTCGGCCTGCAATCTGGCCTCGCTCAACCTGCTCAAATTCATTGATGAACGCGGCGAATTCGACGTGCGCGCGTTTCGCCACGCGGTCGATGTGATGATCACGGCGCAGGAGATCGTGATCGACTACTCATCCTATCCGACCGACGAAATCGCGAAAAACGCGCACGACTTCCGCGAGCTGGGGCTGGGCTATGCGAATCTCGGCGCGCTGCTGATGGCGCTTGGGATGCCGTACGACTCGGAGCAGGGACGCGGCTACGCCGCCGCGATAACCGCCCTGATGACCGGCGAGGCCTATCTGCAATCCGCGCGCATCGCAGCGGCGATGGGTCCGTTCGCGGGTTTTGCGCCGAATCGCGAGCCGATGCTGAAAGTGATCGAGCGCCATCGCGGCCACGCCTACAAGCTCGACTCGGCGCTGGTGCCGCTCGATCTGCTGCGCGCGGCGCGCGAGTCATGGGACGAGGCGCTGCGGCTCGGCCAGAGTGCCGGCTATCGCAATTCGCAGGCGACGGTAATTGCGCCGACCGGGACCATCGCGTTCATGATGGATTGCGACACCACCGGTGTCGAACCTGATATCGCGCTCATCAAGTACAAGAAGCTGGTGGGCGGCGGGATGCTCAAGATCGTCAACGGCACCGTGCCGCGCGCGCTCAAACGCGTCGGCTACGACTCCAGGGAGATCCAGGAGATCGTCGAGTATCTCGACGAGCATGAGACCATCGAGGGTGCGCCCCATCTGAGCGATGTTCATCTGGCGGTTTTCGATTGCGCGTTCAAGCCGCGCGCCGGCTCGCGCACGATTCATTACCTGGGCCATCTCAAGATGATGGGCGCGGTGCAGCCGTTCATCTCGGGTGCAATCTCGAAGACCATCAACATGCCGACCGAGGCGACGGCCGATGAGATCGCCGAGGCTTACATTACGGCTTGGCGGCTCGGGCTGAAGGCGGTCGCGATCTACCGCGACGGCTCCAAGCGCATCCAGCCGCTCAACACCGGTAAGACCGCGGTGCCGGCCGCGGCCGTCGCTGCCGCGCAGGCGCTGGCGCCCGGCGACGAGTTCCGCCCGCTCAGGCACAAGCTGCCCGACGAGCGCCGCTCGATCACGCACAAGTTCGATATCGCCGGCCACGAGGGCTACATCACGGTCGGGATGTACGAGGACGGCACGCCGGGCGAGATTTTCGTTTCGATGTCGAAGCAGGGCTCGACGATTTCCGGCCTGATGGACTCGTTCGCGACCGCGATTTCGTATGCGCTGCAATATGGCGTGCCGCTGCGCTTCCTGGTCGACAAGTTTGCCCACATGCGCTTCGAGCCGTCGGGCTTCACCAAGAATCCGCAGATTCCGTATGCGAAGTCGATCGTCGATTACCTGTTCCGCTGGATGGCGTCGAAGTTCCTCGACGAGGAGGCGCGGCGCGAGGTCGGAATAATCGGCGCGCAGCCGGAGATCAACGGCAATGGCGGAACGCTCACGCCGAACGCGCTCCCAAAGCCGGTGGCAACGCTGACCGACGGCAAGGATACGAGTCTTCGGCAGACGTTCATCAATCAGGCCGACGCGCCGCCGTGCCCGGATTGCGGATGCATCATGGTGCGCAATGGTGCCTGCTACAAGTGCATGAATTGCGGCACGACCAGCGGTTGTTCGTGAGGCCGGTATGAAGTTTCAATTAGAACACCTTTGTCTTCGCCTTAAGAACGGTGATCGCTGGGCTGCGCGGTTTTGTCTGAAACGATTGGGCGCGAGTCAGGAGTCACAGCTTTGGCTCGACCGAAGCGACGGGCCGACATTTGAAACCAAAGCCGAGGCCATGGAACGCAATCGCCTTCTCGCTCGCCATTTGGCTGCTCGGAACCCTGGAATGGAAGTTTTCGAGAGCTTGGCATCTCGATAACAGCGGATGTTCGTGATGGAGGTGGGGCGATGCGCACGGTGGAT
>DATJRJ010000193.1:0-6436 GCA_035504735.1 Binataceae bacterium (SeqCode)
CCACGGTCGCGCGGTCGGCGATCAGATTTGTACCGCCGGCAGATTGTCCAGCGCACCGCGAATCGAAACCAGCTTGCCCCCGCAAAATCAGCTTGCCTCGTAGAAACCGATTTGTCAGTATGAGCGCGACCCGCTCGGCAATTATCCCGCCGTGGCGGCCATTCTTACTAGCGAACACGCAAACTGAAAATTTCCGAAACTTTGTGGGAGGACGCTCGGATGAAGAAGTTGGTGACGGTATTCGGAGTTCTTGCAGCGGCGGCTGTGATGACTGCCTGTGGGCCAGACATGAACTCTATCAACCAGTCGACCCAAACCGCGCAGTCGTCGGCGACTCGGGCCCAAGCTGCCGCGCAGAGCGCTGATACTGCCGCGGGCCAGGCCGAAGCGGCCGCCAAGCAGGCTAGCGATGGGGCGGACGCGGCGCAGGCCTCAGTAGCTCGGGCCAACGACGCGGTGGCGCGTCTCGAGGCGGAGTTCTCGAGCTCGGTAACAAAGTAATTCGGTAGTACGGATAGCATACGGGATGAGGGCCAGCCCTCATCCCGCGCTGCCAAGTCCAAACAGGTCAGAATTCGAAATGGGCTGCCAGGAGCGAGCTCATGGAGTCGTGCTTTTTGCTCCGGTAGTCGGATGGGCCTTCGGTTGGAGTTCACTGAGTACGCGCTGGTGAAGCTGATCGTCGTGCTCGACCTTTTCTTCGATGTCGCGAAAGGCTGAGACCGTCAATCCCTGCCGGTTGCACGCCTGCTCGACCGTCAGGCTATGATCGTGCTGCATCGCCCGATATACGGCGACGTATATTTCGACCTGCTTGGGAGAGACGTTATCGTCAGCACCGGTATCTCCCTGGTCCGCCTGCGTGAAGGAAGAAGGATAGTGACCGATAATTCCGGCCTTGATCGCCGCCATGAGGAAGAACAGGCCGACCACAATCAGGATTGTCGCCGCCAGCACGAAGTCACGAATCCGGGCAGTCTTCGACGGTTCCATATTCATCCCAATACCGTTCCCAGGCCCGCTTTATCCTTGCATGCCATTCCTGATTCCGAAAGTGCGCCGGCCTTGCAAACCGCCGCAAACTGCTTAACTTTGAACGGGCTTGACGGCAACCGTGCTAGGGTAAGCGCAGCCCAAGAACAGATTTTTCAACGAGAGGAATTAGATGCCCGCGAAACAGGTTGAGCTTCATGAACACTCCCGCACCGGAATCGTTGCCGGCGCCACGCTGGTCGCCGAGGCGGCGCGGGTGACGCTTGGTCCCAAAGGCCGCAACGTCCTCATCCAGCGGAGCTTCGGGGCGCCGCTGGTCACCAAGGACGGGGTGACCGTGGTCAAAGAGATCGAGCTCGAGAACCGCTTCGAAAATCTTGGCGCCAAGTTGATCCGCGAGGTCGCGCAAAAGACTTCCGATGTCGCCGGCGACGGAACCACGACTGCGACCGTGCTGGCGCGCGCGATCGTGCGCGAGGGAATTCGGATGGTGGCGGCCGGGATGGCGCCGAGCGATCTGCGCCGCGGCATCGAGACTGCGGTGCTTGCGGCGGTCGCCGCGCTCAAGGAAGTCGCCAGGCCCGTCCGCGAGCATACCCGGATGGTGCAGGTGGCGACCGTGGCCGCCAATGGCGACGACAGCATCGGGAGAATTATTGCCGACGCGATGGACAAGGTCGGCAAGGAAGGCGTGATCACGGTCGAAGAGGCGCGCGGCATGGAGACCGTGCTCGATCTGACCGAGGGCATGCGCTTCGACCGCGGCTACCTCTCCCCTTACTTCGTTACTAATCCCGAGCGCATGACGGTCGACCTCGAAGAACCGCTGATCCTGTTTCACGAGAAGAAAATCGCCAACCTGCGCGAGCTGGTGCCGCTGCTGGAGCGGGTCCTGCAGACCGGCCGGCCGCTGCTGATTATCGCCGAGGATATCGAAGGCGAAGCGCTCGCGACGCTGGTCGTAAACAAGCTGCGCGGCACGCTAAAAATCGCGGCCGTGAAGGCCCCAGGATTCGGCGATCGGCGCAAGGAGATGCTCACCGACATCGCGATCCTGACCGGCGGTAGCCTGGTCGCCGAGGAACTCGGACTCAAGCTCGAGAACGTTACGCTCGATCAACTCGGGAAATGCCGCCGCGTCATTATCGATAAGGACAACACCACCATCGTTGACGGCTCCGGCAAGAAATCGGAAATCAAGGCGCGCGTCGAGCAGATCCGCGCGCAGATTCGGGACACCACTTCCGATTACGATCGCGAGAAACTCGAAGAGCGGCTGGCCAAGCTGGTCGGCGGCGTCGCCGTCATCAAGGTCGGCGCGGCCACCGAAGTCGAGCTCAAGGAGAAGAAGGCGCGCGTGGACGACGCAGTCCATGCGCTGCGCGCCGCGGTCGAGGAAGGAATTGTCGCCGGCGGCGGGGTCGCATTGGTACGCGCTACCAAGGCGGTCGAGGCGCTCAAGCTGCCGCCTGAAACCAGGGCCGGCGCCGATATCGTCACACGCGCGATGAGCGAGCCGCTCCGCCAGATCGCCACCAACGCCGGCTTCGAGGCCGCGATAGTCTACAACCGGGTCGCCGAAGGCAAAGGCGACTTCGGTTTCAATGCCCGCACCGAAGAGTACGAGGATCTGGTCAAGGCGGGCGTGATCGATCCGGTTAAGGTGGTGCGGGCGGCGCTCGAGAATGCGGCGAGCGCAGCGGCCCTGCTCATCACCACTGAGGCGGCGATCGTCGAGAAGCCTAAACCCAAGGCGCCTGCCATGCCGCACGGCCATGGCCACGACCACGGTATGGGCGGAATGGGGGACATGGGCGGCATGGGAGGAATGGGCGGCATGGGCATGGGAGGAATGGGTGGCATGGGCGGTATGGGTGGAATGGGCGATGATGATTTCTAACGGTGGCAAGATGCCAGTCGCAGCGTACACAAAGCGTGCAACGGAAAACGATTCATAGGGATTTAATTCGCAGGCGCATTGCGTGAAAGTCGCGATTGTGTAACTTTGCAGTCTGGTTCTCTTTGTGACACAAGTTCACAACCGAAAAGAACTTTTCATTCGTTTCTTTTCCGAACCTGGCCGCACGTATGAAGGAGGATGATAAGGATGGAAGGGTTTATGGGTAAAACTTCGAGACTGATAGGGCTGGCCGGGATGGCGCTCGGTCTGTCGCTGCTGGCCGGTTGTTCGCAGTCGCCGGATCCGGCTCAACAGGCGATGAACGCTGCGAACCAGGCTCAACAGTCGGCGTCGGCGGCTGAGGCTTCGGCCCAGAGATCGCAGGCGGCTGCTCAGCAGGCGCAGGCGGCTGCGACCCGCGTCGAGCAGGCGGCGGCCGATGCGAAGGCGGCGGCTGATCGCGCTGAGGCGATCGCGGCCAAGACTTCGATGAGTGGCGGCGGACATCGCCACCGGATGGTAATGCACCACCACCATTATCATCACGCGGCTGCGGCGGCCCCGGCTCCGTCTGATACCGGAGCGGCTGCACCGGCACCGGCGGCTCCTGCACCGGCTGCTCCTGCACCGGCAAGTCCGTAAGCCTGAGCGATCGGCAATAAACCAACGGGGCGGCCGCCCATGTGGCCGCCCCGTTGTTCTCATTCGGGCTCTCTGAGTCTGGCCCGTGAGGATCGCTCTTTTCGGAGAGCAATTCTGCGCTAGTCTAGGATCGGTCGCGGCTTGTCGCGCCGCTTATCCACGATACAGAAGAAGCCGAATGGCTCGCGACCTTGCGTCTTCAGTCGATGGGGTTGATTCGGGCCGATGTAGATCGTGTCGAACGGCGCGATTCGATGCTCCTTCGTATCTACCCGCACTCGCCCGCGTCCGCGTACGCCGATTACCACATGACAATGCCGGTGACGCTCGAGACTGGTGAATCCGCCGGGCTCTAACTCGAAATATCGCAACTCGAAAGCGAGCGGCTCACCGTTCCGGCCCGCCAGGACCTGGCGCGATGCTCCCGCAAACTCAGCGCCGCGAGGAGTGCGCAGCTTGTAAGGTTCGAGTTCGACCGAGTCCCATCGAAAATTGCGCCGAAAGCGCTGCAGGACGGGCGGGCCCGCCGTCACGGAAGAGTGCGATGGTGATTCGCGCCGCTGCGGGCGGCCACGGCTGGTGGGAGCGCGCCGCTGCTTGGTCGGCGGCATCGAAGCTAGGACGCGAAGGTCACCACGACCTTCAGCGCCTCGGGCTTTTGGGCAACCGCAAACGCCTCGTTGATCCGCTCGAGCGGAAACCGATGCGTCACCAGGTCGGCGGCGCGAATCACGCCGCGCTCGACCAGCGCCAGTGCCTGGCGCGTATCGTCAGGCCCGCAGGAATAACTCGGCACCAGGTTGATTTCGCGGAAATAGAGATCGAACGGTCGCAGCGTCAGATTCGCTTCAGGAGCCGTCGAGGTGAACTCGACCACCGTGCCGCCCGCAGCCGCGGCGGCGATGCCTGCGGTAATCGCGGCCGGCGTGCCGGGACCCACGATCACGACGTCTGCCATCGCACCCTTGGTCACCTCGCGCACCTGCTCATCCAGGCTGTCGCCGCTAACCACCAGCCCGACGTCGGCGCCGAGTTCGCGGGCCCGCTGAGCGCGCTGCTCGATGAGATCAGCCCCGATTATCTGTCCCGCGCCCATCGCCCGCGCGATCCGTACGTGCATCATGCCCATGATTCCGAGTCCGATAATCAGGATCGAATCGTCGGGCCTGAGTCCCGAGCGGCGCAGCGATTTGACCACGCACGCGGCCGGCTCGACCAGCACGCCGTCCGCGTCGCTGATAGCGGCGGGCAGAGGCAGCGTATCGCGCTGATTGGCGGCACTCGCGGTGAAATATTCGGCCATCCCGCCGGGCGTGATGCGGGTCGCTCGCCAGGTTGGGCAATGGACATAATTTCCTCGCCGACAGGCATGACAACTGAAGCAGGGCGCATGATGATGGACGAAGACCCGATCGCCGGGACGGAACCTGACGACCGCACTGCCCGTCTCCTCGATCACGCCGACCGGTTCATGACCGAGCACCAGCGGCGCCTTGCGCTTGAGATACCACGGCATGATATCGCCCGAGCAGATTCCGCAGGCGCGCGTGCGCACCAGGATTTCAGTGGGACCCGGCTGCGGCCGTTCGGACTGTTCGAGACGGATATCGTGGAAATCGTAGAGGCGTGCGACCTGCATAGGCATCTAGAGAAACTTTGGGGTGGCCGGGCAGGCTTGTCAACCGCCGCCGGCGCATGCGACGCCGATGGCGTCGTGGTACGATCGCAGGATGCCCGCACCCAAGTGCCCGCTGATTGCGGCTGATGTGATCGCCGAGATCGACGGCCGAATTATTCTAATCGAACGCAAAAACTTTCCATTCGGATGGGCGATACCGGGCGGCTTCGTCGAGATCGGCGAGCGCGTCGAGCTCGCCGCGGTACGGGAGCTGCGCGAAGAGACTTCGATCGAGGTCGAGCTGCGCGCGCTGCTCGGCGTCTACTCGCGTCCGGACCGCGATCCGCGCGGTCATACCGTGACCGCGGTTTACGTCGGGCGTGGGCGCGGCACGCCGCGGGCCGACGACGACGCCAAGGGCATCGGGCTCTTCGCGCCGGATGATCCGCCGGCACCGCTGGCCTTCGATCATTCGGAAATCCTCGCCGACTACCTCCGCTTCATCCGCGACAGCGAGTTCCCCGCGCCGTGGCGTAAGTAGCGCCGCTGCTCAGTCGAGCTTTCCCAGCGCCGCGCCGATTCGATCGAACGCCGCGTTGAGATTCTGGCGCGAGGTCGCGTATGAGAGCCGCACGTATGCGGGCGCGCCGAAATCATTGCCGCCCACCACCGAGACCCGGGCTTCCTCGAGAAGGAATTCGGCCAGCCCGTTACCGTCGGCGATCGGGCGTCCCTTCCATTTGCGATCGAGCAGCGCCGAGACGTTGGGGAAAGCGTAAAACGCGCCCAGCGGGATGTTCGGCAGTTTGAAACCCGGCAGCTTGCGCACCCGTTCGACGACCAGATCGCGCCGGGCGTGAAACTCGGCGACCATCTGGCTGACCTCGTCCTGCGGCCCCTGGTAGGCCTCGATCGCGGCTGCCTGGGCTATCGAACTGGCGTTGCCGCTGTTCTGTCCCTGCAAGCGCACCGCGGCCGCGATCGCCTCGCGCGGTCCGGCGGCAAAACCCACCCGCCATCCGGTCATCGCATAGGTCTTCGATACCGAGTTGAAAACGATCCCATGGCTTTTGAGCGCCGGCTCGATCCGGAAGATGTGCGGCGCGAGGCCGCCATAGACGATGTGCTCGTAGACGTCGTCGGACATCACCCAAATCTCGGTCTCACGCAGCACCCGTGCAAGACCCGTCAACTCCTCGGCGCCATAGACCGCGCCGGTCGGGTTGGATGGTGAATTTAGAATGATGCCGCGGGTGCGCGGTGTGATGGCCTTGCGTAAATCG
>DATJRJ010000194.1:0-4059 GCA_035504735.1 Binataceae bacterium (SeqCode)
GACGATAGACGATTATCGTGCTGGAGACGGAAACCACGCCGCCGTTCTCGCCGAGGATACAGATTGACGATACCGATCGCACCGTTCGCGAAGGTGGGCTTTCGGCATAGGCATTGCCGGTGTTGATTCGGTCAATGCGGGTACGAAGGATCTTCTTGTCATCCTCGAAGCGATACGCGTTTGCAACCATCTCATCGCTGCGCTTGCTCGTCCCAAGGCGCAACGGCGCTTCATAGACCAGCGCATCGTCTAGAAGGGCATACCAGTCTTCGAACCGTCCTTCATCGAGCAGCATCGCCTCGAAAGCTAGGAATTGCGTAACCGCCTCCCGTAGTTGAGCTGGATCCATGTTACCGCTTCCCATTTTCGCGCATAACCTTCAGCCAGTGGCGGTAGAAAGCCAATTGGCGATGCTCGCCATAACCAGTGGTGCGATGGATTCCAGGACCAGTCCAATGAGGATCCGGTGATTGATCGACGGCGCTTTTATGACCCTGCTGGAAATTGAATTGCATTGCCTCACGCCGCCACCAATGACTCGCGCCAACCTTCGCGACGCTTTCCCAGGAAACCGTGTCATCCTGTTCGAACACCCCTGCGGAACCGAAATTGAATTGTCCAATTTTATAGATTGCTTCGACATCCGCTTCGCTCATAAAGTTCCAAACGAACTGCCAGTTCCAAACTTCGAGTTCGCCAGGGCCCAGCGGTTGCCACTGACGAAAGCTGGTCATCACCGCATGTGGTTCATCAAGTTTTGTGAATGCGGAAACGCGGATGAAACTAAGATTGGGGAAGATCGTACCGACCGTCGGCGGTTTATCGCGCATCATGAGCAGTTGGGCGTCGTCGAAACCCGACAGATCGAATTGCTCGATATAATTCTCCGGATAGCCCGCGAAAATAAAGCCGGGATGGATGGCCTTCACCCATTCGTGGCCGACGAAGTTGTGACCATTTCCCATCTCGTAAGAGCGGGCGAATTCGCATGACCCCTGCAAACCCGCAGCAGTCTGCACCTGCTCGTTGCTCCGGTGCAGGTGATCGACATGGTAGACGTCGCCGGTGAAATTCTCTGCCGCCGTTTTCCAGTTGGCGCGCACGCGGTAGCGCTCCGGCGAGCCTGCCACTCGCATGCCCGCCGGGTGGAGTCCCATGATCGCATCAAGCATCCACGCCGCATTACCGAGATGCTCCTTGAGCGACGGGCTATCCGAATCGAGGGAGGCGAAAATGAAGCCTTGATGGCTATCCACGTGCGGTGCGTGCAGCAGACCCCACTGCTTCGTGTCGAGCTTGCCGCCGTAAGCTTCCTTCAGATGAGGCGCGCCAGCCCAATCGCCATTATTTCGGTAAGCCCAGCCATGATAAGGACAATTGAAATGCGTCGCATTGCCACGATCCGCCTGACAGACTTCGGTGCCTCGATGGCGGCAGTGATTTGACATCACATTGATCTTGCCATCACTGTCGCGGCTGATGATCACCGATTCCAGACCGATCTTGCGCAGCACGAAATCACCCTTATTGGGAATCTCGCTTTCATGCGCGACAAAAACCCAGTTGCGCGTAAAAATCCGTTCGATCTCTGCGCGAAAGATCTCCTCGTCATTGAAAATCCCGACCGGGACGAGGTCGTTTTCTAGCGATGCCTCGACCTGGTCGAGAAATGCATTAAGCGGTAACGGTGGCATGACGCATTTTTCTCCTTACTCAGCCATCTTCCTGGGCTCTCGATCAGTCGGCCTTCTATTACCTCTTTGCTGATCGATCTTGCTCGCGCCCATCTTTCGCCCTGCTTTGAAAGCCGCGTCGCCCTGCTCCTAGTGAATCTTAGAAATAGGTCATTCAGTCGGTACACGACAAGACTTTCGAACCAGTCACCGCAACGATCGATATAAAATTCCATTGCAAGGCCGCAACGAGAGGCCGACAAGTCGTTTCGACCTCGCTATGCGGGACAAATCCCGTTTACCTGGCCGATTACTTTGACCTTGACTGCTTCAGATCAGATGCTAGTCGGGATGATTGAGTCTTGAACCGGGAACTTGGCCTCGGCAAAGCGTTCCGCGCGTGGAAACTGCTTGTGGAAATAGTCCTGGAACAACCGAACGGCTGTCTCGCGTACCGCGCGTGAGCCGATAGGATCCTGCGGATGCGCCCGCGCGGCCGCGGCCAGCGATGCCATGTCGGTGCAGAAGCGCCGATGTGCGCGGGCCGATTCGTCCCCCACAGTATCGCCGTCGCTCAGGAAACTCGCGACCTCGCCGAATCCCAGCGCTGCCATCCGCAGCGCCTTTGCGTCGCGCGGATCCTTGCGCTCGAGCGCGTAGCTGTACAGCAGCGCCGCGACCTCCATCCGTCCTGCGTGGAATCGCTGTATCCGCGCCTGCGCAAGCCATCGATCGAGCGCCGCCTCTGAATCAAATCGCGGAAGCTCGAACAGGCCCGCTCTCAGCAGATCGTGGCGGATGGCGTGCTTTGACAACCACTGCCCATTTTCCGCGACGGTGTCCGCGAACAGCGTCGCCATCGCACGCGAATCCGGCCGCGCCGTCAGCGTAATCACCGCGCAGTCTGAAGTGCCGCCCCAATCGCGCAGTAACCCGCGGCTCTCAAGGTTGTCGAGCCACCGACTCCCGTGAGTCAGGGGCACCACGTAAACCTTGGACTCGGTTGGAAGATCGTCAGCGGGATCGTTGATTGGCTGCACCTCGACCCAGTGACCACGTTCGATCCGGAGCCGCGCAAAAACGGCAAGCGCCGAGCCGAGCGAGTTCTCGTAAACCGAAACCACCCGATGCTGGAGACCCTGATCCTTGATCACGCCGGCGAGCGTGTCGGCACGTTGCCAATTCAGCATTCGCGGCGCTCGGTAGCCGAGATCCCAGGATATTTCGCCGCCGAGGCTGGGTGGCCCAAGCGGAAACAACGTCGCAATCGCCGCCAGAGCGAGTGTCAGCGCGACCCGCAGGCGATGGCTTTCAAATCGCGCGATCGCATCGCACAGCATCAGACTGCCGACTGCGCCTCCGGCCAGCGCCTCCTGAAGGATGAACCGGCCGGGGTCCTGAAAGAGCCACGCGATCGGCGCGAACACCCAGGCAATCAGAAACGCATCGTTGCGCCGACACACCAGCATCCAGACCGCACCCGCAAGGGTCAGCAAGTCCAGCATCGAGTCGAAGCGCGGAGCCTCGATCGCGTGAACACCGCGATACCAGCCAAGATTCGCGAAAAAATGAATTGAGTAAGGTGCGGTCAAAATCGCGCTGATCGCTCCAACCTCGATCAGACGGCGCCATCGCCGCTCGAGCACCGCGGCAATCAGCACACCCGCCGGCAGCACCGCGAAGCCGCCGAGATGGGTATAGCAGCCAAGCGTGACGATCAGCGCGGTGACTATCGGGCGATCGATGAGAAAAAAATATATTGTCCAGGGAATTGCGATGAACACCCATCCCGATGGAATTCCGACATAGAACGACGCCGAGGCGAACGCGGCTCCCGCCACAAGCGCCACCGCCAGCATCGCGGCAACATCCCCGCCCAGGCGGCGGGTGAAGAACCAGACTGTCGCGATCGCCGCCGTCCATTGGGCAAGGGCCAGCATCGCGTTCGCAAGGATGAAGTTGCCGGGGCGTCCGCCGAGCAAGCTGCCAAGTAGTGCAATTGCGACCTGGAGGCCGGGCCCCTGCAAGTTAGGGCGTCCGCGGGGAGCATAATTGATGTGATCCCACCATGCCGAGCCATGATGCGCGTACCACTCCGCAAGCGAAATGTGATAGCCGGAATCGATACTAACGCGCCAATCCCCAAGTGAGATCGCGAGCAAGACGAAGTTCAGGGTGAAGATCGCAAAGGTTACCCAGCGGGCGATCGCTCGCAGCCGCGCGTCCGACGGTTGCAGCGGAGACCAAGGATGCGTCTGGGGTTCGCTTTGCGGAGCCGTGGCCACGGGACTTTCCTGGTCAATAAAGATGCGGCTTGCGAATGCGATTCGAGCCGGCGAATCTAGAGACACTGGTGACCGGCGCGACGGCGATACGCGTATCGTGC
>DATJRJ010000195.1:0-35183 GCA_035504735.1 Binataceae bacterium (SeqCode)
CAACAGCGCCATGGCCTTCGAGTCTCCCGGCGGCGTGACTGTGGAGTTTGCTTCGTCACCGTCCATTGGAACCTCCCCCGTTGACGCTGGACGAAAATGCCAACTGTTAGCTTTTCCGAATGTGCGAACGCCCAAACGTGACGCTTCCTGTCCCGGTTTACGAGCTGAACATTGATGAGGCTGCACCGGCAAAGTAGCGCCAAAGTCCCGAAATTCGGCTTTTTATCTGCGAGTTTTTCGGCGCGCGACGGATTAGTTATCCGATGTGAGCGAGCGATCAGCGCCCACGCCTGCCTGAGTGACTTTTGCGATACTTTGGCGGAACTATTTGTAGGGACGTGTGGGATGAACGCTATTTGAACCGCGCAACCCGGAAAAAGTCGCGCGATAGAGCCGGTCGTGCACTTAGCTACACATTGCGCCAGAGTGGAAAAGAATCCGAAGTCCGATGCTCTGTCCAGTTGAGCTACGGGCGCCTGCCACACCACTCCGAAGATTGCGGCTCTTCAGACGGCCATCCGATCGAGGCCAAGAGCGTCCGCAGCCTTCCATACGGGCCGGCTGCACTGGCGGTGCGCGGAAGCACCCTGATGATCGCCATCATGCCACCGTCCTCGTGCGCCAGAATATGACAATGATACACAAAATCCCCGACATCCGGACCCCGAAAATCCATCCGTACCGTTACGCTCGGATAAGGACCGGTGCCCGTCCAATAGGGAACCTGGATCATATCATGGAGTTGTTGTTGCGCCGCCGGCACGGGCACTCCGTTAATCGCAAGCAGCAGGAAATGAATTTGATGGAGATGGAATTCGTGAACCTCTTCAGAATGGTTCTCGATCGTCCAATCTTCGACTGCGCCCTGCGTAGTCGTGATCGCCGGCGGATTATCGGGATTGAAGACTTGCGGAGTTGCTCCGGCGACGGTGATGAAAAACTGAGTATTGAGCCAGTCGCCGGGATCCTGTTCATCGGTAATCACTTCGGAAAAATAGAGCGTGCGTTGAGCAGTCACCGGCGCCGTCGCGAGCCCATCAAAGCGCTGCGGTCCCGGGGCTTCGGCAACCGTGGGCATCGTCAATTCCCGCTTGATGGGGGCGCCGGCATCGCGGCCGGCAACAGTCTGGATGAGAGCGAGCGGCCGTTGCGGATCGTTGTCGCCGATAGCACCGGTATCGACGTTGAGGGTCAGAAAAGTGGCATTGCTGACGGTGGCGGGCGGAGCTGTGACGATGAATTCCGCTCGCGCCGCGGTGGGCAGGAGAATATCGGTCATCGGAATAATCGTGCCGTGACCCTTTTTGTCGCGCGGACCGGTCGGAGCGCCATCCAGACCAACGACCTGTAGCGTTTGCGGCGTCCCATCGTACTGGAGTTGCAGATCGAGCTGCGTGTCGGCGGACGCGTTGGCAACCCGCCAAAGCTCTTTTTCGCCCGGCTTCATTTGGATGATACCGGGCGTGTAATCCGGATATGGGATCGGCACGTAGTTCATCGACACATCCCACGAGGGAACATTATTCGAGCCGAATGGCGGGGGATCACCGGTCACATTCTGATCGCGGATGACAAATATCCGCTGCCTGAGACCGCTTACCGCCGGCTGCACCCGTTCAAGTCCGGTGACCACGATCGCCCCCGAGGCGCCGCCCTGCACCGCGGCGTTCGCGCTGCCATGAACATGCGGATGGTACCAGTAGAGTCCCGGCGTTTCGTCTTCAGGAAACCGCACCCGGTAGGTGAATGACTGCCCGGTATTGACCAGTGTGTGTATCACCTCGTCCGAATGGCAGGTGGGCGCAACGTTGGTGCCATGGAAATGCATATTGACTGAGGCGGGAGTCTGATTTGCGGCGCCGCATACGTCCGATCCTGAATTCGTCATCTGCATCCGCATGGCAGTGGCGGGAACGCTTTCCGGAACCTCATTCGTAAGCTTGATGATCAGCAGGTCGCCAGGCTGCACATGAAGAGTTGGAGATTCTTTGCCAGAAGGAGTTGTGAAACAGAATAAGACGCGGCCGTCAGCGTCGACCTCCCGGTTGTAAATCAGGTTTACCCGCAAAACTCCGTTGATGCTGAACAGGTTCGGCGTATCCTGCACGACGCTGCCTGCTGCATAACGGGTGCATGGACCGGGAGTCTGGGCGAAGAGGCCGGCCGGCGCTATTCCCAGAAGAACGACGATCGCGGCCAGAATCACGATTGGGCCGACCCGCGGCTGACTGGATTTCAATGACATCCCCCCAAATCAACGCGGCCTCAGAATGGCCGGTCCATCGAGCGCGCCGGCGCTTTGCGACTGCGGACGCGATAGCTCTCGCTGCCGGGCTTGAAACCGCGCGCCATCGGGTCGCGCCCCAGCGCCCGAATCATCAGGCCGGTGGGCAACACAATAATATAAAAGATAATCGTCAGCACGATGCGCTGGTTGATCCAGCCGAGCACCTGGCCGAATTTAGTCCACAGGAAATGAGGGCCGCGTAATACCGACGGAAACGCGAGCGCCGGAACGATCAGCACGATAGCCGCAATCCACGGCCAGCGCGGCATCGCGCGATGCTTCAGTATCGGCAGGACGAGCCCGAAGATCGCGGCGCACAACCCCCCGACGATCAAGCCGAAATCGCGCAACTGCCGGCGCGTGACGGATTCGGCGGCGTCCTCAGTCAAGCTCGAATTCCTTCTGCCAGGCGTCATCGCGCTCGATCCGCGGCTGGGCGGATTTCGCCAGTAGAAAATCCTCGATCACCAGGTAGTCCATTTCCGTGCGCATAAAGCAGCGATAGGCCTCCGCCGGCGTGCACACGATCGGCTCGCCGCGCACGTTGAACGAAGTGTTGACCAGCACCGGGCAGCCGGTCAGCGCCGCGAACTGCTCGAGCAGCCGATGGAAGCGCGGATTGGTCTCGCGATGAATCGTCTGGATGCGGGCCGAGTAGTCGACATGCGTGACGGCCGGAATCGTCGAGCGCGGCAGGTTGAGCTTGTCGATTCCGAACAACCCCGCCTGTTCGGCGCTCATCGGCAGGCGCAACTCGGGCCGCACCGCCGCGACGATCATCATGTAGGGACTCGGGCGGTCGAGCTCGAACCATTCCGCGACGCGCTCGGCGAGCACCGCGGGCGCGAATGGGCGGAACGATTCGCGGTACTTGATCTTGAGGTTCATGACCGATTGCATGCGTGGGTTGCGCGGATCGCCGATAATCGATCGCGCGCCGAGCGCGCGCGGCCCGAACTCCATGCGCCCCTGAAACCATCCCACCACGTTTTCGGACGCGAGCAGCTCCGCCACCCGCGACGACATCGCGCCTTCGTCGAGTTTCTCGTAGCGAGCACCGGCCCCTTCAAGAGCCGCCTCGACCTCGGCGCTCGAGAACGATGGGCCGAGATATGCGCCACGCATCGCGTCGCCCTCGCGCACCGCGCGCGGCTTGCCATGGTACTGATACCAAGTGGCAAGCGCGGCGCCGATCGCCCCGCCAGCGTCGCCGGCCGCAGGCTGAATCCAGATGTCGCGGAACGGGCTCTCACGCAGGATGCGCCCGTTGGCGACGCAGTTGAGCGCCACGCCGCCGGCCATACAAAGATACTCGACGCCCAACTCTCGATGCACCGTGCGCGCCAGCCGCAGCATCACCTCTTCTGTCACCTTCTGCACCGATGCGGCCAGGTCCATCTCGCGCTGCGTGAGACGGCTCTCGGGCTTGCGCGGCGCGCCGCCGAACAGGCGATCGAAGCGGGCGTTGGTCATCGTGAGTCCGGTTGCGTAGTTGAAGAACTCCATGTCGAGCCGGAAGGTGCCGTCGGACTTGAGATCGATCAGTTCGTCGAGGATCAGGTCGGTGAAGCGCGGCTCGCCATAGGGCGCCAGGCCCATCACTTTGTATTCGCCCGAGTTGACCTTGAAACCGGTGTAGTAGGTGAAGGCCGAGTAGAGCATCCCGAGCGAGTGCGGAAAGTCGATCTCCCAGGCCGCAGTGAGCTGATTGCCTTCGCCGAGCCATACCGAGGTGGTGGCCCATTCGCCGACGCCATCGAGACACAGCACGCCGGCCCTCTCGAAAGGACTCGGAAAGAATGCCGAGGCCGCATGGGCCTGGTGATGCTCGGTGAAGCGCAGCGGCGGCAGCGCGGCCGCCGGGCAGCCGTCGAGCGCCGCCAGTTCGCGCTTGAGCAGCGACCTCAGGTTGAGCTTCTCGCTGAGCCATACCGGCATCGCGGCGATAAACGACGCCAGCCCGCGCGGCGCGTAGCCGAGATAGGTTTCGAGCAGGCGCTCAAACTTGAGCAGCGGCTTATCGTAGAAGACGATACTGTCGAGATCGCTGATCGCGACCCCGCCGGCCTTGAGACAGTAATCGATGGCATGCCGCGGGAAACGCGCATCGTGCTTGCGGCGCGAAAAGCGTTCCTCCTGCGCGGCGGCGACTATCTCACCGTCAGCGACCAGCGCCGCGGCGCTGTCATGGTAGTAAGCGGAGATCCCTAGAATGTTCAAACGTGCTGCTGGGGGCGAATTGCGCCGGAGGTTCCGAGCGTGTTAGGTCCCGACACGCAAGGGAGCCGGGTTCTAACGCCGCGCGAGCGATCGCCGGCTCGCCAGTGCGAGATTGACCACGCAAAACGAACGAATCGAAAATCCTCAGCCAGTTGATCGAACCCGTCCTCGTCTGAAAAACGCCAATGGAAATCTAACACGTGTTCGTAGTAGGTAAAAGATAGGCTTGATCTCGCGGGCCGGAAGAACAGGAGACTAAACATGAAGCGAAGCAACAACCGTATCCTCACGACTCACGGCGGCAGCCTGCCGCGGCCCGACGACCTGGCCCATATGATGTACGACAAACTCGACGGCAAACCCGTCGACGAAGCCCGGCTGAAAACGCGGGTCAAAGAGGCGGTCGCCGAGGTGGTGGGGAAGCAGCGCGCGGCCGGCATCGACATCGTCAGCGACGGCGAGATGAGCAAGCCGGGTTTCAGCAATTACATCATCCAGCGCTTCACCGGTTTCGGCCCCGAGCGCGCCCAGTTCCGAGCGACCGACCTGGCGGAAGTTCCCACCCTGGTCGAGAAACATTTCGGCGATGAAGGCGGCCAGCACATCATCATGCCGATCGTCACCGGACCCATCGAAGTGCGCGACCGGGACGCGGTCAAAATCGATATCGACAATTTCAAGACAGCACTGGGCGGCACCAGCCCTGACGATGCGTTCATCTGCGCGGTTACGCCGGGACAGGTGGCCTTCAATTTTCCCAATCGCTACTATTCGTCGCTCGAAAAATACCTCGAGGCCGCCGGCAATGCGCTCAGGTTCGAGTACCAGGCGATCATCGAGGCCGGCTTCAATCTGCAACTCGACTCACCCGAGTTGGTGATGCGCGGCCATGCCTTCACCGACGGCGGTCCGATCGACCTGACCAAGTACGTGCCGATCGCGATAGAGGCGCTGAATCACGCGACCCGCGGCCTCCCGGCCGACAAGATGCGCCTGCATCTGTGTTGGGGAAATTATGTCGGCCCGCATCATAAAGATGTCGAGCTGCATGAGGTCATCGCGCCCGTGCTCAAGACCAACGCCGGGTTTATCTACTTCGAGGGCGCCAACCCGCGTCATGAACACGAATGGGAGGTGTGGGAGAAAGTCCGGCTGCCGGATGGCAAGGCGATGATACCGGGCGTGATCGATACGGCGACCAATCACGTCGAGCATCCGCGGCTGGTGGCCCAGCGGATCGAGCGTTTCGCGCGGATCGTCGGCAAGGAGAACGTGATTGCCGGCACCGATTGCGGATTCGGCACCTTCGTCGGGTCCTCGGGCGTCGATCCCGACGTCGCGTGGCTAAAGCTTCAAGCGCTGGCCGAAGGAGCTCGCATCGCATCGCAACGGCTCTGGTAGCGGATTCGCGACGCGGGCGGTCGGCATTATTACGGGCCTAATTCGACCGTCGTCAGGTTGCTGGTCGGGGCCGACGACGCGGATGACGGCGCGGTTATCGAGGATGCCAGCACGCCGCCCGAAGTCGCCGCTTGATTGCCGTAGTATGCGTAATAGTTGTAGATGCCCGCGGCGGCGTTGCAATTAACAATTTGAAACGTGGTCGCGGTGCTGGTGAAAGCCAGGAAATATAGTCCCGCCAGGGAAGTCTGCGGCGCTGATGGGCAAGTACCGGTCCCGGAGCCGGAGCAACAAGCTGAGGGTGTTCCCGACCCAGTACAGCTCGCATTCGTTATAAACGCCAAGTCCTTGATGCCCGAGCTGGCAAATTCAGTCGCCCCGGTATCGCCGGCCAATGAACAACTCGATCCCGGCGTGCAGGGACCATAGACGCCGATGTCCGAGTAGTGGCTCGCATCGGCAGTTTGTATATAGATTCCGATCTTCGACCACGAAACCCCCGGCGCCGGAATCGTAAATCCATAGATCTGCGTTTGGTTCGCTTCAGCGGTTTGCGCCTGGCTGGGATTACATCCGGTTTGATAATAGGACAACGCACTCGCCGTGCCGGTGCCGCCGTTCCCCGCGGGCAACGTTCCGGTCACGTCAGTCGCGAGATTCACCGCGCTCCAGGCCGGATTCCCGGAGGCGTTGCCATGCAACACGGTGGTCGTCGTGCCCTGGTTCGCATGCGCGGCACTCGCCAGCGTATCGGTGCTGCAAGTCAGCGTGCCGGTCGCGTTCAGCCCGGTCGCATACTGATTCGTGCAGCTTCCGCCGGAGACGCTGACTGTGACGGTGGTGACGCCATTCGCGGTCGATGTGCTGATTCCCGTGCCGGCCACCACGTTCAGCGCCGCGACGTCCCATTTGCCGCTTGCCGCATCGACCAGGTTGACGGGCTGATACTGTGTCGAGACCACGAGGCTCGATGCGCCGTCGATCGTGTCCGAACCGTTCGGCGCTACGGTGCAGGTTCCGCTCGCACCCGTATCCTTGAAGGTCAGCACGCGGCCGCTGCCGCTTGCAGCCGGAAGATTCAGCGTGACGTTGCCGCTCGCCGCGTTGCAATCGAGATAGGAATCGCCCGCGGCCATCGAGTATGGCGATTGCGAATGCACGACTAGCGTCACTTTGCGATGAATCGCAATCACGGTCGGCGCGCTGGCCGTGCCGCCGATATCGCCCGCCGGCGGAGTGATTCCACTGTTACCGCTCCCGCCACTGCCGAAAAGTTGCGTCGCACGCACCGGCCTCGCTATCGCGAGCAGCAGGAATAACCACAGCAGGGTCATTCCGGACGGAGTCTGCGAAGCGAAGCATCCCGGATTCGGGATCATTCGGCTGCGCCTCAGGATGACAGCGATCGTGCGCGTCATCATGGTCTCACCACTTCGGCGCAATTCACGGTCGCGCCGGTGGACGAAAACCCGTACAGCGCGCCGGTCTCGTCGATGGTCGCGCCCGGCGTGATCGCGCTCAGCTCCGTGCCCTGCGATGCGCCGATCGAGGCATCACCGATACGCGCAAGGTTGGTGCCGATAGTGCCGATCAGCTGGCAAATCGCTGTCACGCGGCTGCTATTGATGGGCAACAATTGGACTGCCGCGGCGTCTGAAGTCAGGACCATATCGGGATGAGAGACCACCACCTGCGACGCGTTGCCTTGCGCTTGCGCCTGATGCTGGGCCCACGACTCCGCGGCCGCGCCGAGCAGCGCGAGTGTTGCGATTGCTACGGCAAATCCTCTTTTCATGCCTGTTCTCCGCGCGCCGATGTTCATCTCGCGTATTGTGGGTTCGATCGCGCGGCCGAAAAAGGCTGAAATGTTTCAGGATGATACCGGCGCGCCCGGCGGCGTGACTGCCATTCTTGGGTACGGGGCTCGGCCCTGCTAAATTTGGTCGAGCGTTACGATCCGATGTCTCAGCCGATGACTCAGCCTGCGATCAAACTCGCGCGTATCCGCGATGAGCTCAACCGGCTCTTTCTCGAGCGCGCCGAACTTATCGACGGCGCCCTGACCGCGTTGCTCTCGGCCAGCCACGTGCTGATTATTGGCCCCCCCGGCACCGCCAAGTCGATGCTGGCCGATGAGCTCTGCCAACGCATCGAAGGCGCCACTTACTTTCAATGGCTGCTGACCAAGTTCAGTACGCCCGAGGAAATTTTCGGCGCGGTCAGTCTCAAGGGGCTGGAGCAGGATGACTATCGGCGCGTGACCTCGCACAAGCTGCCCGAGGCCCACATCGCGTTCCTTGACGAAATCTTCAAGGCCAATTCTTCGATCCTGAATGCGCTCCTGACGATTATCAACGAGCGCTTTTTTCACAACGGACGCGAGCGCATCGCGGTACCGCTCATCAGCCTGTTCGGCGCCTCCAACGAGCTGCCCGACGAGGACGAGCTCACGGCGCTCTACGATCGCTTCATGCTGCGTTTTATGGTCGATTATCTGAGCGAGGATTTCCGCTTCCTCAAGATGCTCGAGGGCGCCGAGCCCGGCGAACGCACCAGGCTGACGTTTGCCGAACTGGAAGCGCTGAGCGCTGCGGCGCGCACGGTCGCGATGCCGGGTACGATACTGTCGACGGTCGCCGAGCTCCGGCGTGAGCTGAACCGCCAGCAGATAGTGGTTTCCGATCGCCGCTGGCGCAATGCGCTGGGCGTACTGCGCGCCCACGCCCTGCTGTTGGAGCGCGCGACCGTGACCGAAGATGATCTTTTGTTCCTCGAACATCTGCTGTGGAAAGATCCCGAAGAGCGGCCGAAAGTCCGCGATACGCTGCGCCGCCTGATCAAGGGCTATGAGGAAGAAGCGCGCGAACTGTTGATCCAGAGCGAAGAGCTGCGCGACTATGCCGGGCGCCGATGGGACAGTGAGGAGCTCAAGAGCCGCGCGCTGGTCGAAGCGCATTCCAAGATCGCCAACATCCTGGCCAAGTTCGAGAGCCTGATGCGCGAGGCGGCCGAGGGCGGGCGGGCCGTGGCCGGAGTCGAGGCGATGCGCGCGCGGGTGCGTGAAATCCAGCAGGGCATGCTGCGGCAGCTCTAGACACAATTGCGATGGCGGCCGAAGAAAGAACTCCCGCAATCGTGCTGCGCGCGCGTGACTACTCGGAATCCGACCGTATCGTCACGCTGCTGACGCGCGACATGGGCAAGCTGAGCGGAATCGCGCGCGGCGCCAAGGCTTCGCGGCGGCGGTTCGCCGGCAAGCTCGAACCGTTCTCGCATGTGATGATGTACTTTCGCCGCCGCCCGCTCGGTCACCTGGTGTTCATCACGCGCGCCGAGGGGGCCGACCTCGCGCCGATCACGCTCGATGATGATCTCGGGAAAATCGCGCTCGGCAGCTACATGCTCGAGCTGACCGACGCGCTCGCCTCCGAGGAGACCGAGGCCGCGAACGCCTACCTGATTTTGTCGACCAGCCTCTTGATGCTCGGCGAGTCGGGACCGTGCGCGGCGCTCCGCCAGGCGTTCGAGTTGAAGATTCTCGGCTGGGCCGGATTCGGACTGGAGTTCGATCGATGCCGGGTATGCGCGGCGCCGAGCGCGGGCGCCGAGTTGCGCTTCTATTTCGTAGTGGCGCGTGGCGGAGTGGTCTGCGCGCGCTGCCGCCAGGAAGCGCCCGAGGGCGGTTTTCCGCTTTCCGCCGCGAGCGCCGCCGCGCTGGCACAGATCGGCGTCGCCTCGCTGGACGCCGCCGCCACGTTACATCCGGCGGGCGCCGACGGCGGCGCGAGCCTCGCGCGCTTTATCGGTTCGATCGTCGAGCGGCGGCTCCGATCGGTAGAGTTCCTGGAATCGGTGATGCCGTCGGGCAACGGCGTATCGCGCTAACTTGGTGACGCGATTCCGTAGCCTTTGCATCGGAGATCGTCATCCTGAGCGCCTCTCATGCTCTCGTCATCTTGAGCGCAGCGAGTCGGCGAGCGAAGTCGAAGGATCTCGCGCGGCATCCTTTGGCCGCGTGATTTACGCGTAGAACCAAGCGAATCGAATCCCGGATCGTTTCGAGCGCTAGTCAAGCAGATCGTCGGGCTTGACGATTTCCGGCGCCGCGAAGCGCAGGCCGTCGTGATCGACCACCACGATGCCGCAGTTGGGCGGAATCTCGACGCCGCTCGCGACGCCGGTGAAATGAGTCCACGCGCTCAGCATCACGGCGCCGTGACTCACGATCACCACTTCGCGATCAGGATTCTCGCGCGCCACCCGGCTCAGGACCGGCGCAATACGGACGCGTACGTCCTCGAAGCTTTCGCCGCCGCCCGGCGGCCGCCAGGTCCATCGCGCGATCGGATCGAAGGCCAACGCCGCGGTCTCGGCATCGTAAGACTCGCCGGCAAGGATGCCGAAGCGCCGCTCGAACAGGTTGGGCTCGATTTCGAGCACCACGCCGATCGCCGCCGAGATGATTTCGGCGGTCTCGCGCGCCCGCGTATAGGGACTCGCGATCACCCGCGCCGCTCGAAAGCTCCGCGCGATACGGCGAGCGGCCGCGTGCGCCTGCTCGCGTCCACGCGCCGTCAGCGGCACCAAGGGGGTGGTAGTGAACCGGCGATCGCGATTACCCTCGCTCTCGCCGTGCCGGACCAGAATCAGCCTGCCCATACTAAGCTAAAGGGTTTGTGAAGATTTGGAGCGGACGAGACAATTAACCCTTTCACGATACTAAAGAACAGCTTTAACTTTAGGTTTTGTCGGGGCGCGAGCTACTGCTGCTCGCCGGCCCCATCGGGCCCGGCGCCGGCGCGAGGCCGGCCGGCGGCGCGTTGGTCGCCGATCGCATCCGCAGGAACGGTTCGAGCAGATCGATCGGCACCGGGAAGAGCGTGGTCGAGTTATGCTCGGTCGCGATTTCGCCGAGCGTTTGCAGGTAACGCAACTGGAGCGCGATTGGGCTGTGGCCCATGATCTCAGCCGCGTCGGCCAGCCGCTGCGCGGCCTGGAACTCGCCCTCCGCCGCGATTACCTTGGCGCGGCGCTCGCGCTCGGCCTCGGCCTGGGCGGCGATTGCGCGCTGCATGTCCTGCGGCAGATCGATATTCTTGATCTCGACCAGCACCACCTTGATCCCCCACGGCTCGGTCTGCGAATCGATTATCTCCTGGATGCGCGCGTTGAGCTTCTCGCGCTGGCTCAACAGATCATCGAGCTCGCTCTGGCCGCCGACCGAGCGCAGCGTGGTCTGCGAGAGCTGCAGCGTCGCGAACAGATAGTCGATAACCTCAGTCACTGCGCGCGATGGATCGACCACGCGAAAGTAGAGCACGGCGCTGACCTTGACCGTCACGTTGTCGCGCGTGATGACGTCCTGGGGCGGAATATCGAGCGTCACGGTGCGCAGATCAATCCGCACCGACCTTTCGACGATCGGGATGACGAACGTCACGCCCGGGCCACGATAGGGCGTCAGCCGGCCGAGCCTGAAGATCACCAGCCGTTCGTATTCGTTGAGAATGCGAAACCCACTAAGCAGGATGATCACCACAATCCCAACTGCGACGGCTATTCCTGCAACCATCGGTTGCCCTCCTCGATTCGCCTTTCGTCTTGCAAGACCGGGCGCGTACTCAGGCCGCGCCCAGAAACCTTATGTCAGGATCTCTCGGCCTGATCGATCGGCCGCACTTCGAGTTCCAGGCCGCGCACCGCGGTGACCTGCGCATGCATCCCCGACCGCAGCGGTTGATCGCTGCTCGCCCGCCAGATTTCGCCATGTACAAACAGATGACCGGGTGCGCCGGGGGCGATCGGATCACGGACCTCGCCGACCTGGCCGATCAGTCCTTCGCGCCCGGTAGTCGACGGTCCGCGCCGATTCCGAATAACCAGGTAGCCGAGTCCCAACACCGCGCTCGTCAGCACCGCGGCCGCGCCCGCGATGATCCCGTGATTCACCGTGATATTGGTCTCGCCGGTGTTAATCAGCAGCAGCGATCCAATCACGAAGGCGACCACGCCGCCGATTCCGAACACGCCGTAACTGGTGATGAAGACCTCGGTCACCAGCAATGCGACCCCCAGCAGCAGCAACAACAGGCCGGAGAAATTGATCGGCAAAACCTGGAACGAGGTGAGCGCGAGCACCAGGCAGATCGCGCCGGCGACGCCCGGCAGGTAAACGCCCGGATGGGCGAATTCGAAGTAGAGCCCAAGCAAGCCGCCGATCATCAGCAGGTACATCAAATTGGGATCGGCCAGCGTATTGAGCAGACTCTGCCCGGTGCTCATCTCGCGCGGCACGACCAGCGCGCCATCGAGCTGCAGCACGACCGGCACGCCGCGCACGCTGACGGTGCGCCCGGAAGCCTGCTTGAGCAGGTCCTTGAGATTCGGCGCGACGATATCGACGACATGCTTTGCGAGCGCCTCGTTGTCGCCGGCCGCGACGCTCTGTCGCACCGCGGCTTCCATCCATTTTTCGTTGCGGCCGCGCTCGCGTGCGATACTGCGGCCAAAACTGGCGGTAAAGTTTTCGAGCTTGGTGCCGACCACGCCCTGCAATCCCGATCCGGTCATCTCGACCGGATGGGCCGCGCCGATACTGGTGCCCGGCGCCATCGCGGCGAGATTGCCGGCCTCGGTAATAAACGTGCCGGCTGAAGCAGCGGCCGCTCCTGACGGCGCGACGTAAACGATCACGGGCAGCGGCGCATTGAGGAGATCGCGGACGATTTGTTGGGTTGAACTGAGTAATCCGCCGGGTGTGTCGAGCTCAATCACGAGCGCAGCCGCGCCACGCCCATAGGCGTCGGCGATCGAACCTTTGATATAATCGGCGACCGCGGGATTGATCATCCCTTCGACCGTAATCAGCTCGACCCAGGGAGTCGCCTCGACCTTGGCGGCGGCAACGCAGCGGCCCGGCGGTCCCGCCACGCCGAGCAGGATCGCGCCGAATATCAGCAACACAAATCGATTCGATCGGCGCGGCGACTTTCTTGAGATCAAGACGAGGCTCCGCCACGGCGCGGAATTGGCCGTCCGAGAACCTTCAGCACTTCCTGGATATCAGCCCATACCAGCCGCTTGTCGCCCGGATTGCGCAGCAGGTAGGCGGGATGAAAGGTCGGCATCAACTTGATACCGCGGATTTCGTGCCAGCTCCCGCGCAGCTTGCTGATCGGAGTCTTTACCTTGAGTAGCGCCTGCACGGCGAAAGTGCCGAGCCCGACGATCACCCGCGGCGCGACCAGCTCAATCTGGCGCATCAGGAAGGGCTCGCAGGCGCCGACTTCGTCCGGCTCGGGGTTGCGGTTTCCTGGCGGCCGGCACTTGACCACATTGCAGATATAGACATCGCTCCGCGCCATCCCCATCCCGCGTTCGATGATATCGGTAAGCAACTGGCCGGCGCGGCCGACGAACGGCTCGCCGCGCGCGTCTTCTTCCGCGCCCGGCCCCTCGCCGACGAACATCAGCTCGGCCTTCGGATTGCCGACGCCGAAGACCAGGTTGGTTCGTCCCGGGGCGAGCTTACAGCGCTGGCAATCACCGATGAATTCGCGCAGCGTCTCGAGCGTGCCGCATTGCTCGAGGCCGGGATAGCGCGACAGCAGTTCTGCCGGAACGGCAGCTCGCCGGGCCGCGCCGTCGCTCCCATCTGGCGCCGGAGCGACGGGGACGGGGGCCGGCGGCGCGCTGGCGGCCCCCGTCCCCGCGGGTGTATGCGCGTGTGCGGCAGGCGGGCGCGCGACGCGCCCGCCTGCCGCACACGGGATACCCTCGAGGCCTTCCTCGCGTAGCTGCTCGACGTAATCGCGCAGCGTCGCGAGCAACAGCTTGCGGTCGGGGCCGCGTTGCGGCCGGCTCATCGCCGATCTTCGATACGAATGCTGGGTATCATCGAGATAACGCGAGTCATTATACGCCGCTGATACCCGAGCGCATCACCGGGCGGCAGCGTTTGCGGGGAATCACTGCACAACTCCGGTTCGTCATTCTGAACGGGTCTGCGACCTGAAGAATCCCGGGATTCTTCGCTCCGCTCAGAATGACGGCCTGGGCCGCGCGCAGAGATCCTCGTCGCCATCGTACCTACCTGAGCTTTCGAATGACCCCTCCATCTCTATGCAATCTGGCACTGCGCAGCGGAATCAGCCGGTCCAGAATCAGGTCGGCGACCTCGTCCTTGCTGAGCCTGGGATGTCGCTCGGGCCGGCCGTCGACGCCGAGGATCGTCACGATGTTGGTATCGGAGCCGAACCCGGCGCCCTCCTCCGTAACGTTATTGGCGACGATCAGATCGAGCTTCTTGCGGCGCAGCTTCTCGGCCGCCTGGGGCTCGAGATTTTCGGTCTCGGCGGCGAAGCCGATTACGATCCGTCCGCCTTTACGGGCCGTCAGGCGCGGCAGTTCGTCGGCGATCGGCCGCAGCTCGAGCATCGTCGGGCGCGCGTTCTTCTTGATCTTCTGGCGTGCCGGATTGGCGGGCTTGAAGTCCGCGACCGCCGCCGCCATCACCAGCGCCGAGCACCAGGGAAAATTGCGCGCCGTCGCGGCGAGCATCTCGGCCGCACTGACAGTGTCGATTCGCTCCACGCCGCGCGGCGCCCTGAGCTCGGTGGGACCTGCCACCAGGCGCACCGCCGCGCCCCGACGCCAAGCCGCGCGCGCGATCGCGAAGCCCATCTTTCCCGACGAATGATTCGATACGAACCGAACCGGATCGATCGCTTCCCGGGTCGGCCCGGCGCTGACCAGAATCCGCTCCTCGGCGAGGTCTCGCGGCGATAGCATCCGTTCGAGTTCTTCGACGATCGCGGCGGGGTCGGGAAGCCGTCCCTTGCCCTCATAGCCGCACGCCAGCTCACCCTCATCCGGCTCGATAATTGTGATATTGCGCGCGCGCAGGCGGGCAAGATTCTCGATGACCGCCGGATGCTCGTACATATGGACGTTCATCGCCGGCGCGAAGGCGATCGGGCAGCGCACGGCCAGCAGCACGGTGGTCACAAGATCGTCGGCGATTCCGAGTGCAGCCTTCGCAATCAGGTCGGCAGTTGCGGGCGCGATCACGATCGCGTCGGCGCTATCGGCCAGTCGGATATGACCGATCTCCGATTCCTGGGTCAGGCTGAAGGTATCGGTCGCAACCGGATTCGCGCTCAGCGTCTGCAGGGTGAGCGGCGTGATGAACTCGGTCGCATTGCGGGTCATCATCACGCGCACGCGAGCGCCGCGGCCCGCGAGCAGCCGCACCAACTCGGCGGATTTGTAGGCGGCGATCCCGCCGCTTACCCCGAGCACGACCGTCTTGTCTTTAAGTGCGCCCACGCCCTGCCGATTTTATGGCTCGGGAGGGGGCGTAAGGAAGCGCCTGGGCGGCAGCCCGGGGCGCCGCCTCAGCATTCGATCTCACCCGTAATGAACTTCTCGACCCGGTCGCGCGCGATATCGTCGAGCTGGTGCGCGGGTCAATTTCCACCAAAGCGAGAGGGAAAACCGTCCGCGAAGACATCCTCCGGATGGAGCCGGCGCGCCCGCTCGATCAGCACAGCTTCGGTCTCCGGGATATCGGGATCGGGGATGCAGCAATCGACCGGGCAGACCACGGCGCATTGCTCGCGCTCATGGAACCCGACGCATTCAGTACATTTTTCCGGAACGATGTAGAAGATATCTTCGCGCAAAGCCGTGCCGCTGACGCCGTCGAGCGTCCAGCGCTCACCGCCGGCGTAAATCGCGGTATTGGGACATTCACGGGCACAGGCGCCGCAATTGATGCATTCCTCGGTGATTAACGTCGCCATCCGGTGGGCGCCTTAAGCGGGCATCGCGGCAGCGACGCGCCGGGCGAGCTCGATAAACGCGGCGCTGGCGGGATGGTCGGGATGGACCAACGTCAGCGGCATTCCGCGGTCCGAGGCTTCCCGAATTTCGGGAAAGATCGGAATCTGGCCGAGCAGCGGGACGCCCTCCGCTTTCGCCATCCTGGCGCCGCCGCCGGTCCCGAACAAATCGTCGCGCTCGCCGCAATCCGGGCAGACGAAGTAACTCATGTTCTCGACGACGCCCAGGATCGGGCAGTTGACCTGCCGAAACATCCGGACCGCCCGCTCGGCGTCCAGCGTCGCGACTTCCTGAGGCGTGGTCACGATCACCACGCCATCAATCGAGACCAGTTGCGCAAGGGTCAGTTGTGCATCGCCGGTGCCGGGCGGCAGGTCGACCACCAGGAAATCGTTGGTGCCCCAGACGGTATCGTTGAGGAACTGGCGCACCGCGCTCATCACCATCGGCCCGCGCCAGATGACCGGGGTCTTGTCGGTGAGGAAAAAGCCGATCGAGATCAGCTTCACGCCATATTTTTCAATTGGATAGAAGCGCTTCTCGCCGGCGGCCAGGGGACGTTCCGCGCCGATTCCAAACATCATCGGCACCGACGGCCCGTAGATATCGGCGTCGAGCAGTCCGACCTGGTGCCCGAGTTGCCCGAGTGCCACCGCCAGGTTCGCGGCGACGGTCGATTTCCCGACTCCGCCCTTGCCGCTGGCGATAGCGACGACGTGAGCGGTGCCAGCCATCCGCACTCGCCCGGTCGTCTCGCCGAGTTCGGCTGCGATTGGATGGATCCGGAACTCGGCGTGGATGCCCAGTTCGTGGGTCAGCACCCGATGGATCTCGCTGGCGATCTGGCGCGTCACTTCCTCGCGCGCGGTCGCTTGCCGGAGCGTGAGCACGATGCCGCCGTTTTCGCCGGCCGCAATCTGCTCGACGATTCCGAGACTGACAATATCGGTCGGATAGCCGGGATAATTGACGCGGCTCAGCGCCGCCATCATCTCGTCGGTTGAAACTTCCTGCGCCACTTCAGCGATTATTTCAGAATTGGCGCGCCGATGCTCAGGGGTTGGGCTCCTGGATCACCACGAATCGCGACGGGTCACAGCCACCGGTCACCCCCGGCTCATGGAATAGCTCAATCGCGTCGGATACTTCGGCCAGCGAGAGCGCCATCCACATCAGCCGTTGGGCGTCAGCCGGCATCTCCTGCAAGTTAAAACCGTCGAGATACGCCAGGATCGCGTCGATCCGTGTCAGCATCGCGTCGTAAAACGGCTGGATTTGATCCATCGAACTGGTCAGGCGCTTATGGTTGCGCTGCCTGGTGGTCGGCAGCGCCCAGTCGGCAAATCCTTCGAGGTCGGCGAACTCGATCGGCAATAACGCAGTCATATAATTAGCAGCGCCTTTTCACACACTGATTTGGATCGAAAGCTCAGACGATCTGTGCAACTTGCTCCCGAATCATCTTATGGAAGTGACGAATCTGAATCTCCTCATCCTGAAGCTGGAAATGAGTCAGGGCGCCCGATTTAAGGCTCGCCTGGATAGCTTCATGGTTGCTGGCGTCCTCCTGAAGCAAATCCCGCAGGCGGCATGCCCAGTACTCTTGCACAAAACGCTCGCTCGCGGTGGCGGCTTTGGGCTGATAGATAGTTACTTCCCACACTGAACGATCAACTTCAATCGGCCAGATATTGTAGGTCATACAGGTATTGCCGAGAAAGAGGATGCACATGTTGGGGAAGATAGTATAAAAATCGAACCATGCGATCGTACCCGGCTTCTCCGCGTAAGGGACGATGCGCGCCGTCACCTGCTCAACCTTGGTCGCTTGATGAGTGCCGTTGGCTTCGACTGAATAGACGGTGTGCCTGCCGAAGCGCCTGAAGTCCTGGATACGGCTGAAGCCGCGCTCGTTCAACGGACAGAAATCGGGATAAGCGATATGGAGAAAGGGCAGGTGATAAACCTCGTTCTGAGCATCGAGAACCACCTTCCAGTTTGAGCGCTCATCAACCCGGTAGCGGAACACAACGCTCAATTCATTAAAAGGATATCCGGCGGTTTGCTGGGTGACGCCGTCGAGATACTGGAGCAAAGTCTCGGCCGGATTGGGGCTGAGATTGATGAAGATAAAGCCCTGCCAGATGCTGGTTGCGATCGGCCGCAAGCCGAGCTGGTTTTTGTCGAGATCGTAAAAGTTAGACTCGTCGGAAACCCACTTAAGATCGCCCTCGGGGCTGAAGGCCCAGCTATGAAACCGGCAGACGAAAAGGTTCTTGCAGGTCCCTTTTTCGTCCCCGACCAGTCGGTTTCCACGATGCACGCAGATGTTGTGGAAGGCTCGCACCTTCATATCCTTGCCGCGCACCAACAGCACCGAAGCATTCGCCATCGTGAAGTCCTTGACGACATAGTCGCCGGGCTCCGGAATCTGATCCTCGCGCCCCATGTTTATCCACAGTCGGCGGAAGATCCGTTCTCTCTCGAGCTCGAAGAAGTCTGCCGAGGTACAGGTTTCGGTCGAAACCGGCTCTGTACCCAGGTCGCGATGCTGTCCGATCCACCGGCGGTCCGCCATTACAGTTTTCATGACGACTCCTTACTCTGAAGTTACGGGCTCTTGGTCCAAGCGCATGATCCGGGCAATAGCACACCAGCGGGGCATGCCGCCCCTGAGCAGTCGCCTGAAAAAGCCGTTACTATCACGAATTCCGGCGTTAACGAAGTTTTCCGGAGCAAAAATTGTTCCGCCGTCGTCATCGTACTGCGAATCGCTGCGTAGCCGCGGGCTTCGCCGAGAAACCGGCCCTAGCGCGTCAGGGGACTCAAACGGTTATCAATCGTCGCGAGCGCCTCGGCCTCGATTCTTCGCATCACCTCGGCGGCCGTCGCCAGGTCGTTGATCAACCCGACTGACTGCCCGGCATAGAGCGCCATGCCCTCGACGTCCCCCTCGATGTGCCCCGACGGATTGTGCACGCCGTAGCGCACCAGCGGAATTGCGAGGTCGCCGCGCCGGCTATGGCCGATCACCTCGCCCTCGCCCGGCCGTCGGCCCGATTCAGGACGTCCCGCGCGCTCCCACTGCGCGATGGTTTCATTGGGCAGCACGCGATGCGGCGCGTTGGACCATCCGATATCGAAGAGGGTCGTGAAGACGGTCTGATCTTCGCGCGCCTCCATCACCCGGCGTTTGTAAATCTGATGGGCCGCCGATTCCCTGGTCGCGATAAAGCGCGTGCCGAACATCGCGCCGTCCGCACCCAGAGCCAGCGCGGCGGCGAGTCCGCGCCCGTCGGCGATACCGCCCGCCGCGATCAGTGGAAGATCGCCGATCGCGTCGCGCACCGCCGGAACCAGGACGAAGGTCGTGACGTTGCCGCGCACGTGTCCGCCGGCCTCGACACCCTGCGCAACCAGCGCGTCGGCACCGGCATTCTTCGCCCGAATCGCCTCGGCCACCGAACCGACCTGCACGACTACCTTGATGCCCGCCGCCTTGCATCCTGGCACGAACGGGTCGGCATCGCCCCAGAAAAAGATGATCACCGGCACTCGCGCTTCCAGCACCGCCTCGAACACGCCCTCGCGCAGCAGCGGCAGCAGTAGCCCGACTGCGAACGGTTTGCGCGTGAGCCGCTGGGCCTCGCCGATTTCCGTGCGCACGCCCTCGACACCGAAACCGGCCGAGGAGAGCGATCCGAGTCCCCCCGCCTCAGAGACCGCGGCGGCGAGTTCTCCGAGCGCGACCCCGCCCATCGCGGCGCAGATGATCGGCGACTCGATTCCGAACAGGTCACAGATGCGAGTCTTCAACATCGACGATAATCTCCTGCGGCAACCCGCTACTCGATTCCATAGCATTTGCTTTAAGAGCTCGTCACCTGGGCGCCTCTGATGCTGTGGTCATCCTGAGCGGCTCTCATGCAGTCGTCATCGCGGCACCTCTCATGGCCTCGTCATCCTGAGCGCAGCGAGTCGGCGAGCGAAAGTCGAAGGATCTCGCGCGGCATCCTTTGACCGCGTGATTCACGCGCGGAAGACCGCGCGAGATCCTTCGCTCCGGCGGCCTTCACTCAGGATGACGGAAGCGGCGTGATTACAGACAACACCCTCGATTGCGCTGCGCCCCGCTCAGCATGACAAACCCGACGCCCCCGCTTCGCTACGCGGTTCCGCAGCATTTGCTTTCAGAGCTCGTCATCCTGAGCGGCTCTCATGCGCTCGTCATCGCGGCGCCTCTCATGGCCTCGTCATCCTGAGCGCAGCGAGTCGGCGAGCGAAGTCGAAGGATCTCGCGCGGCATCCTTTCGCCGCGTGATTCACGCGCGGAAGACCGCGCGCGATCCTTCGCTGCGGCGGCCTTCACTCAGGATGACGGAAGCGGCGTGATTGCAGGCAATCCCTCGATTGCGCGGCGCTCCGCTCGGGATGACAAACCCGGTGGCCCGGCTGCGCCACTCGTCTATCCCCGGACTCTAGAATCTCAGCGCTAGCGGCCCTCGAACTTCGGTTCACGCTTTTCGAGGAAAGCCTTGACGGCCTCGCGATGGTCCTCGGTGCGGCCCGAAAGCGTCTGGGTCAATGATTCGCGTTCCAGAATTGTGCGCAGGTCGGAAGTCAGCGCCAGGTTCAGGTTCGCCTTCATGTAGGCATAGGCGATCCGCGGTCCGTTGGCGATTCGCCGTGCGATCGACTCGGTCCTGCCGCTTAACTCGGGCGCGGGCACCATCCAGTTCACGATTCCCAGCCGCAGCGCCTCTTCAGCCGTAATCATCTCGGCCAGCAGGTAAAGCTCGCGGGCCTTGGCCGGACCGACCAGCCGGGTCAGCGTGTAGGTGCCACCGAAATCGCCCGAAAATCCGATCTTGGCGAACGCGGTGCCGAAGCGCGCCTGATCGGACGCGATTCTCAAGTCGCAAGCCAGCGCGAGCCCGAACCCGGCGCCGGCCGCCGGTCCATTGACCGCGGCGATAGTCACCTTGGGTATCTCGTGGAGCAGCAACGACGCCTCTTCCATCCGGCGCAGGCGTGAAGCCCGGTCCTCGATGGTCGGCGGCGGCTCATCGGCAGCGTCGTTTCGCGAGCGCATCGCACCGATATCACCCCCGGCGCAAAAACCGCGTCCAGCGCCCGTCAGCACGATTGCGCCGACTGCCGGATCGGCCGCGGCCGCGGTCAGCTCGGCGACCAACGCCTCGGTCATCGGCTCGCTCAATGCGTTAAGCTTTTCCGGCCGGTTCATGGTGAGATAAAGGACCGCATCGCGCCGCTCGACAAGCAGATGATCGGTTGCCATCGAAATCCTCGCCCGCAGAGTTATTCCAGCCGGTGAGCGCAGAGCATAACCCGCCGGCGGAGCATTTATAAACCGCGCGGCCGCGCGGCCGGATCAGCTCAACCTCGGACGCAAGCGCCACGAGAAGCCGCCGGGATGCATCGCGCTAAGTGCCGCGATCGGCAGCCAGATGGTGAACAGGATTCCGAGCCCAACCGAATGCCACAGCCAGAACAGGCCGTAGAGCAGGAACAGCGTGGTGAGCGCGAAATGGAGAAGCACCCGGAAGTCGGCGATCGGAGGGTCGAGCCGGGGGAAAATCCGCGACACCAACATCCCCTGTCCCAGGCAATGCCAGGTGCCGTAAAAGCGGCAGCGGCGGCAGATACTGATGCTCAGGTCGTACCAGTTGGCGAGAAACAGAATCAGCCCGACCGCAAAATAGATGAACCCGTGGGTAGCCGCGATCGCAAGCGAGAAGATCGTGAACAGCGCGAAGCCGCCGAGTCCGATCGCACGGAAGAAACCGGGCGACTGGATTACGTAGACCAGCGGCTCGAACGGTCCAGGGTTTAGGCGTTGCATGGGCGGTTATGAATGACCGATGTTTAATCTACTCGCGCATCGGCAGGGTTCAAGCTCCAGCTCGGCCCCGTTTTTCGGCGGTAGAAAAAGAGCCGGGCATCCGCGATGGATACCCGGCTCCGATCATCAGGCCGAATCTCAGCGACCGAGTCTCAGGCGGCCTTTTTCTGGCTCCCGGTCTGACCCTGGTCTTCGGCTATCGAGCCGCGCTTGGAGAGAACCACCGCCAGCGACAGCATCGCGATCGCCACGATGACTACGCCGACCCGCGTGGCCGAGAGGTTGGAGATTTGGGTGGTGGTGAACGGCGCGGCCAGGATACCCACCAGGTTCATCACCTTGATCATCGGATTGAGCGCCGGACCGGCCGTATCCTTGAACGGATCGCCTACTGTATCGCCGACCACGGTCGCCTTGTGGATCTCGGTGCCCTTGCCGCCGAGAAAGCCGTCCTCGACTTTCTTCTTGGCGTTATCCCAGTTGGCGCCCGCGTTGGCCATGAAGACCGCGAGCAACTGGCCGGTCAGGATCGTACCGGCGAGAAAGCCGCCAAGCGCGCCGGCGTCGATTCCGAAACCCACCAGCAAGGGGCTGAAAACCGCCAGGATTGCCGGTCCCATCAGTTCCTTCTGAGCGGTCGCGGTGACGATATCCACGCAGCGGCCGTAATCGGGAAGCTCCTTGCCCTCCATGATTCCGGGATGCTCGCGGAACTGGCGACGCACCTCGAAGACCACCTGATAAGCCGCCCGGCTGACCGCCTTGATCGCGAACGAACTGAACAGGAACGGCACCGCGCCGCCGATCAGCAGGCCGACAAAGACCGTGGGTGCATTGACCTGCACGCCGAGCGCGCCGAGATGCGCCTCATCGATAAACGAGCGGAACAGCGAAATCGCGGCGATGACCGCGCTCGCGATCGCCAGCCCCTTGGTCAGCGCCTTGGTGGTGTTGCCGATCGCATCCATCCACGAAAGCGTGCGCGATGCTTCCTCCTGATGGATTCCGCCCATCTCGAAAATCCCGTGGGCGTTGTCGGTAATCGGACCGTAGGTATCCATCGCGAGGATGAAGCCGGTGGTGGTCAGGAGGCCAAGACCGGTCAACGCGATGCCATAGAACTGCAGGGCCAGCGAACCGTGAAAGATAACCATCGCACCGATGATCACCGCCGCGATCACGAGCACCGCCCACACCGACGACTCCAGCCCCTCGGCCATGCCCGAGAGAATCAGCGTCGCCGGACCGGTGCGCGCGGCATTGGCGGTTTCGATGACCGGACCGCGCTCTGGATGGGTGAAGAAATTGGTTAGCCACAGAGTCACCACTGCCAGGATGATTCCCAGGGTGGCGGTAATCGCAAAGCGCCAATCGGGCGCGCCGGTGCGGGGGTCAGTCAGATAGAAGTAGTTAACGATGAAGAAGCCGATCACCGAGACCACTGCCGACGTCAGGTAGCCGATGGTGATCGGGCGCATCGGATCGAGCATCTTGGTGCCCGCCGGCACTCGCACCGCCATGATTCCGATGATCGACGAGAAGACGCCGACACCGCGCAGCATCAGCGCGAAGATGATCAGCTTCATCGCAAAGGCGCCCGCGGCGGCGCCGTAGCTCCTGATGAAGTCGGGCTCGCCGACCGCATAGGCCGCCAGGATAATCGCGGCGACCAGCGTGACCTCGTAGGATTCGAACACGTCGGCTGCCATTCCAGCGCAATCGCCGACATTGTCGCCGACGTTGTCGGCGATAGTCGCCGCATTACGAGGATCATCCTCGGGGATTCCGGCTTCGACCTTACCGACCAGGTCGCCACCGACGTCGGCCGCCTTGGTGTAGATACCGCCGCCGACGCGCATAAAGAGCGCCGCCAGCGAGCCGCCGAAGCCGAAGCCGACCAGCACCTTCATCGCATCCTGCTGGAAGTAAAGAAAAATGATGGTGGCGCCGAGCAGTCCGAGGCCGACCGTGAACATCCCGGAAACGCCGCCCGCCTTGAACGCCAGCTCCATCGCGTCTTTGAAGGAGGTGAGCGCGGCGTTAGCGCTGCGCACGTTACCTTTGACCGCCAGCCACATCCCGACGAAGCCGGCGAAGTACGAGGCGCTGACTCCCATCACGAAGGCGACCGCGATGCCGATCGGTAGCTCGAGCCCGGTATAGACGTGGCGATACATGAAGAACAATGCGATCGCGATTAAGATCACGAACCAGATCATGGTTTTGACCTGGCGGCGCAGGTAGGCCATCGCGCCCTCGTAAACCGCGTCGGCCACATCGGTCATCGACTTGGGACCCGGATCGGCCCGCAGGACAATCCTGACCAGCACCAATCCATAACCCAGGGCTATCACGGCCGAGATCAGGACCGCCCACAAGATCGTCAGCTGGATGCTGGTAAGGGCTGGTAGAACGATTTTGGCTTCGCTCATCTAAATTCGCTCTCCTGAGAGGAATTCGGGGTTAAACGATCGCGGCCCCGAAGGCGCCAATCGCAACAACCGGAATAAAACCGAAAGATTAACTCGCAAAGTCTAGTTTTTAGGCACGCGATTGTCCAGTAACCCGGCGCTATCAATCGGCCGCCGCGCCCTGGTGCCGGGCGCCCGATCCCTGGCTGGCGGCTGAATCACCTGAAACTCCGGATTTCGCTTGATGATTGATCGCTGCAGAGCCGATGTGTTTACTTACAGGTCTGGATCATTATGAACGTCAATCTTGAAAATACCTCCGCGCTTCGGCGCAAACTCACCGTCGAACTGGAACCCGTCGAGATTAAACGCGAGCTCGACCGCGCCTACAGCGAACTTCGCCGCAGCGTGCAGCTCAAGGGCTTTCGCCCCGGACATGCCCCGCAGCGATTGCTGGAGCGCTTTTTCGGCGACCAGGTGCGCAGCGACGTCATCCAGCGATTGGTCCGGGAATATACCGGCAAGGCGCTCGAAGAGCAGAATCTCAAACCGATGGTCGCGCCCGAGATAATCACCGAGGAAACCGACCTCTCCAAAGCGCTGCGCTTCAGCGCGGTGTTCGACATCCGGCCCGAGTTGGAGGTCAAGGACTACGAGGGCCTCAAGGTGCCGCGCGGGACGGTCGAAGTATCGGAGCAGGATGTCGAAGCGGCGCTCGAGCGGATCCGGGAGCGTCACGCGACGCTTAAGAAGGTTGAGGATCGCGGGACGGTGGTGGTCGGCGATTTCGTGCTGGCGGAACTCGACGGGCAGGCCGACGGAAAATCAATCCCCGGACTCAAATCCGAGGACCGGCTGTTCGAGGTTTCACCCAAGTCCCTCGCCCACGGTATCGACGAGGTGCTGACCGGGGCCAAGGTCGGTGAGGCGGTCAAGCATACGCGCAACTATCCGGTCGATTACGCCGAGAAAGAAATCGCCGGCAAGAGCGTTGAATGGCAGGCGACCGTCAAAGAGATTTTCCGGCGCGAGCTGCCGACGATTGACGATGAGTTCGCGAAGGACCAGGGCCTGCAGAGTCTCGACGAGCTGCGCGCCAAGCTCAAGGAGCAGCTCATCGAACAGGCCCGGCGCGAAGCCGAGAACCGGATGCGCCAGGGATTGCTCGAACTCATCATCGAACGCAACCCGTTCGACGTTCCGGAGTCGCTGATCGATCGCGAGCAAGGGGCGCTCGAAAACGAACTCGCGGCCACGCTCGAGGCGAGCGGGGTGCCGCATGAGCAGGCCCATGCGCGGGCGCACGAGAACGCCCTTGAGTTGCGGTCGCGGGCCGAGAAGCGGGCGCGCACGATGTTGCTGGTCGACGCGATCGCGGGCCAGGAGAACGTCGCGGTCAGCGACGAGGAGACCGCCGACGGCGTTGCCCGGAGGGTACGCGAGGCGGGCCGCGAACGCGAGCGGGTCGCGCAATTCTATGCCGATGAGAGCAATCGCGCGGCCTTGCGCGATTCCATGCGCCGCGAGAAGGCGCTCGACTTGGTGATGAAACGCGCGCAGATTGAAGATCAAGCCGATAGTGAGGCCATTTCGCCGCCCGCGGGCGAATAAGGAACCGCAAATTCCAGTTGCCGACCTTTTTCGCAGCCGTTACAATTCAGGTATGAGGTTGCGGCTGGTGGGCTATGCTTGGGCGCCGGCGGCGGAGTCGTAATGAGTGGGCTGGTACCGATCGTAATCGAGCAGACCGGCCGTGGCGAGCGCGCCTACGACATATACTCGCGCCTGCTCAAAGACCGTATCGTCATCCTGGGCACCGAGGTAAACGACGACATTGCCAACCTGATCATCGCGCAGTTCCTGTTCCTGGAGTCAGAAGATCCCGAAAAGGAGATCAGTTTGTATATCAATAGCCCGGGCGGATCGGTGACCTCGGGCTTGGCGGTCTACGACACGATGCAGTTCATCAAGCCCCAGGTCTCGACCCTGTGCCTCGGTCAGGCCGCCAGCATGGCGGCAGTGTTGCTGACCGCGGGGGCCAAGGGCCGGCGCTACGCCCTGCCCCATTCACGCATTATGATTCATCAGCCGCTCGGCGGCGCACAGGGCCAGGCGGCCGATATTGATATTCAGGCGCGCGAGATTCTGCGGGTCCGCGAAGAGCTCAATAACATCATCGCGCAGCATAGCGGACAGAGCCTGCGCAAAATCGAGAAAGATACCGATCGTGACCTGTTCATGACCCCCTCGTTAGCGGTTGAATACGGTTTGATTGATGAGGTAATCGTTAGCCGGGGATCCTCCAAGTGAATGGCGGGAGGCAGTATGGCCAAGCATGACGACCGGTCGGGTAACCTGGTGTGCTCGTTCTGCGGCAAGAGCCAGGACGAGGTGCGCAAGCTTATCGCCGGCCCGACGGTCTATATCTGCGACGAATGCATCGATCTCTGTAACGATATCATCGCGGAGGAAACCGACGGCGAGGAGGCTTTCAGCCAGACCTCGGCGGTGCCCAAGCCGGCCGAGATCAAGCGGGTGCTCGATCAGTATGTAATCGGCCAGGACCGGGCCAAGAAAATTCTCTCAGTCGCGGTCCACAACCATTACAAGCGCATCGACTCGCAGATGGTGACCGGCGACGTCGAGTTGCAGAAATCCAACATCATGCTGATCGGGCCGACCGGGGTGGGCAAGACCCTGCTGGCTCAGACCCTCGCCCGCTTCCTGCAGGTGCCATTCACCATCGCTGACGCAACTTCGCTGACCGAAGCCGGCTACGTGGGCGAGGACGTCGAGAACATCATCCTGTCATTGCTGCAGAACGCCGACTACGACATCGAGCGATGCCAGCGCGGGATCGTTTACATCGACGAAATCGACAAGATCGCGCGCAAGGGCGACAATCCCTCGATCACCCGCGACGTCTCGGGCGAGGGCGTCCAGCAGGCGCTCTTGAAAATTATCGAAGGCACGATGGCCAGCGTGCCGCCCAAGGGCGGACGCAAGCATCCGCAACAGGAATTTCTGCAGGTCGATACGACCAATATCCTGTTCATCTGCGGCGGCGCCTTCGTCGGGTTGGACGACATCATTCGTCGCCGGATCGCCGGCAAGACCATGGGCTTTCGCGCCGACCTGACCCATCGCGATCCAAAGACCGTCTCCGAGTTGCTCAACGAAGTACAGCCCGAGGACCTGCTCAAATTCGGCTTGATTCCCGAGTTCGTCGGCCGCCTGCCGGTCATCGCAACCCTCGGCGAGCTCGACGAGGACGCCCTCGTGCGGATTCTCACCGAGCCCAAGAACGCGCTGGTCCGTCAGTACCAGAAGCTGTTCGACATGGAGAACGTCCACCTGAAGTTCACGCAGGGCTCGCTCAAAGCCATCGCGCGCGAGGCGCTGAAGCGCAAGTCCGGGGCACGTGGGCTGCGTGCTATAATGGAAAGTATCATGGTCGACCTGATGTACGAGATCCCGTCGCAGCCGAATATCAAAGAGGTGTTGATCTCAGAAGAGGTTGTCACACAGAAGGAGCAGCCGCTGCTCGTCTATCAGAAAACTGCTGAGACCGCCTAAAGGAACAGGTTCGAATCAGACAGATGCTTTTCCGTAACGATAAGAAAGATAATCGCGACGACATGCCGGCCGAATTGGTGCCGTTGCTGCCGTTGCGCGAATTGATCGTTTTCCCGCACGAAGTCTATCCGATCTTCGTCGGCCGCCAGAAGTCCATCAAGGCCCTGGAAGCGGCTGAGGCCAGCAAGAAGCCCATCCTGCTGGTCGCGCAGAAAGACGCGCGGGTGGCCGATCCATCGCCCTCCGACATCTATCCGATCGGGACGCTGGGCGTCGTCGTGCAGCTCTTGCGCCTGCCGGACGGAACCGTAAAGGCGCTGCTCGAGGGCAAGAAGCGCGCCCGCATTCTCAAGTACATCGCTGAAGAAGATTACTTCCAGGTCGAGGCCGAGGAGATCGAAGAGCTGAGCGAGCGCACTCCCGAAGTCGAGGCGCTGATTCGCAGTGTCAACTCGACCTTCGACAATTACGTGCGGCTCAACAAGAAGATTCCGCCCGAGATGGTAACCTCGATCGCCGCGGTCGACGATCCGGCCTACCTGGCCGACAAGTTGGTCGGCCACCTTGGCATCAAGCTCGAGGACAAGCAGGCGTTGCTCGAATGTCTCAATCCGGCCGAGCGGCTCGAGAAGATCCTCGGCTACATGCGCTCGGAACTGGAAATACTGGAGGTCGAAAAACGCATCCGCTCCCGGGTCAAGAAGCAGATGGAGAAGACCCAGAAGGAGTACTACCTCAACGAGCAGATGCGGGCCATCCAGAAGGAACTCGGCGAAAAGGACGAGTTCAAAAACGAGATCCAGGAATTGGAAGAAAAGCTGCGTCAGAAAAAGATGCCGGCCGAGGCGCGCGAGAAGTGCGAGCGCGAAATCAAGAAGCTCAAGATGATGTCGCCGATGTCCGCCGAGGCGACCGTGGTCCGCAACTATCTCGACTGGTTCCTGGCGCTGCCCTGGTTCGAGTACACCGAAGACAAGCTCGATATCAAGGAAGCCGAGCGCATCCTCGAGGAGGACCATTACGGTCTCGAGAAGGTCAAGCAGCGGATCCTCGAATACCTCGCCGTGCAGACGCTGGTCGGACAGCTCAAGGGCCCAATCCTCTGCCTGGTCGGGCCTCCGGGCGTCGGCAAGACTTCGCTCGGTAAATCGATCGCGCGCGCCACGGGCCGCAAATTCGTCCGCGTCTCGCTGGGCGGCGTGCGTGACGAGGCCGAAATCCGCGGTCATCGCCGCACCTATATCGGCGCGCTGCCGGGCAAAGTGATCCAGTCGATGCGCCGGGCGGCCTCGGGCAATCCGGTCCTGCTGTTCGATGAAGTCGACAAGATGTCGACCGATTTCCGCGGCGATCCGTCGTCGGCCCTGCTCGAAGTGCTCGATCCTGAGCAGAACTGCACTTTCAACGATCATTATCTCGATTGCGATTACGACCTGTCGAAGGTGATGTTCATTACCACCGCCAACACCCTCGACCGCATCCCGCGGCCGTTGCAGGACCGGATGGAGATCATCCGGATTCCCGGCTACACGGAGAACGAGAAGCTCAACATCGCGCGGCGGTACCTGGTCCGCAAACAGCGCGAGGCGAATGGCCTCAAGCCCGAGAACATCGAGTTCTCCGACGCCGCGCTACTCGGCATCATCCGCCGCTACACGCGCGAGGCCGGGGTGCGTAATCTGGAGCGCGAGCTCGCCTCGGTATGCCGTAAGGTCGCGGTCGAGGTGGTCAAGAACGATCGCAACGCGAGCGTCAAGATTTCGAGTTCCAGCCTCGCCAAGCATCTCGGTCCGCCGCGCCATCGCTACGGGATCGCGGAGGTCGAGCCGCAGATCGGCGTCGCTACCGGCCTGGCATGGACCGAGCTGGGCGGCGAGCTGCTGTCGGTCGAAGTCACGATCCTGCCGGGCCGCGGCAAGCTGACGGTTACCGGCCAGTTGGGCGATGTGATGCAGGAGAGTGCACAGGCCGCGCTGTCATATGTCCGGTCGCGCGCTGCCACGCTCGGGCTGAAGCCCGACTTCTACCAGAAGATCGACATTCATTTGCACATTCCGGAGGGCTCGATCCCCAAGGATGGCCCCTCGGCGGGTATCACGCTGGCGACCGCGCTGGTCTCCGCGCTATGCCGGGTATCGGTGCGCAACGACGTCGCGATGACAGGCGAGATTACGCTGCGCGGGCGGGTGCTGCCGATCGGCGGACTTAAGGAGAAGGTGCTCGCGGCCCATCGCGGCGGCATCCGCACCATCCTGATTCCCAAGGAAAACGAAAAGGACATCGAAGAAATCGCGCCGCAGATTCTCAAGAATGTCACGCTGATCCAGGTCGAGCACATGGATCAGGTGCTGCGGCACGCACTGGTCCTGTCCGACCCCGAGGCGTTCTTTAAACCGGCGGCTGTAGCCGAAGAGGTCTTCAATGATCAGCTCGATAAACCGCTGGTCGATGAGGACGAGGACGACTCGACCATCGCTCCGAATCTGTCTTAGCGATATCGATCGACAGGGGACCAAAATCCGGCCTCGGCCGGCGCTTGACAGCAAGACGGATGCAGTCTTACTAGCTGGTGGGGAAGACTATGACCAAGGCCGAACTAATCGAGGGACTGTCTAACAAGCTCCCTGGGGTGCTTAACAAGGCCGACGCCGAAAAGGCCATCAACATCATGCTGGAGGACATCATAACTGCCCTCCAGCAGGGTGAGCGGGTCAATATCTCAGGATTTGGCACCTTTTCGGTCTCCACCCGCCAGGCTCGGACCGGGCGCAATCCAAAAACCGGCCAACCGATCGCGATTTCCGCGAGTCGCTCGGCCAAATTCCGCGCCGGCAAGCAGTTGCGCGATTCGCTGAACGACTCCCCCGAGCAGGGCGGCGCCGGCAGTCCGGCTCCTGCAGCCTGAGCCAGCCGGCAGCGTCCGACCCACTCGGAATCTTCGTAACCGCTGGCTGATCGATCAAATGATCGGCCAGCCGAGCGGTGGCGCATCGGCTGGTCCCGCGGGATTGGCGGCGCGCACGACCTGAACGCGCTGACCGTTTATCGCGGCGAGCGCCTCATGCAGGGTCTCGAAGATATGATCGCTACCGATTACGTCGGTCAGCCGATGGCGTCGCAGATCGGCCCGCAGCGATGGTCCCGCGTGTACCAGCACCAGCGCAATCTCGTGGCTGATCAGGTCCTGCTGCAATTCCCCCAATACGCGTGCGGCTGAATAATCGATGCTGGTGATCGCGCCCGCATCCACTACCAGCCATTTCACCGGCGGGTTTACTCCTTCCACCAAGCCGCGCACGTCGGCCACAAAGCGGCCGACGTTGGCATAGAAGAGGTCCGCCCCGAACTGAAAGATCACAAGGCCCGGGCCGCTCAGCGCGCCCGGAACGGCCGGCGCCGCACGCCATTGCCCCCGGTTGTCGACCAGGACCGCGGTGTATGGTCTATAGCTGTGACGTACGTGCCAAAGCAGCGACAGCGCTACCGCCAGCAGGATGCCCTGCTCGACGCCGATTACGACCACTACCGCGGCGGTGATCATCGCCATCCAGAACTCGCCCGAGCTCTCGCGCCGAATGGCGCGCAAGCCGCGCACGTCAACGAGGTCGACGGCGATCGTAAAGACGATGGCGGCGAGCACGCATCTCGGCAGATAGTGCAGCGGGCCGGTCAGGAAGGCCAGCACCAGGGCCACGACCGTGGCGGTGGCGAGGTGCGCGATCTGGCTGCGCCCGCCGGAGCGCTCGACCATTGCGGTTTGCGTCGGGCTTCCATTGACGACGAACGTGCCGCTCAGCGCCGCCGCGGCATTAGCCGCCGAGAGGCCGAGCAGGTCGGTGTTCTCGTCAAGCATTTCGCGATGGCGGGATGCGTAGGCCCGCGCGGTCGCAGCGCTTTGGGTGACGATCATCAGGAAGCACGAGCCGGCCACCGGGAGCAACTGCGGAATTTCTCGCCAGTTCATATCCGCAAGGCCGATCGGCGGCAGCCCTCCAGCGATCCGTTGAATAACCACGATGCCATGTCCGGCGAAATCGAATGCGGCACTCGCTGCGATCGCGCCGGCGACCGCGAGCAGCGGACCCGGCAGCCGCGGCGCAACGCGATTGAGGATTAGAACCATCGCCACCACCGCCCCGGCGATGCAAAGTGTCGGCACATGCAGCTCCGGCAAACCGCGGCCGACCTGCGTGAGCTGATCAAGCGTCCGGTTGGAGTTGACCGGCACTCCCAGCATGTCGCCGAGCATCGCGATGCCGACTTGAATGCCTACGCCGGTTAGAAAGCCCACCAGCACCGTCTGCGCCAGGAAGTCGGCGATGAAGCCCAGCTTGAATAATAGCGCGAGCAGCAGGTATCCGGCCGTCAACAGCGCCACCAATCCAGCCAGCGCCACATAATGTTCACTGCCGATCGGCGCAATCTGCGACAGCTTGCCCGCCAGGATCGCTGCCGTCGCTGAGTCGGCCGCCACCACCAGGTAGCGCGATGAGCCGAGCGTCGCGAAGGCTGTGAGCGGCAGTAGCAGAGTGTAAAGTCCGGTAACGACCGGCATGCCCGCGATTCGCGCATAGCCCAGCGCCTGCGGCACGCTCATCGCGGCGAGCGTGATGCCGGCCAGCACGTCGCGCCCCACTCCGGCACGAGCGACGGGCCGGACGCCGCTGAATAGCCATGGCCAGCGATGGCTAGCGTGCGGCTTTCCGCGCGTCACATTCATCAGCTTGCAGGGTCGAGGCGTACCTTATACACGGCATCTTCGGCGGCTTGTGGGTGCCGAGCCTACCGTGCTGCCATGGCGTGATACTTGCGCGGAATTACTGCGATGTTCAACCGGCTGCGACGCTCAATGCTACATGAATTGAATCGTCGCAAGCTGATATCAGTCACGGAATGCTTGATCATATGACACGTTTTTGGTCCGATGCTGGCCGTCAACGTGGAAGCCACTGAACGCGATAAGTTTCTTTTCTTGCTGGCCGTCACCTCGGGCTCGGCCGATGGCTGGAGCTTTTTGAGGCTCGGCCATGCCTTTGTCGCCAACATGACAGGAAATACGGTCCTGCTTGGTATTTCCATATTCGGTAAAGACGGCAACGTTCTCCATCCATTAGTCTCACTGGCCGCCTATGGGGTAGGCGTAGCGGCAGGATCATTTCTTACCCGCCACGTGAAACCCGGGTCAATCTGGTCAAAGTCGGTTTCACTGACCTTGCTTTTGGAGACTCTCTTGCTGTTTGCAGCCGCGGTTGGATGGATAAAAATCCACGCCGCTCCGAGTCGGGCAGAGTCCTTGATCTTGCTCGGCTGCGTCGCCACCGGCATCGGTCTTCAAAGCGGAGCGCTGCTACCGCTTAGATTGCCCGGAATTATTACAACCTACATTACCGGCACCTGGACGACTTTTGTGAGTGGCCTGGTCCTGATCGACAGCAGTCGAGTACGAGTGCGCCCGAGTAAAGATAGTTTCGAGGAGCGGCTCCTGCTTCAGGCGGTGTTTTTGATGGTCTACTTCCTTTCGGCCGTCGTCACCGGATTGGTATCCGAGCAGACACCCAGGCTCTTAGGAGGACTTCCTTCGATTCCGGTCCTGCTGGTTGTGATCTGGAGCGCATGGATCGGCTGAGCTGTCATGGCGATCCTGCGGCTGGGGCTCGACTTGGACGCCGCCGGGCTGCATAGCTGTGGGCCGCAGCCGGCCGTTGAGATCCGACGCTAAGGTATCAGCGCCTGTCCCTGCTCGTTGCGGGCCGAACTCATAGTGCCCGCAGCCGAGAATTTTCCGGTGATAGGATCGTAGATCTCGGCGCTCTTCAGCACCGGACCGCTGGCCGGCCCGGTTGCTTTGACACCGCCGATAATCACGACCTGGCCCGCAACCTGTCCGCTGGGGAAGAGTGTCGCAGCGGCTGTCACCCGTCCGGTCTTCATGCTTCCGGTCGCGACGAAACCCGTGCCCGGGATATACAACTCAGCGGTGGGAGTGGCCTTGAGAGTTGTATCCGCGCCGCTCGCGATCAGCACCGCGCCGTCGAGCGGACAGTTGCAGCCGGCGATCAGGGTCGCGGTATGGCCCTGGCGCGCGTGCCGCATCTTGAGACCGGTGTCCATCGCGCCGGTTGCAGGATCGTAGATATCTGCGGTCGCGGTGCCCGGGGCACTGCCCGCCGCGTTGGGAACCTTCTCGTAGCCGCCCGTAATCAGGACCTCGCCGTTGGTCAGCTCGGCGGCTGCATGTTCGGCGCGCGCGTTGGTCATCACGGCCGGACAAGGCGCCGATCCACCGCCGACGCAACTGAAGGTCTGTGTCGATGCATCGAACAGCTCGGCCGAGGCGAGCGGCGTCGAGGTGTTGTCGTAGCCGCCGGCGACCAGAACGTCGCCATCCAGGGGGCAACTGCAGCTATCGATCATCGTCGCGGTGTGCGCGCTGCGCGGCATGTTGAGGGAGCCGGTGAGCGTGAACTCGCCGGTCGACGGATCGAACAGCTCCGCGCTTTGCACGGAAGTGAAAGTGTCGTCCGTTCCTCCTACGATCAGCACCTGCCCCTGCAGCGGTCCAACGGTAATCAAAGTCGCGGTCTGGGCGGCGCGGGCCACCTGCATCGAGTTGCCGGCGCTCAGGCCGACGTCGGGGGTGTAAATATCGGAGGTCGGGACGATGGCCTCGTTGTTGTCCTCGCCGCCGCTAATCAGCACGGTTCCGGCGAGTCCGCCGCCTTCCACCACCGCCGGATCGAGGTAGGTGGCAGTCTCGAAGGCGCGGCTGTCGCTCATCGAGCCGGCCGACGAAAACGCACGCGCGATCGGATCGTAGATTTCGACCGTACCCAGGATGGTCGAGGCGTTGGATACGCCGCCCGCTACCAGCACGTGACCGGCCGGCATCCCGGCGACAGATGTTCCAGTCCCGGCCAGTTTGACCTCCTGTGGGCTATGCGCGGCGTCGTCGGTGATACTGACTGTTCCGACGTAGGCCTCCGCGCTGGCGGGAAGGAACGCCACATCGAACGTGCACTTCGAGTGTGCGGCCAGAGGCCCGACGCATGCTCCTGAAGGGGTTACCTGGAAGCCGCTGCTCGGTGCGATGGCCGTGATAGTGATCGCGGTCTTGGAATTGTTCTTGAGCGTAACCGTCTTGGTAGCACTGGTCGTGTTCCAGGACTGCGTGCCGAACGACAGAGTCTTGGGCGTCACGACCAGCACCGGAGCGGCGTGCGTGGCGGTCGCGCCAGCGATTATCGTCACGAGCAGGGCGACGATGGCCGTGAGCCGAGGATAGACCGGGAACGATGGAACCTGCACGGCCCTATTCATCGATCGCATCATACTAATCGAAAGTTTTTAGCCGGGATTTCCGTTTTGCGTCTCCAATTTCAGCTCGCTGTATAGTTTGACCGGCCGGCCTTAGGTTGCAAGGCTCAGCCGGAGTTTGATCCACAGCGTTTCCCGCGGCCGAAGCGGCCGCGTTCGCATGATGATCGCGGCCGCCCGTCGGCGCATGGTCTCCGTCGCGGGCGCGGAGAGGCAAGGGAAAGATTTTGGCTCTATTGTGACAGGCGCAGTAGAATCTTCGACGCGA
>DATJRJ010000196.1:0-4779 GCA_035504735.1 Binataceae bacterium (SeqCode)
ACCAGACCCGGATGCGATGATGAAAATCCTTGGTCTCGAGCGCCCCGACTGGACAGACATCGGCAGTGTTCATTGAGTAATCGTTGTCGAGCCGCTGGTCTTCGTAGACATCGAGCAGAGAGTGATCGCCGAGCGTGAAAATGTGCAGCTCGCCGGTCTTGCTTATCTCATTGCAAAATCGCACGCAGCGCCTGCATAGGATGCAGCGCTCCTGATCGAGCAGCATCCGTTCGCCGATATCGAGACGCTTGCCGCGCTTGCGGCGCGGATCGATCGTGCGGCCAACCCGCGAGCCGAACTCCATCGCATAATTCTGCAGCCAGCATTCGCCGGCCTTGTCGCAGATCGGACAATCGAGCGGATGGTTCAGCAGCAGCATCTCTATCACGCCACGGCGGACCTGGTGGACTTCCGGATCGTCGGTCTTGACCACCATCCCATCGCGGACCGGCGTGTTGCACGAGATCTGGAGCTTGGGCACTCCCTCGATACGGACCTGGCAGAAGCGGCAACTACCATCGATGCTGAGCCGCGGATGGTAGCAGTAATGCGGGATATCCATCCCGGCATCGAGCATCACCTGCAGTAGGGGCGTGCCTTCCGGCGCTTCGAGCTTGCGCCCGTCGACGGTGACCTGAACGCTCTTCACGATTATTCGATCCGGCGACCGCTGCCGTGGATCTCAGGCCAGGGATGGCCATCGCGCTCGTGTTGCACGCGAAATTGGAGCTTTATGAGTCCATCGAGCACGGCCTCCGGCCGCGGCGGACATCCGGGAATATAGAGCGCTACCGGTACCACGCGATCGATCCCCTGCAGTACGGCGTAATTGTCATAGGGGCCGCCCGAGCTGGTGCAGGCGCCGAACGATACCACCCATTTCGGCTCCGCCATCTGCTCGTAGACCCGCCGCAGAATCGGCGCCTGGCGCTGAGTGATGGTACCGACCACGAACAGCAGATCGGCCTGGCGCGGCGTGAAACGCGGCAATGCCGCGCCGAAGCGGTCGATATCGTAGCGCGGGCCGGCGGCTGAGAAGTATTCCATTCCGCAGCAGGCAGTCACGAACGGGTACGGGAAGAACGAGTACTTGCGCGCCCATTGAATCGCGTCCTGCAGGCGCGTGGTGGCGAAGCTCTCCGGAAACGCCATCGAGGCGTCGGCCGGCGTCTTTTGCGTCATCGCGCCACCGACCAGATAGGTGGAAACGGTTCTGCGCTTTTCCATGTTCAAACTTCTACCGGCTCAACCGGTTCGATGCACTTAGTTTCTTGGCAAACCGACCGGAATCACGACCGGCGTATCGAGCGAATCATGCCCGCCGCGACCTCACTATCTCTATTGTTTTCCTGATCGAAAGCAAGGGCAAGCCGACCGAGCGCGCGCCGGGAGCCTCTGCAAGTCAGATCGCCGCCCTGAAGGGAATCTGCACCTCGGCTTCCACTCAGGCAGGTATGGTGATGAATCCTGGATTCTTCGCTGCGCTCAGATCGGGCCGGGCCTGATGGAAATCTTGCGCGGCCGCTGAAGTTTGGCATCCAATCCGGATTCGTTGGCTGCTTGACGGGCGGCGCGGAATAGATGATAATGATTCTCACCTGCGATGAAAGTGCAAATGGTAAACGATAAACGGCGCGCCGATTACGCGGCCGGACGGATGGCTGAATTCGCCGAGCGATGCCATCGCGGTGGCCTGGCGGTAACTCCGCAGCGCCTCGCGATTATTCGCGCACTGCTCGCCGCCGCCGACCACCCACGCGCCGAGGCAATTTATGCCGCGGTGCGCCGCGAGCATCCGCACATCTCGCTCGCCACCGTCCATCGGACGCTCGAAACCCTGTGCCGGATTGGGGAAGCGCGCAAGGTTACCGCGCTCCACGACAGCGCCCGCTACGACGGCAATACAGCGCCACACCATCATGTCGTATGCGTCCGCTGCCGGCGAATTCACGATATCGAGATTCCTGGAATAGACCGGGTGCTCGATGGGCGGCGCGAATTGGGCGAGTTCCGGCTGTTGGGCTGCGCACTCGAGGTCCACGCACTTTGCGCCGACTGTCAGACGCAGGAGACACGTAGCCACACGACTAAGCAAACCAATTAACTCAGGGAGGCAGGAAGATGAAGTCACTCAAAGGAACCAAGACCCATCAGAATCTCAAGGATGCGTTCGCCGGCGAAAGTCAGGCCAACCGCCGCTACCTCTACTTCGCCAAGGTGGCGGACGTCGAGGGTCAGCCGGAAATCGCGGGACTGTTTCGCGATACCGCGGAGGGCGAGACCGGCCACGCTCACGGGCATCTGGATTATCTCAAGACCGTCGGCGACCCAGCTACCGATCTGCCGCTCGGCGATACGTTGCTGAATCTCAAATCGGCAGTGCACGGCGAGACCTACGAGTACACCGAGATGTACCCCGGGATGGCGCGATCGGCGCGCGAGGAAGGCTTTCCGGAGATTGCGGACTGGTTCGAGACTCTCGCCAAGGCCGAGAAATCGCACGCCGGCCGCTTCAGCAAAGCTACCGGGACGCTCTGATCGGCGAAAACGCTTAGAACCGAGCGGGATTGATCCGCTTGCCCAGCGCGAGGGTCGGGTTGACCGGCCCTCTCGCGTTGGTTCAACACGCTTCGGCTGTGGCGGGGCGCCGGCCTGGCGCGGCGCGCCATTGTGTGTCGACGCTTGAAGTCACCGCGCTCTAAAATGGAACACACTGAATGAGTCGCATCGAAGGCAAACCGACTGCCGGGTTAACCTACAGTCCGGCCGAACCAAAATACTGGGATAAGTCCGGCCTCGCCGCCGAGATCGATCGGGTTTACGACATCTGTCTGGGCTGCCGGCTTTGCTTCAATCTGTGCGGCTCGTTTCCCGAAATGTTCGATGCGGCGGATGCTAAGGACCAGGACGTCCGCAACCTGAGCGCAGCCGAAAAGCAGCGTGTGGTCGACCTCTGTTATGATTGCAAGCTCTGCTATTTGCGCTGTCCCTACACGCCACGCGATGGCCATGAGTTTCAACTCGATTTCCCGCGGCTGATGCTGCGGGCGCGAGCGGTCAAGGCTCGCGACCACGGTGTCGGCTTGCGCGAGAAGCTGCTCGGGGATCCTGACCGGCTGGGCAAGCTCGGCTCGATGGCGCCGGGGTTGGCGAATTGGGGCTGCCGCCAACGCTTTCAGCGCGTGGTCATGGACAAGTTGCTCGGCATCGCGCGCGACAAGAAGCTACCCGAGTTCGTGGGCGAGACGTTCGAGAAATGGCTGCAGCGAAATCCGCTGCCGCCGGCTCCCAGCGAGCCCGCCGCCAAGGTGATTTTGTTCTACACCTGCTACAGCAATTATTACGGCCCGGCTCCGGCCCAGGCTGCAATTAAGGTACTGGCGCGCAACCGATGCGCCCTAGCGTGCCCCGCTCAGAACTGTTGCGGGATGCCGGCGCTCGATGGTGGCGATGTGGCCTTCGCGCAGAAGCAGGCGCGCGCCAACGTCGCCTCGATGCTGCCGCTGGTCCGCCAGGGGTACAAGGTAGCCGCCATCAATCCGACCTGCTCACTCACCATGCGTCAGGAGTATCCCGATCTGCTCGGAACCGATGAAGCCCGCGAGCTAGCTGCGGCGGTGGTCGATACTCACGAGGTGCTCTATAATCTCCGTCGTCAGGGGCTGATGGACCGGGACTTTCGCTCGACACCGGGTTCAGTGGCGTACCATCTGCCGTGTCATCTGAAAGCGCAGAATATCGGTATGCGATCGCGTGACCTGATTCGTTCGATACCCGGCACCGAGGTCACGACCGTGGATGCGTGTACGGCTCACGATGGGACCTGGGCAATGAAGAGCGAGTTCTTCGCGCTCTCGATGAAACTCGGCGCGAAGGCGTTTGCCGGAATGAGCGAGGCCGGGGCCAAGGTATTGGCGACCGATTGCCAGCTTGCGGGACTCCAGATCGAGCAGGCCACCGGACTGCGCCCGCTGCATCCGATCGAAGTGCTGGCCCGCGCTTACGAGCCGGAGGGCTTTCCGGAGCCGGTGCCGCCGCCGGTTCCCGATAATCCGTCTGGAGCCTAGACATCATGAAACCGATCGAAGCGGGCGACATTCTCGCCTATCCGGACTACCAGCGAGTTAGAGGGGTTCTGCGGCCGCTGTTTATTGGCGAAAGAAACCGCCGCCGGATAACTATCGCGGACCACCTGACGCTGATTTTCGAAAACAGCCGCACGGTCTGGTATCAGATCGAAGAGATGCTGCTCACCGAACGTATCAGCGATCCCGCCCCCATCCAGCATGAGATCGAGACCTACAACGAGCTGATGCCCGGCGGCGGCGAATTGTCGGCCACGATGATGATCGAATTCGAAGATTCTCCGCAGCGTACCGAACGGCTGCGCGAACTGCTCGGAATCGATCGCCATCTTTGGATCGTGATCGAAGCGCGCCGGATTCCAGCCCGTTTCGATATCCGGCAGATGACGACTGAGCGGGTTAGCGCCGTCCAGTTCGTACGCTTTCCGATCGGTATTGGTCCCGATCGGTTCCTGGAGCAGGCGAAGAACGGACGGATTGCGATCGAGATCGACCATCCAAAACTAACCGGACGTTATGTAATCGAGGGCCAATTGGCGGCTAATCTGGCCGAAGATCTCGCGGCTTAACCGGTTACCTGTTCGTTCTGGTGAGCTCAGGGTTCTCAGAGTTTGCAAATCGCTCTTTGACTTGGCTTCAAGCTTGCTTGATAATTAGCGCCAATCAAGTTTGACATAGAGATCATGGCGAGAGA
>DATJRJ010000197.1:0-3960 GCA_035504735.1 Binataceae bacterium (SeqCode)
GTCTAACAGGCGAAAGGCGGCGAAGCCGGCCGCCACCCATAGCCATCCTTGCGGCACCAGGAACATCGTGGCGACCATCCCGCAGATTTCATCGATCACGATTTTCGAACTGTCATGCTCGCCGAAAATCTCTTCGGCCCGCCCCGAGATGAAGCACCCGGCGGCGAACGTGATCACCCACAAAGCGATCGCCGCGGCGGGCGAGCGACGCCACAGCGGTAGAAAAACCAGCCACCAGACCGCGACGCCAACTACCGAGCCGGCGGTACCCGGAATCGCCGGCACGTAGCCGGAATAGAAACCAGTAGCCAGAAAGATGATCAGAAAGCGCATGGCCGCGTTTGCAAGAGCGCGACCATAGCATGGCGCCGGCGGGCCGGTAAGCGAGCTGCGCCGGCGGCGGGCGCGATTAGATCGACGGACTCGCTACTCGGGCAAGATTGGCATCGCGCCACCCTCAGCGGTGATCTCGACCGAGGCGACGCCGTTGACCTGCCGCACGACCTGGTCGGTGAGACCGTCCCACGGCGGCACCAGTCCGGGCCCGTTGACCCGCACCGCACCGTTCAGGCATTGGATTTCGATTTGCGAGGAGTTCAGTTGCGGATGCGCGTGGATGGCGGCTCGCACCTGCGCGCCGAGCGCGGCGTCGCGCAGCCGCTGCCAATCCTCGGGCGTGACTCGCGAATCGATCTCACGGGCGGCAGCCACCAGCACCGCTGCGCAGCCTTCGAGCGTCATCGCGGAGCGGTTGAGCACCAGTCCATAGACATTCGGATCTTCGATATCCAGTCCGCACACGGTTTGCACACGGCTGCGAATTTCGTGGTCATACTCGCGCACCCGCTTCTCGGCCGCACCCCGGCTCAGCTTCTCATCGACGGCGACCCGCGCCATCCGATCGCTCGGGTTACCGATCACATGGACGCGCACCCCGCATCCGGATTGAGGCAGGTGATGGGCAATGCCGCGGCCCACCAGGATCACTCGATCTTCGGCGAGATTCCTCAGCAGCTCGGCGCGCAAGAAAGCCACGAAGCGGTCGGTATCGGTACGCAGCCGCTCCCAGAAATGCGGCTTGCGTTCATCCACCACCAGCAACTGCTCGGGCGTAATTTTGTAGCGGCGCGAAACCTGGTCGACGAGTTCCGGACCGGCCACCAGGCGATAACCAAGCTCGCGCGCGGCGAGCTCCGCGATCTCGAGACCACGGCTGCCGATCTGCTGAGTTATGACTAGAACTGCCATCGCACGCTCCCCAAAGCGGCTTGACGTCCAACTTGTCCCCGCCAGAGCAATCTTAAGTCGGCGGCGGAAAACTGGCAAACTCTGCCGATAGCATCTCGCCAGCCAAAGAGGAAGCGGATGGCAAAACGGACTCTGAAACATCTTTCGGGCGCACGCATTAATCCGGCGCCGGTGCGCGGCGATATGACCGCCGCCGAACTCGTCGATAGTGCCTTTCTCGCCTACAACGGCCGGCGTTTGCGCGAGGCCTGCCGGTTGTTCGCGGAAAAAATGCTCGCGCCGGACGTGACCGTCGGGATGAGTCTCACCGGGGCGCTTACACCGGCGGGACTCGGGATGTCGTGTCTCATCCCACTTATCGAGCACGGTTTCGTTGATTGGATCGTCTCGACCGGCGCCAATCTGTACCATGACACGCATTTCGGCCTCGGGCTCGGGATGTTCCAGGGCTCGGCCGAGGCCGACGACGTCGCACTCCGGCGCGCAGGCGTGGTGCGCATTTATGACATCTTCTTTGATTACAAGGTGCTGCTCTCGACCGACGAATTCTTCCGCCGCATCGCCAGCCAGGAGGAGTTTCAGCATCCGATGAGCAGCGCCGAGTTCCACTATCGCGCCGGACGCTACGTCGCGCAGCGCGAGCGCGTGCTGAAGCTCAAGCGCCGATCATTGCTCGCCGCCGCCTACGAGCATGCGCTGCCGATCTATACTTCGTCGCCTGGCGACTCGTCGATTGGGATGAATCTCGCGGTGCTGCAGATGGAAGGCCTCGCCATCCGGCTCGATCCGCTGGCCGACGTGAACGAGACCGCGGCGATCGTGTGGGCGGCCAAACGCGCCGGCCGAAGCGCGGTCTTCATCCTGGGCGGCGGCTCGCCCAAGAATTTCGTGCTCCAGACCGAACCGCAAATTCAGGAAGTGATGGGCGTCGCGGAAAAGGGCCACGATTTCTTTCTGCAGGTGACCGACGCGCGGCCCGATACCGGCGGGCTTTCGGGCGCGACTCCGGCCGAGGCCGTGAGTTGGGGCAAGATCGATCCATCGCGGCTGCCCGATTCGGTGGTATGCTACGTTGACAGCACGGTCGCGCTGCCATTGATCACCGCCTATGCGCTGGCGCGACGCAAACCCCGCAAGCCACGGCGGCTCTACGAGCGGCGTGTCGAGATCCTGAGCGATTTGACTGCGGCCTACGAGAAAGTGCGCCGCCGCCGGATGAAGCAGGGTAAGCGCTGATGGTGCGGGCCAGAAAGTAGATCCGGATGCGACCTGTTTATCATCATCGGCGTGCTCCCGCCCGGACTTCCGTGCCCGATCCTGAATTGCTGAAGGCGCTCGCCGGTGCGATCGCGGCCGCCCGAGCCGCGGGCAGTATCCTGCGGCGGTATTGGCACGATCGCGATTTCACGATCGGCTCGAAAGGACGCAACAACCCCGTTACCTCGGCCGACCTCGAGGCTAACCGCGCTATCGCAGGATTGCTGCGCGATGCGTTTCCCGCTTACGGATGGCTGTCCGAGGAGACCGAGGACGACCAAACACGCCTCCAGTGTGCGCGGGTATGGATTGTCGATCCGCTCGACGGCACCAAGGAGTTCATCACCGGCGTGCCGGAATTTTCGATCGCAATCGCGTTGGCTGAGCACGGCGAACCGATACTCGGCGTGACCTACAATCCGGTACGGCGCGAGATGTTCTGGGCCGCACGGGGACTCGGCTGCCATCTGAACCGCCGCCGCGTGCGCGTGAGCCGCACCCGCACGCTGCGCCGCGCCACCGTGCTCGCCAGCCGCAGCGAAACCGCTCGTGGCGAATGGCAGGTATTTCACGGCCAGGTAAAGGTCAGCCCGACCGGCAGCGTCGCCTACAAGCTCGCGATGGTTGCGGCGGGGATCGGCGACGCCACCTTCACGCGCTTGCCTAAAAACGAGTGGGATATCGCCGCCGGCACCGCGCTCATCCTCGAGGCGGGCGGTTGTGTCACCGGCCTTGACGGCGAACCGGTAAAGCTCAATCAGCCGAATGTGAGACTGCCCGGGTTAATCGCCTCCAACCGGGCGCTCTATCCGAAACTCGCTCGGCTCGCCCGCGTGGCATCAGCCGCCGGCGGGGCGCGGGTCCATCAGCGCGACAGCACGTAGCGGATGGTATTAAGCAGGTGGATGAAGCTGTCGACGCTGCGGACTTCGCCCATCTGCGCCACCCCGCCGAGGATCGCCATCTCCTCGGGTGTCACGCGATGGAGTTTCCTTAGGCGATCGTCGCGGCGCAAACGTTCCCAGGCCGGTCCTTCGCTAGCGATTTTTTTTGGTTCGATCAGCTCGCGCGCCGCGGGATTAGCCAGAAAATAGAGCGCCCGCCGCTCCAAGCCGAGCACTTCGGCCAGGCGAGCCACGATCCGGTCCGACGGATGTCGCTTGGCCGATTCGAGATGGCCCACATATGGCACGGACGTTCCGATCCGGCGCGCCACTTCCTCCTGCGTCAGGTCGAGCTGACGCCGGCGCATCCGGATGATCTCGCCAAAGCTTTGTTCTCTCTTCGGAGCCATCGCGCTCGCCGCGGTCACTACGATCGGACTTCGAGCCCTGCCGCCGCTCAGTTACCGTAAGGGTTGCGTCCGTGATTCAGGTACAACGAGAAATCAGCCACCCCGTTGAGCACCATCGCCGGAGTCTTGAACCCGCGTACGCCGCCGGCCGCGATCGGGTC
>DATJRJ010000198.1:0-4105 GCA_035504735.1 Binataceae bacterium (SeqCode)
GGTTCACGGTATCGGCGGCCATGCGGAGGCCTACAGCCGCAACCTGTTGCGCCTGGCGCAGAAGACCCATGCGATTTCCATCGACTTGATCTGGCACGGCCTTTCTTCCAAGCCCAAGTTCACCGACACGATTCCGGCCTACGCCGATCAGTTGCTCGATCTCATGGATGCGCTGAAGCTCGATCGAATTTTCCTCGAGGGCGAATCATTGGGAGGATGGATCGCAATCTGGATGGCGCTGCATCATTCGGATCGGCTGGCGGCGATCATTCTCAATACCACCGGCGGTGTGCGGTTTCGCCGCGGCTCAGTTGTGGAGCGTCCGCAGGAAGGCCGCGAGCTGCTGCGCGCGCGCTCGATCGCGGCGATCGAAAATCCTACCGACGACACCATCCGCAAGCGCCTGGAGTGGCTGATGGCTTCGCCGGATCGGGTCACCGATGAACTGCTCGCGCTACGGCAGCGGTTTTATTCGGAGCCCGAGACGCAGGCGGCTCTCAAAGCGGTTTTCAACGATGCCTTCAGTCCCGGCGGCCTGTTCGACCGCTTCGCGGTACCCGAGGAGCGGCTCGCCGAGATACGGACTCCGACCCTGGTTTTCTGGACCGACAAGAATCCGGGCACCGGGCCCGACGTGGGCCAGAGGATTGCGAGTCTGATTCCCGGGGCTGCCTTCTACTGCATGAATGACGCGGCGCATTGGCCGCAATGGGAGCATCCGGAAGAGCACGACCGGGTGGTATTGAATTTCCTCGAAGGCCTATCGGGGCGTTGAATACACCGCGGACTTCGATTCAACGATTTGTGCGTATCGCCAGCCCAATGCGGGAAGCTAACTGACGGAAGCGACGCTGGGCGAGTTTCACCCGCCCAGCGCAAGCCTCGAAAAGATTCGGCTGAAATCTGGAACGATCGATTAACTCACCCGCCGAAGATTTCCTCGAAGAACGATTGCATCGACTTCCACGAACGTTCGTCGGCTGACTTGTTGTAGGCCACGCCCGGAACGCCGGCCTTGGCGGCATCGGGATTCGTGAAGCTGTGGCCGGTCCCGCTATAAATAATGACCTGCCAATCGGCTTTCGCCTTCGTCACCTCTTCGATAAACGCGGTCACCTGGGCGGGCGGGACGAATGGGTCCTCGGCTCCGGTGCAAACCAGAAGCTTGGCCTTCAGGCTGCCGGGCTCTGCCGGACGTTGGGTCTGCAAGCCACCGTGAAAAGAAACCACGCCTTTGAGCGGGGCGCCGGCGCGCGCCAGTTCGAGCGATAGCGTTCCGCCCATACAAAAGCCGATCGACGCGATACGGCTTGAATCCACCTGCGGCAGCGAGGCCAGTTTATCGAAGGTCGCCTTCATGCGATTGCGGGCCACCGCAGGGTCCCCCATCAGAGGACCGGCCCCCTTCATCGCGTCCTGTAGACCCTCGAAGACCGTACCGTTGCCATGTGGATCGCCGGCCAGCGCCACGTAGCCCAGCTCGGCGAGTTTCTGCGCTTTGATGCGGGCATGATCGGTGAGGCCGAAAACCTCGGGCATCACGATCACTCCCGGCCGCTTGCCGCTCGCCTTTTCGTTGTAAGCAAGAAAGCCGCGAAGGTTCAGCGCGCCGTCCTTATAATCGATGGTCTCCGTTTTCATTGTCTTCTCCTTTTGGGAAGCACCGATGGGTTACCGGTTCCTTATACTGATGATCGAGTACCGGTAGCAATGAGAATCCGCGCGGCTAATCGCCTGGGATCCAAATCGAGTCTCCAGCGCCCTGCGGCTGAGTGCGAAATCAATCCGGCCCCTTGCCGTACTCTCGAGCAGCGTCGTCCACGCTTTCAGAGCGTACCCGCACCTTTGAGGGATCATTCAGGCGATTAACTTTCCGATCTGTACGCCTCCACAACTATCCTAAGGCCGCTCCGTATTCGCGAGAAATTCAACAGGTTCTTCATCGAGTCTTTGCGCCTCGGCTCAATAGTCGAGTAAGCCACTTGACTTAATCATCTTAATTGATTAAACGGTTACCCTGACAGCAGCCGGGATTAGCGAGCCGTAATCAACTCCGAGGAAACGAGCCATTTGGCGACACGACGGAGAACAAAGATGGATTGGATGGCTTTTAGCATTTATCTGGGCATGATCGGTCTGGTCTGCGGAGTGGGCTTCTGGGAAAAACTGATCGGCTTCGCGCGAGGAAATCGCTCAGATGATTCAAACTAACGAGAGCCAGGTCCCCTCGGGGGCAACTGACGGCGCGGTAGATCAATTCGCCGTCATAACGCGCGAAATCCTGCGCGCCGTCAAATCGGTCGAATACGGCTCCGTCGAGATAGTCATCCATAATTCGCGAGTCGTTCAAATCGAGCGAAAAGAGAAGTTCCGCTTCGACTGAAAGCTATCGCCGACCTTCTCCCGCGTCGTTCTCATCAAGCCGGTGCCGTTCGCAGCGATACGCGATATCGATTTCGATAATGGCGGAGCTTCCGACCAAATTTAGACCTGAAACGCCTGACGACAAGCTCGAAGACGGGCAGCCGGCGAAATCGCGCAAGCGGCGCAACGTGCTGCCCGGCTTCGGGTTGTCGATGGGCTACACGGTCCTCTACCTGAGCCTCATCGCGCTGATCCCGCTCGCGACCATTCCACTCGAGACCGCCGGGATGGGATGGAATCGGTTCTGGACTGTAATCGCCTCGTCACGCGTCCTCGCCGCCTTTGAGCTGAGTATCGGAGCTTCGCTTATCGCCGCGATGGTCAATGTCGTGTTCGGTCTGGCGGTGGCGTGGATGTTGGTCAGGTACCGATTCCCCGGCGTCCGGCTGCTGGACTCGCTGATCGATCTGCCGTTCGCGCTTCCTACCTCGGTCGCCGGAATCACGCTTACCGCGATTTACGCGCAGAACGGTTGGATTGGAAGTTGGTTCGCGCCATTGGGTATCCGGATTGCGTTCACGCCATTAGGCGTGATCGTGGCGCTGACGTTCATTGGACTGCCCTTCGTGGTGCGCACGATTCAGCCGGTTTTGCAGGATCTGGAGGCCGAGCTTGAAGAGGCGGCGACCACCCTCGGCGCCACGCACATGCAGACCTTCATCCGCGTGACGGTCCCCGTTCTGATGCCCGCGACCATCACCGGCTTCGCGCTCGCGTTTGCGCGCGCGCTCGGCGAGTACGGATCGGTGGTCTTCATTTCCGGCAACATGCCGATGCATACCGAGGTCGTCCCGCTGCTGATTATGACGAAGTTGGAACAGTTCGATTATCCAGCGGCTACCGCAATCGCGCTGGTGATGCTGTTGTTTTCGTTTACATTGCTGTTCCTGATCAACCTGGTGCAACGTTGGAGCACCGTTCGTTATGCCTCCTGAAGGGTACGAACTGAGCTCGATGCTGGGTGGCGATAGCGGCTGGATCTACTCGCTCGACCCCGGCGAGCGGGTCCGTGCCGCGACCACCGAGACCCGCCTCGGCCGCATCCTGATTATCACCGCCGCGCTGCTTTTCCTGGGCATATTCCTGGTGCTTCCGTTAATCGCGGTCTTCGCGGAAGCGCTACGGCAAGGCCTGCGGGTCTATCTGGCGGCGATCACCGATCCGGAGGCGCGCAGCGCCATCCGCCTGACCCTGCTGGCCGCCGCCATCGCGGTGCCGATTAACTTGATCTTCGGTCTGGCGGCTTCCTGGGCCATCACGCGCTTCGATTTTCGTGGCAAAAACCTGCTCACCACCTTGATCGATCTGCCGTTCGCGGTCTCGCCGGTAATCGCGGGACTGATCTTCGTGCTGCTGTTCGGCGCCCAGGGATGGTTCGGCGCTTTCCTGGCACGGCACGATTTACGAATCATCTTTGCCGTTCCCGGCATCGTGCTGGCGACGATTTTCGTGACCTTTCCCTTTATCGCGCGCGAGCTGATTCCCGTGATGGACGCGACCGGCCGCGAGGAGGAGCTGGCCGCAATTACGCTCGGCGCCGGCGGCTGGCAGACCCTATTTCGGGTCACACTGCCGAACGTGAAGTGGGGCCTGCTTTATGGCGTGGTGATATGCAACGCTCGTGCGATGGGCGAGTTCGGCGCGGTATCGGTAGTTTCCGGCCATATTCTCGGGCTGACGA
>DATJRJ010000199.1:0-25738 GCA_035504735.1 Binataceae bacterium (SeqCode)
GAGTTGAGGAGGAACAATACAGTCAAGTAAACAGCGAAAGCAAACTCTATGACCTCAGTGAACGCGCGCCCAATCAGCGGCATCCACGGCAGGTTTGGGTCAGCTGTGCCGGACCAAAGAACATTGGGCTCTGAGTCTGAAGCAGCAAGAACACCGCAGTCATACGAATACAAAGGAGTTCTTCTATGCCGAACGAACCGAAGACAGTTATCGTAACGGGTGCTTCCCAAGGCATCGGAGCGGCCTTGGTCAAGACTTTTCTTGCGCGGGGCTACCGCGTCGTCGCAAACTCGCTGAACATCACAAAATCCGGCGCATTTGCCCCGTCGGAAAAGCTGGCGTTGGTCGAGGGAGACATTGGCAAGAGCGCTACGGCCGAGAACATCGTCGACACTGCGACCAGCCGATTCAAGTCGGTCGATGTGCTTGTCAATAACGCCGGTATATTTATCATTAAGCCTTTTACCGACTACACCCCCGAGGACTTCAAAGCTCTCGCTTCAACCAACCTGGAAGGCTTCATCTACATCAGCCAGCTCGCGATCAAACAGATGCTGGCCCAAAAGACTGGCGGAAGCATCGTCAGTATAACGGGCTCACTGGCCGATCATCCCATAGCTGGAGTGAATGCTTCGGTTGCGATGATCACGAAGGGTGGAATTCAGACCGTCACGCGAAGTCTCGCGATGGAATATGCAAAGGATGGCATTCGAGTGAATGCGGTCGCGCCGGGAGTAGTCGATACCCCGCTGCATAAGAACGATTCTCAGGATGTTCTAAAGTCGCGATCACCGCTGGGACGCATCTCCGACCCTCAGGATATCGCCGACGCCGTGCTCTACCTTACCGAGGCTGATCAGGTAACCGGGGAGGTGCTCCATGTCGACGGTGGTGCACATGTGGGCAAATGGTAACTGGCGAAGGCTTTTGGCCCGGCGACCCTCGACTCTCGGGTCTCAGACTTGGCCGACGCCACCGTCGTCCATCAGATCCGCACCCGTCATGTAGGAACTCTGGTCGGACGCCAGGAAAAGCACCGCGCTGGCAATCTCCTCGGCCCGAGCGAGTCGACCAATCGGGATCATGTTCAGGTACATGTTCACCAGCGCCTCGCGCTCTTCGGGGCTCGACGACTGAGAGTCGAGATTCGGGGTGGGCCGTCCGAGACTCGAACTCGGGACCCGCTGATTAAGAGTCAGCTGCTCTGCCAACTGAGCTAACGGCCCGCCCGGAAATGTCCGACGTAACGAATAATGTGGGGTGAGTGAAGGGACTTGAACCCTCGACCACCGAGGCCACAACCCGGTGCTCTACCAACTGAGCTACACTCACCGTCGTCTCTTCGCGCCTGAGTCAAAGCCGATTCATGCGCGCCAGAAGGGACTCGAACCCCTGACCCGCGGCTTAGAAGGCCGCTGCTCTGTCCACCTGAGCTACTGGCGCGAAATCGGGGCGAGCCGATTTGAACGGCCGACCCCCTGCTCCCAAGGCAGGTGCGCTACCATGCTGCGCCACGCCCCGAGCCTGTATCGATTAACATAGGTCCGGTCCTCGCTCAACCCGGACATTCGATCGCATCCACATCGCCTTTTGGCCGCCGCTAGTGGGCTTCGCATGATGCGAATCTGTTTAAGATTCGACTATTTAGATGCTTAAATAGGCCTCGTTATCCGATTTTTCTCGCATTTCAAGAAGTTTTCAAATCAAAGACATCTTGTGTTTCCAGCACTATTTTTCCGGCACGAGGCTTGCTTTGCTGACTCTTGCTCTGCTTTCCCGTCCCAAGAGGCAGTAGCACCTGTCCCCAAGCAAGGCCGGGCTATTTGACGTCGGGGATCCCCCAACCCTCGTCTAATCGATAGCCCGGCCGTCCTTCTTTGACCGCCCGGCATACCGCCCGTCAAGTACCGGCCGCGTCCTCGCCGAATGCGTACGATGCCATGCTTAAGACTCCATAGGTGTAACTCGCATGGAGGCAGCGACCGCGCGCGCCCGTACCTGCCGCTCCGGCCGCGACAATCAGCGGGAAGAAATGCTCCTCGCTCGGATGATTCTCGGCGGCGTACGGCGCGACGCGCCGATAATTCACCAGCTCTGCGCTGCGCCCCTCGGTCACCGTGTCCGTAAGCCATTCGGCAAACGCGCTCACCCATTTCGGCGCCGGAGGATTTCCCCCGCCACGGATTTGTCCGAGATTATGAGTCCCGCCACCACTTCCCATGATCAGGATTCCCTCGTCCCGAAGCGGTGCGAGCGTCGCGCCCAACGCAAAATGATGCGCCGCGCCAAGATGCGGCTGGATCGCGACCTGCACGACCGGCACCTGCGCTTGCGGGTACATCAGCAGCAGCGGGCTCCAGACACCATGGTCGAGGCCGCGCCGCGGGTCGAGTTCGCATTCAAACCCACCCGCGCGCATCAGCTCGCAGACCTCTCCCGCTAGCTTCGGCGCTCCCGGCGCCGGGTAGCGTAGCCGATAGAGCGCGTCGGGGAAGCCATAGAAATCGTGAATTGTTTCGGGATTCGATGTAGCGGTGAGTGCTGGTGATGCGCTCGCCCAATGCGCCGAGATCGCGACAATCGCGCGCGGTGCCCCGAGCTCACCGCCCAATCGTTTCAGGAAGTCGCGGGCCGCGCACTCTTCCAATACCAGGCTCGGCGATCCATGGCTGACGAAGATGATCGGTGGACGTTTCATCGCTCAGATTCTACCGCATGCCCGGCGGCTCGGTGAATCCGAAATCCGTGAGCGCGAGCACGCTCCGGCGAGGGCCGTCTCGAGTGGAGCCCCGAAGGTCCTGGATTCGCCCGGGGCAATTGCGATCAGAAACCGTAGCCGAACGGCGATGACATCCGATTGCCGGTGTTCAGGCCGCGTGAACGCCTCGATCTTTCGTAACTCTTCCCCGCACGGCGATGATGATGGCGCTGGTGACGTTGCTGATACCGCTGGAGCGCCCACAGCGTGAGAACCATCGCCCCCATCACGGCAGGATTCGCATACGAACGCGAGCCGCTCGGCGGTGCACCATAGAATCCCCGCCCTCCTGGGGCCATATACGACCCTTGCGGCGCGTTGGTCGGCTCGCGCGCCTGTTGCCCCTGGCTCACGTAGTCATTCAGCGACCCGACGGTTGGTAGCGATCCGTTGCCCGGATACGCCGCCGCGCGGTCGGCCGGCAAGGCAAGGATACTGACGGCGAGGATAATGGCTGCAAGCCCTAAACCCGGCATCGAACGCCGCCGTTTAAAACCCCGTATCGATCCGGCACGCGCAGCAAGTGTACTCATAGGCAAACCACCGCCTGGCAACATCCTTAAGACGCACCGTTCGGCCGGATCGTTTACCTCAGCGATCATGAAATTCGAGCGCCGCTTGACTTGGTCAACGCTGATATGGCGCTATCGCCTCCGGGAGAGCCAGGATCGTCAGCTAATCCTCGGCAGCAGCCATGCAACTCAAAGGCCTCGGAGTTTTCGCCTTTCTCGACAGCCTGAGTATCAACGACGCGGCTGCGCTCGCGAAGAGTATCGAAAAGCTCGGCTACGAAGCGTTGTGGTTCACCGAAGGTCCCGGCGGACGCGACGCACTGGTCCAAGCCGCATATTTGCTGAATCGCACCGAACGGCTGGTGATCGGCTCCGGCGTGGCCAGCGTCTGGGCGCGCGCGCCGCTCACGATGGCTAGCGGGGCCTGGACCAACGCCGAGGCCTCGGGCGGACGTTTCGTGCTGGGGATCGGAATCAACAATCCCCAGAGCGTTGCGATGCGTGGCGGGAGCTACAGCAAGCCGCTCGCTTACATGGCCGAATATGTCGACAAGCTCAAAACATTTGAGTATAGCGCCGCCGGCGCGCCGCCCGCACCGTCAATCGTGATCGGGGCGCAGAACAACCGGATGCTGCAACTCGCGGGTGAACAGACCGACGGCGCCCTCACCTATTTCGTGACGCCCGAGCATACCGCTCGCGCGCGTGGCCTGCTCGGACCGCAGCGCCGGCTGTTAGTCGAGCAGGCGGTGATTCTCGAGCGCGACGCGGCCCGGGCGCGGCTTTGCGCCCGTAACTACATGGCCTTCTATCTCGCGATTGCGAACTACGGAAAGTTTATAGCGAGCCTCGGCTTCGACGCGATCGATCTCGCCGGCGGCGGCAGCGATCGGCTGGTCGATGCGATTGTGGCGTGGGGCGACGAGGCTCGCATCCGTGCCCGCCTCGAGGAGCATCGCCGCGCCGGCGCGGACCATGTCTGTATCCTGCCCCTCGATCCCGCTGGCGGCAGGCGGCCCGATTTGCGCACGCTGGAAGCGCTCGCTCCATCGTGAAGCTGCGCTGACCCCACTCATCCGCTGTGACTGGACGGGAGTAGCGGGTTCTGGCAATGTTTTACGGATGTCAAGATAGTCGGGAACGCCGGCCACAACCGCAGGCTGCCGTGCGATAATCCGTTTCTTTGTGGCGCGTTGCAGAATTGGAGGTCTTCGCGATGAACCTGAGTGCGATCGATGCCGACGGACATATAATCGAAACGGTCGATCAGCTCGCCGAATTCATCGACCCGGCCTACCGCGACTACGGACCCGCGCGCGGCGCGCGCTCGTATTTCTCAACCGATGGGTGGGACCGCTCGGTGCGCGGCACGCTCGGAACCTGGAAGGTCGATGCGCAAGCGGTGCTCGAGATGGTGGACGAGGGTGGCCTCGATGCCGCGGTCCTCTATCCCACGCAGGGGCTGGGCATCGGCTGGGTTCGCGATCCGGATTTCGCAGTCGCACTATGCCGGGCGTACAACGATTTCTTTTTCAATCGCTACCATAAGATCGATTCGCGGCTCACGGGCGTTGCCCTGCTGCCGCTGCAGGACGTAGGAGAAGCAGTGAAGGAGCTGCGCCGCGCCACGAACGAGCTCGGCGCGACGGGCGCGATGCTGCCTGCCGTCGGCCTGCGCAAACCGCTTGGCCATCGCGACTTCTGGCCGATCTACGAAGAGGCCGAGCGCCTCGGCTGCATGCTGGCCTCGCACGCCACCGTGCGCGGACCGCATTACTACGGCGCCGACGGTTTCGACTCGTTCATTGAGGTCCACACCCTCTCGCACGCGTTCGCACAGATGATGCAGTTGACGAGCGTCGTCTTCAGTGGCGTGCCCGAGCGCTTTCCGAAGCTGCGGCTGGGCTTCATGGAGGCCGGCTGCACCTGGATGCCGTACTGGATCGATCGCATGCACGAGGAATGGGAAAAGCGCGCAAAGCTCGAAGCTCCGCTCTGCCGCCACGATCCCGCCGAGTACATCCGGCGCGGCAATCTGTTTTTCTCGATCGAAAGCGGCGAGGGCTCGCTGGCCGAGGTGGTCCGCCGTTACGGCGATGGGATCCTGTGCTTTGCCTCGGATTTTCCGCACTGGGACGCCGAGTATCCCGACAATTTGCGCGCCATCAGGCAGCGCGACGATCTTTCGGAAGAGAGCAAGCGAAAGATCCTGCATGACAACGCGCTGCGCCTCTATGCCCTGAATTCAGAGCACGCCAGGTCGGTTCGCGCGACCGCCTGAATCCGGCGCCCACCGCAACGACATAACCAGGTATGATGATGGTTCTACGGAGAAGCTTGTGCGCGATTCTTATCTTGCTACTTGCCGCCGGCATCGTTGAGGCTGCCGACAATAGCCAGTCGATACCTGTCGGCACCGTTATCACGCTTAAGAACTGGCAGCAGTATCAGCAGTTCATGCCCGAAGGGATGCGCCTGCTGTTCGCCGGGACGATCTTCTGGAAACTGCCGCCCGATTTCCAAATGGTGATCGGACCGACCAGCTCGTATCCGCCGCCCGAGGCATATCTCCAGAACACCGAGAAATACAGCAACCGCGTCAAGATTCAGAATCTGCCCGGCGGCGGCCACACCATCACCGGCTATGTCGCCGGTCTGCCGTTTCCCAATCCTGCCGACCCGATGAAGGGCTACAAGATTCTGGTCGACAACTGGTATCGATATTTCCCCTACCTGATTTGCGGCAACGACAACCATCAAGTGCTCCAGGATCGCTACGGCAATACGACCGCCTTCAAGATGGCGTTCGTCGATCGGCGGCTGAGCCATATCAGCGATGCCGGCCAGCCGATTAACGACCCGCGCGCGCAGGGAATTGACTATAGCGAATGGGAAATGGTGCTCGAACCCGAGCAGGATAAATATACCACTACCCTGACTCTTTATTACGTCGATCCGGCGCGGCCCGAGGATGACTTCCTGTTCGCGCCGACGCTGCGGCGGGTAATTCGCGAATCGAGCAACTCCCGCTGTGCACCGGCTTTCGGCAGCGACTGGACGCCCGACGATTTCAAGGGCGGTTTCAACGGCGGAATCGCGATTTTCGACGCGAATTATTTACGCGACCAGGCGCTGCTGACACTGGTCAACGCCGATCCGAAGAGCTTCGGTACGCTTTCCAATTACTATCCGATACTGTTCCCTAAGCCTGAGGTCGGCAAATGGGAAGTGCATAACACATATGTAATCGATACGCGGCGAATACCTTCGATGCGCGCCGGCTACTGCTACGGCAAGCAGATAATGTATCTCGACAAGGATAACTTCGTGATTGTGTGGAAGGATGTCTACGATTCGCAGATGAAGTTCGCAAAGATCGAGATGGTTGAGCATATCGCGACCTCGGTGCCAAACGAAGGCATCCAGTGGGAAACCAATAACACGATCGAGACGGTCTGGGATCCGGATCGCCGACATATGAGCTGGTGGGCAACCACCGGTCCCGGCGGCAGAGGAATCCTGGCGAAGGAACGCTGCCGTAACGTCGACGGCGAGGATTATGACGACCTGCAGCGCTACTCGAGCGTCAGCGGCCTGACACAGGTAATGCGCTAGCCGGCAGCGCCGCCGGCCGACTCGGTTTACGTCCGTGCGCGAACGAACGCGCCGATCTTCTCGATCGCGCGTTGGCCGTCGTCCAGTATCGGCGCGCACCAATGCCAGACGTGCGGCATGTCCGGCCAGATTTCCAACTCGACCTTGACACCCGCGGCGCGGGCGCGATCCGCGAGTCGCCTGGCGTCGTCGAGCAACACTTCGCCCGAGCCAACCTGGATAAGAAGCGGCGGCAGGCCGTGCAGATCAGCATAGAGCGGCGAGGCCAACGGAGTTCGTGGATCGCGATCGCCGAGGTACATACTGGTGAACATTAGCAGCACTTCGCGCGACACCAGCGGATCGAGATTCGCGTTGCTGTCGGCAGTCCCGCCGGTGGCTTCGAGATCGACCCACGGCGAGAGACAGGCCGCGGCCGCTGGCAATGGAATGCGGCCGTCGCGCAATGCGACCAGGGTCGCGATCGTGAGTCCGCCGCCGGCCGAATCCCCCGCGATCGCGAGTCGCTCAGGCCGGCAATCTTGATCGAGAAGCCATTTGTAAGCCGAAGTGGCGTCTTCGACCGCGGCCGGAAACGGATTTTCCGGCGCGAGCCGATAGTCCGCCACCAGGCATCGCGCCTCGGCCGCCTTCGACAAGCGCGCCGCGATTTCACGATGTGACGCGATCGAACCCGCCGCGTAGCCGCCGCCATGTAAATAGAGAATCACGTGTTCGCGGTCCGCGCTCGGCGCCGTGATCCATTCAGCCTTTACACCGCCAGCGGTTACCGGTTCGCACTTGACCGCGCCGGCGCTGGGGAAGCCGCCAAAATGGCGGTCGAGCGCCGCGCGGACTTCGGCTGGACCTTGCGCTTCGCGCGCCGATTGCGCCAGCTCGCGATATTGCTCCATCACGCGGTCGAGTTGCGGATTATTCTTTGCGGTTTCCGGCGCCATCGAATTTCCTCCCGAAAAGAGATTGCGCGTCAGGCGGCGGCCGGAATCGGCGCGCCGCGCAGCGCGGGAATCACTTCATTGCCGAACAGTTCCAGCGATCGGATTCGATCCTCGCGCGCGAGCGAACCGCGCCAGAAATCGAGCAGAAGGCGATCGGTTCCGACCAGCGTTGCCTGCCGCCGGAGATGCTCGATCACGGTTTGCGGCGAGCCGCAGATAATAATGCCCTGCTGATTGAGCAGGTCGTAATCGTCGGTCGCATAGCGCGACAGGTCGCCCTCTTCGTACCAATATTCGTAGCCGCTGCGATCCGGAATGATACCGCCCGGCGCCGCGATTTTCGTGAAGTGATGCCAGAAGGCGCGGAGATGCGGCGCGCATTTCTCGCGCGCGATCTCATCGCTCTCTGCCACGAAGCAGTAGCGCAGCGGCACGATACCGCCGTCGCGAATCGTGACGCCGGCCTCGGCGGCGGCCCGCCGATAACGCTCTGCCTGGCGGCGCGCCTGCTCGCTCGGCTCGCCGACCTGCATCGCGATATAGTCGTGGCGCGCGCACCAGGCCACCGATTCGGGACTTTGGGCGGCGACCCAGACCGGAGGATGCGGCCGCTGCATGACGTTGGGATAGAGATCGACACCGTCGAAATCGTAAAAACGCCCGTGGCACTCGATCCGGCCGGTCGTCCAGGCGTTGATCACCGTATCGTGGATCTCGTTGAAGCGTGCGCGTGCGTTCGCAGAATCGACGCCGTAGGGCAGAAACTCGCGGCCAACGATGCCACGGCCGATCCCCCACATCAAGCGGCCGTTGGTGAGCTGATCAAGCATCGCGCCCTCTTCCGCCAGGCGCACCGGATGATGCATCGGGAGCACGTTCACCGCCACCCCCAGTTTGATTCGCTCGGTCTCGCGCGCCGCGGCCGACACCAGCAGATTCGGCGACGGCGACATGCAGAAGTCACCGTTGAAATGATGTTCGGCGAACCAGAATGCTTCGAAGCCCATCCGGTCGGCCAGGCGCGCATCGTTCAACGCATCCTCGTAGACCTGCCGATCGGAGCTGCGCCCCTGACCCATTGAAATCATGAAAACGGAAAATCTCATGTTGTATGCGCGCGGCGGTCCGCCCTTGAGCTATTGCTCGATCACCGTGCCCTCGGCCATCGTACCAGCGTCAGAGAGGAACTCGTAGACGATACGTTGAAAGGTTTCGCGGCGGTCCTTCATCGGAGTGTGTCCAGCGCCTTCAATCGTGACCAGCGTCGAATGCGGTATCGCGCCGGCCAGCAGCCGTCCATCCTCGCAAGAGACCAGCCCGTCTTGGCGCCCCCACACGATCAAGGTTTTCGCCTGAATGCGTCGCGCCATCGCAAGCAGCTCCGGATCGTCGATGCGATCGCCCAGCCATTTGACCAGGATCTCGCGGCTTCGCCAGTAGCGCTTGAAATCCGGCGAGTCCTTGAGTTCCTGGAACTCGCCGCCGAAGTCGGGATTGAACGCGTGCGGCACCAGCACTTTCTCGTGCCGGGCAAAAACCGCGTGGCTGAAAGCCTCCTGATCCATGCTGCGGATGGCGACGCCCGAATCGCTCTCGGTACGCAGTCCCAACGGATCGACGACCACCAGCCGATCAACGATCTCGGGAAACTCGGCAGCAACGCACAGCGCAACCCATCCACCGATCGAGTGGCCCACCAGGGTGACGCGCTTGATGCCGATGGCGGCGACGAAATCGCGGATTAGAACTGCATAGTCAGCGGGCTTGCGGATCGAATCAGGCACCCGTCCGTCCTGCCATCCGGGCAGCAACGGAGCATAAACCCGATTAGTCACTCCGAAGGCGATATGGAAACTGTCCCACAAGCCCCAGCCCTCGAGGCCGTGCAGGTAGACCAGCGGGTCTCCGTGGCCGCCCTCGAGATAACGAATAGTCAGTTGCCCGACCTGCGCAGTCTGGCGATTGAATACCGACGCGTAACCAGCATATCCGTCGCTCATCAGATTCTCTTCAGCCTCGCCTGGATAGTAGTTCAGTTATCGAATGCTTCGGTTACGCGGTTATGTTCAACCAGTTCTTGAAGCATTCGATTTCGAAGAACGAGCTATGCGCATCGGGATCCGGCTTGAAATTGCCCGCCGGCGCAGAAACCGTGAGCCGCACGATATAGCGGCTGGGTGCGACCACGCGGCTGCCGATATTATGAGCTGCCTCGGGCGCATGCTGATCGGCGATCCGAGCAAAGGTGCCATATTTTTCGCGCAGCGCTAGCTGCCGCTTGCCGCCCGCCTGATCGAAAACCTCGATTAGGACTTCAGCGTCCGCCGGCGCCTCGCGATCCTCGGAGTCGGTGATCCGCAGACGCACCGCGCTGCCGCGCATCTCACTCGACGGACCGACGAGGATGATCTCATAGGGAAATCCGTCGAGTCCCCAATCCGGCACCTTCATCTCCCAGCCGGCAACGGACCGCTGACCTTCGCCCGGCTCAGCAAATGATCGTACGACCTCGGGCGAGTCGCGAGTGAGTATATAGTTGAAATCCTTGTAGAGCGGCAGTTTGCCGTCCGAGGTGAGTGCGCTCGAGCTTCTGACTTCATAGGCCCGTGCCGCGGCCGGCCGCTCCGCAGGCGATTCATCGAGATTGATATCCTTCAATGCCGGCATCACATGCTTGGCAAATAGCTGTTTGGATTTTATTACCCGGTCGTGCGCGATGTTGCCGACGTGGAACATTCCGAGGAAATGGCCGTAGCCGGCACCGCGCATATCCTCTTCGAGCCAGCGCGTTATCCATTCAGGATCGCCGCACAGGATGAAGCCATCGCGGCGCATCTGCTCGAACGGCGTATTCGGTCCGGGCACGTCCTGATCGCGGCGCTTGCGATGGGTGTAAGAACGATCGCTCGCGTGGCCGGGCAACGGCGCCGGATTGATGACCGGGCGGTTGAGCGTGCGAAAGAAATAGTAGAGGGCGTCCTTGACCTCCGCGATAGCCTGCTCGTTGGTCTCCGCAACGTGAATCAGGCGCGCACCGACGAAGCTGCTGTAGTCCGCCTTCCAGCCGAATTTTTCCTGCGCCACCTTGCGATAAAGATCGAAATTTTCCTGGAACTGGAGCGTCGGACCGAAAACCTGCGCGCTGTTTATCCGATGTTCGGCGGCGAACTCGATGCTCTCGAGCGAACCCGCCGGCATCCAGAACGGCAGCGGACGTTGGATCGGCTTCGGCCAGATCGAACAATTCGACACCTTCCAGAACTTGCCCTCGTAGTCAAACAGTTCCTCGGTGAGGCATTTCTGGATGATCTCGTAGGCTTCGCGCTGGCGCGCGTGGCTCGCGAACGGATCGATGTTGTAGGAGACGTATTCCTGCGGCACGCCGCGCACGATGCCCGCGATGAAGCGGCCGCCCGACAGGCAATCCAGCATCGCGAACTCCTCGGCCACGCGAATCGGGTTGCGCAGCGGCACGACGTTGCCGATCACGCCGACCTTCATCCGCTTGGTGCGCATGATGATAGCCGCCGCCATGATGTTGCAAGCGGGCTGGATGTTCAGCGCCGTGAAGTGATGCTCGTTGACGAACGCCCCATCGAAGCCGAGCTCTTCGCACATTGTCCATTCGTCGAGATGGTCGGCGTAGGTCTGGTTGACCACCGCGGGATCGCAAAAGCGGTTGGTGAATTTGACCTCGGGCCCATATTCGGGAAGCTTCGGGTAGGTCAACTCATCGAAGGTGTAGAATTTCATCGCCCAATCTCCTTGCACACCGGCCTACGGTGCGGCCCGCACCTGTCCATCCCGTCGAATTAGCATAGTTCTCCGTGGGCGAGCCATTGCAGCAGTGGCCGACGGCGCATCGCGACCGCGGCACATCTACCATAAAACCTGGCGGCATCGTATTCTCAGCGGCTGGCTCGGGAAAGCAAGGGAAGGAATTTAAGCGCATGGCGGTATTGATTCCGGGATCAGAGATTTTCGCCTTTCAACCGGTGGACGAGGAAACCATCCGGCAGGCGGCTGCACCCTATGTCCGCTTGCATAACGTCAGTGCGCCGATGGTCGAGGCGCTCGACCCGATCACATACGAGGTTATTCGCCACCGGCTGTGGGCTACGACTCAGGAAATGGGCGACGCCTTCCGGCGCATGTCGGGATCGGTGGTGGTCACCGGAGCCAACGATTTCAATTTCGGAATCATGGACGAGCTCGGCAACACGGTTCAGCTCGGACCGTACAATATCGCGCTCGGGGTGCTGTTCGACAGCGCGGCCAAATGGTCGCTCCAGCATCGTGCCGACAACCCCGGGATAGAAGACGGCGACATGTTCCTGTGCAACGACCCGTGGGTCGGCGGCGGAATCCATCAGAACGACGTGGCGGTCTTCGCGCCGATGTTCTGGGAAGGCGAGCTGTTCGCGTGGACCGCCGCCACTGCCCATCAGCTCGACCTGGGCGGCGTCGCGCCGGGGAGCTGGACGCCGCACTCGCGTAGCGTCTTCTGGGAATCGCTGCCGACACCGCCGGTCAAGATCGTGCGCGGCGGACGGCTGCAGCGCGATGTCGAGGATGTTTATCTGCGGCGCTCGCGAATCCCGCGGCTGGTAGCACTCGATCTGCGCGCGCAAATCGGCGCCAACAGCTTTGCGCAGGAACACGTGCGCGCCCTGATTCGCAAGTACGGCCCCGATACCGTCAAAGCCGTGATGAAGCGGCAAATGGCCGACACCGAGCGCCGCTTGCGCGCCAAGCTCCGCGACCTGCCCGATGGCTCGTGGCACGCCCTCGCCTACCAGGAGGAGGCGCGCGAGGGCGACCGCGGGGTTTACAAAATCTCGCTGACGCTCACCAAACGGCGCGACCACATGACCTTCGATTTTCGCGGCACTGACCCGCAGGTCGAAGGGCTGATCAATTGCACCTACAACGGCCTGCAAGGCGGCGTCATCTGGGGCATCATGCCGGTGCTGTGCGGCGACATCCCATGGTCACCAGCGGGCGTGATGCGTTGCTTCGATATCATCAGCGAGCCCGGCACGCTCAACAACGCGATCTTCCCGGCCGGCATCTCGCAGGCTTCGGTGGCCTCGGGTTGGGCGACGATGAACGCCACCATCGAATGTCTCTCGCGGATGCTCGATACCAGTCCGACGCGCCGTGAAACCGTGATCTCCGGCTGCGAAGGGACCGTCGCGATCACGGTATTCGCCGGCCTCAATCAGCATAAGACTCCGTTCGTCGTGATGTTGATGGATACCAATGCCGGCGGACTCGGCGCGCGCGTCGACCAGGACGGGGTCGATAGCGGCGGCCAGGTGGCGATCACGATGGCGAGCATCCCGGACGTCGAGATGACCGAGCTGATGAATCCGCTGCTCTATCTATGGCGGCGCGAGGAAGCCGATTCAGGAGGCCCGGGCCGCTTTCGCGGTGGCGTCGGCGCGTCGATATGCGTGGTGCCGCGCGGCACCGACGAGCGGATGGCGATGGTGATCTCAGGATCGGGCAAGGCGGTCAACATGAATACCGGGCTGGCCGGCGGCTATCCCGGCAACAGCCAGCTTGACCTCGCGATTCGCAATTCAAACGTGCGCGAGCTGCTGCGCAACGGGATCGTGCCGGCCTCGTTCGACGAGATTCATGGCACCACTGAATACTTGCCCTCGCACAAGGAATCGTACTTCGATGCGAACGACGTCTATTATCAGTTCTGGCAGGCAGGCGGCGGATATATGGATCCGCTGCTACGCGATCCCGGTCAGGTACTGCGCGATATCATAGAATTGCGAGTTTCTACCGAGGCCGCGCGCTCGATTTGTGGCGTGGCGCTGACGCCTTCGCCGCTCGCGGTCGACGAGGCGGAGACGGCGCGGCTGCGCGCGGAGATTCGTGCCCAGCGCCGCCGGCGCGCCCGTCCCGGCAAGCCCGCAAGAACCGACGGCACGGCATCCGGATCGGGAGTGCAAAGGCGTTGGGATGACAACCTGGTACAGATTGGCGTGGACGGATCGGCCACGCTTCAGTGTCAGCATTGCGGCGCGATCATCTGCGCACTCGCGGACAACTATCTCGATTACCTTGCGGTCGTCGAGGGTGCTCCCAGCGAGGCGGGTCCGCAGATCTTCCCGCATCCGGAACTGTTCGTCGATCTGAAAATTGTTTTTCGCCAGTATTGCTGCCCGCAATGCTTTACGGCTTTTCTCACCCAGGTCGTTCCCGAGGAACGCACGCGCCAGAAGGATTTCATACTCTCCTGACGCTGGCGCGCGGTCTCTACCTACGCGACACCTCTGCGCCCGACGAGATTTCCAGGCCGCGCGCCAAACCTCAACTCTCCGACCGTTGCGGCCCTACGCTTGCGCTCGATTTGATAGCCGGGGGCAGGCCGCGACGAGGTTGCGGCCGGCTGATGCGAGGCAGCGATCGGCTGCCATTGCGAAGCGGCCTCGCATGGACCGAGCGCGAAGCTCGCCTGGCGTCGAAGGTTCTCCGCCTCCGGCAGCGGCTGCCCGGCTTCATTCAGCGCGATCGCATCACCGCGCCGGTTTACGACCAGAAATGTCCAGCGGCAACGCACGCAAAAATAGACATAGCGATGCCCCTTGAACCATCCCGCTTCCGCGCCCAGATCGTTGATCGCAAATTCGTGCCGCATCGGCTTTGCTCCGGGGCCACCGGCATTCTGCTGGGCCCCATCCGAAAGCACTCGGCATGCCGCGATCTGATCGAGCGGCAATTGGCGGGAAAGGCGCGATTCGGGAGAGTCGCGGCGGTAAGAACATTTCATTTTGCATTATGGATTGCAGCAATCCGAAATGCTCGTGGCGGCGGCGATTCCGGTGCTGCCAGGGGTCAGAGGCCTGTCCATCGATCGTCGGAGCGGAGCGGCAACTCGACCGTAAAGCTGGTGCCCTTGCCGAGCGTGCTCTCGACGAAGATGCGGCCGCCATGCGCTTCGACGATCTCTTTCGCGATCGCCAGGCCCAAGCCTGCCGAGCCAGGCTCGGAACCATTGACGTTCCATTGCGCGAAACGTTCGAAGAGATGGTCTCGAACCTCGCGCGCGACGCCCGGGCCGGTGTCGCTGACCCTGAGCTGCACCATGTGGTCGGCCTCCTCGACCGCAATCGCGATGATTCCGCCGGTCGGGGTATATCGCAACGCGTTGGCGATCAGGTTGGACACCACCCACGAGAGCTTGACCGGATCGGCGAGGATTTGCGGCAGGGGTCCCGCGATCTGCTCGCTGAGCGTCACCTGCTTCTGCGCGGCTTGCAGCGCGAAGGTCTTCATCACCGCGGCCAGCAATTTGCCCAGCTCAACGGGTACCGTGCGCATCGCGATCGTCCCGGCTTCGCCGCGCGCCAGGTTGAGCAGGTCGTTGGCGAGATTACGAATCCTGCCCACGTCTTCGAGGATGGTGGTGAGCAGCTCGCGCTGTCGCGGATCGAAATTGTCCTTGGCCCGCTCCATGAGCTCGGCCGAGAGCGCCAGCGAGGTGAGTGGGGTATTGAGCTCGTGCGAGAGCGTCGCTACCAGGTTGGTGCGCGCCCGGTCCTTGTCGCGCAAATAAGTGATGTCCTGGAGAATCAGGATGGTGCCGAATGATTTACCGTCGCCCTGCCGCAGCGGCACCGGCTTCAGGATGTAGCTGTGATCCCGGCCGCGGACATGCAGGTCAACCTCGACGCGTTGCGAATCGAGCGGCTGATGGGCGGCGGCCCGCAGCCCGGCGCGCACCCGCAGGTAGTGCGGATGAGTGCTGTTGAGATCGTCGAATCCGCTTCCCAGCGCTTCCTCGCGCTCGACGCCGAGGATGATCGCGGCCACCTCATTGATATGCGTGACGATCCCTTCGGGATCGATCAGCACGATGCCATCCTCGATGCTCTCGATAATCGCCTCGGTTTTGTTCTTCTCGTAGACCAGGCGATCGACGTTAAGCTTCTCGAACTGTTCGAGCCGCTCGGCCATCTTGTTGAATTCCGCGGCCACGGCATCGAGCTCCGCCAACGCCTGCTTGCCCAGCCGCAGCGACGGTCCGCGCAGGCTGAAGCTGCGCAGGCGATCGGTCAGTTCCGCGAGCGGCTTGGAGATGTTCCAGGCGAGCGTCCAGGCAAGCGCGATGCCGAGCAGCAGCAAAAGAATCAGGCCGGCCGCAAATTCGTAGGTGAGGCGGTCGCCCATACGGGAGGCGCGGCTGTCGGCCCGGAACATCGCGTCGCTATTGATGGCGATCAGCCGATCGAGCCCGGTATGCAGGGCAGCGAACTCGTCGTCGTGAGCGTTGGGAGCACCACCGGCCGCGAGCTCGTCAAACAGCCTGCGGCCGCGCCGATCGATGTCGTGCGCCAGTGCATATTCTCCGACTTCGGTGATGTCGCCCTGCTCGACCTTGATCCAATAATCGAATTCGTCGCGACTGCGAGGCAGTACCTGCGCCGTCTTGCCATCGCGCTCGGCAAGCTGCAGGTCCCACAAAGCCGCGTGCATATGTTGCGATGCCTCGATGCTGACATAATTGCGATAAAGCGTCTTGCGGATAGCGCCGCCCAGCCGTTGGACCTCCGGCAGGGCCAGGCCGCCCAGCACCAGCGCGATGATCAGCATCGCCAGGGAGCCGTTGCGAATGCGGTTGCGCAGCGACGGCGGTTGCATCATGACCCCTCGGCGGCCTGCTCGGCGACCACTTCGAGATCGAAATCGCGGCAAACAGTCATCAGCCTGGAGGTCACAGAACGGCGAAACAGGCGCGTCCACAAGCTCGGGTGTGTCCGACCAATCACCATTCGGGTGATCTTCCGCTCTTGAGCGAATTCGAGCAGCGCTTTGACCACATCCGGCGACTTGAGCCACACCACCTCGGCGCCCATATCGGCGGCTAGGTTGATGTTGTCCAGCAGGGCCCGGAAATTCGCAGTGCTGATCTTCTGTACCGACTCCGACGGCGTCTCGACGTGCACCGCGAACCAGTCGGCGTTAAGCTGGGCCGCCGTGCGCGCGGCCTTGCGCAGCAGATCCTCGCTGCCCTGAGGGTTCGATGACAGGCAGACCATCACGCGCTCGGTAACAGAGGTCCGCCGTCCACCTTCGCGCTTGCGCGATTCCAGCTCCTCGCGATGGCGGCTCTGATCGAGCGCCACTTCGCGCAGCGCCAACTCGCGCAACGACGCCAGATTGCTCGGCCGGAAGAAATTCTTGAGCGCCTGCTCGATCCGGTCGGGCGGATAAATCTTGCCCTCGCGCAGCCGCTCGCGCAGATCGTCTACCGAAATGTCGACCGTCACCACCTGGTCGGCGCGGGTCAGAAAAGTATCGGGAACCGTCTCCCGGATCTCGACCCCGGTTATCCGCCGCACCATCTGGTTGAGGCTTTCGAGGTGCTGGATGTTGAGCGCGGTGATGATGTTGATACCGCTCGCGATCAGCTCCTCGACATCCTGAAAGCGCTTGTTGTGTTTGGACCCGGAGACATTGCTGTGCGCCAGCTCGTCGATCACCGCGAATTCGGGCTTACGCGCCAGGATGGCGTCGACATCCATCTCCTCGAGCACTACACCGCGGTATGGAATCTCGCGCAGCGGGACCCGTTCGAGATCCCCGATGCGCGCCTCGGTTTCCGCCCGGCCATGGGTCTCGATGAATCCGAGCACCACGTCATGCCCCTGCTCGCGGAGCTGATGGGCCTCCTGCAGCATCCGGTAGGTTTTCCCGACCCCGGCCGCGCTACCGAGATAGACCTTGAGACGCCCCTTCTGCGCCTGCGCCTCCAGGCCGAGGAATGTTTCGGGATCCTTACGATCCTCCTCTTTCATGCGCTGATTGGTCCGGACCTGCCTCCGAGGCTGATCCTGTGTCACGAAATGCCGCGCATTAAAACCATCGGCCTCTCAAGTCAGGATGGTGAGGCCGCCAGCGACGATTAGGGCGCCACCGACGAGGGTCCGCGCTGCGGGAACCTCCTGAAAAAACAGCAGCGCGATTACCTGCGAGACCACGAAGAAGATTGCGATGTAGCAACCCATCAGCCGGCCGTAATCGAGACTGCCCTGGTTTACCAGGATGCCGTAAATCACCAAGGTGACCGCGCCCGCCGCCAAAAACAGCCATTGACGGGCAAGGCCGTCACGAATCATTGCGATGCCGGTGGTCTCCAGCAGCGCAGCGCCAATCATAATCACCACACCTCGAAGCATCGTTTCTCCCCTTACGGACCCTTCATGCTCACGCGCGGCGCCTTGCTGAGATCGTCCAATGCCAGGTTAAGCTCGAGCACGTTGACTCCGGGTTCGCCTAGCATATCACCCCATCGCGGCCGCGTATGGCTGCGCACCATCGCACGTAGCTGCCCTGCGCTGAGACCCCGCGTTTTGGCAATCGCCGGAACCTGTAAATCGGCCGCCGCCGGGCTGATTTCCGGGTCAAGCCCGCTACCCGAGGCAGTCACGATATCGATCGGCACCTGCGCCGCGGTAATCCCAGGGTTCTTCTCGATCAACTCCTTGAGTCGCTGCGCCACGGTGGTGATCAGAATTTTGTTGGTTGGGCCAAGGTTGGAGCCGCTCGAGGCGGAGGCGTCGTAACCCTTGTCGCCGGCGGCCGAGGGCCGTCCATGAAAATAGCGCGGCGAAGAAAAGTTCTGTCCGATCAGCGCCGACCCGACCACCCGGCCATCGTGAGAAAGCAGACTGCCCTGCGCTTGAAATGGAAACAGCAGGTTCGCCAACCCCGCCATTACGAGCGGATAAATGATGCCGGTCAGTACGGTCAGCACCACGGTCATTTTCACGGCTGTCCAGAAGGTCATCGCTTTTCTCCGGTTCCGCTTAGGCGAGATGCAAGGCGGCGACCACCATGTCGATTGCCTTGATACCGACGAACGGCACGATTACTCCGCCCAGGCCATAGATCAGAAGGTTGCGAGTCAGGATCGCGGCCGCGCCCAGCGGCCGGTACTGAACCCCGCGCAGCGCCAATGGGATCAGCGCGATGATGATCAGGGCATTGAAGATGACGGCCGACAAAATCGCGCTTTGCGGCGTCGCCAGATGCATGATGTTGAGCGACTGCAGCTCGGGATAGCCAATCACGAACATGGCAGGGATGATCGCGAAGTATTTGGCGACGTCATTGGCGATCGAGAAGGTAGTCAGCGCGCCGCGTGTGATCAGCAACTGCTTGCCGATTTCCACCACCTCCATGATCTTGGTCGGATTGGAATCCAGGTCGACCATGTTGCCGGCTTCGCGCGCGGCTTGCGTACCGGCATTCATCGCGATGCCGACGTCAGCCTGCGCCAACGCCGGCGCATCGTTAGTGCCATCGCCGATCATCGCCACCAGCTTGCCCTGCGCCTGCTCCTCGCGAATCAGGCGCAGTTTGGTCTCCGGGGTCGCCTCGGCGCGGAAGTCGTCGACGCCCGATTCATGCGCGATCGCGGCGGCGGTGAGCGGATTGTCGCCGGTGATCATCACGGTCCGCATCCCCATCGCGCGCAAACGGGCGAAGCGCTCGCGGATGCCCTCCTTGATGATGTCCTTCAGATGAATCACGCCGAAAATCCGGGTCTGGTCGGCCACTACCAGCGGAGTGCCGCCGCTTCTGGAAATACGTTCTATAATGCCCGCCAGCTCGGCTGGCACCGTAGCGCCATTTTCGCGCGCGAACTGGACGATCTGATCGCCGGCGCCCTTGCGGAGCTTACGCGTGCCGATATCCACCCCGCTCATCCGGGTCAGCGCCGAAAATGCGATAAACCGCGCATCGCGCTCCGCCAGCTCGCGGCCGCGCAGGTTGTATTGATTCTTCGCCAGCACCACGATCGAACGGCCTTCGGGAGTTTCATCCGCCAGCGAGGCGAGCTGCGCCGCGTCGGCCAGCTCCTCGATACGCACGTCGAGGACCGGGATGAACTCGGTCGCCATCCGATTGCCGAGCGTGATGGTGCCGGTCTTATCGAGTAGCAGCGTGTCGACGTCGCCGGCGGCCTCGACGGCGCGACCCGACATCGCGAGCACGTTGTGCTGCACCAGCCGATCCATCCCGGCAATTCCGATCGCTGACAGCAACCCACCAATGGTGGTTGGGATCAGGCAGACCAGCAGCGCGACCAGCACTGGCAGCGACAGCGAGGTGCCGCCGTAAAGCGCAAAGGGATAGAGGCTCACGCAGACCAGCATAAAGATGATCGTGAGGCCGGCGAGCAGGATGCTAAGCGCGATCTCGTTGGGCGTTCGCTGCCGCTGCGCGCCTTCGACCAGCGCGATCATCCGATCCATGAAGGTCTCGCCGGGATTCGCCGTAATCCGGACCTTGATCCAGTCCGAGATCACGGTGGTGCCGCCGGTGACGGCGCTGCGATCGCCGCCGCTTTCGCGGATGACCGGCGCCGACTCGCCGGTGATCGCCGCTTCGTTGACCGCCGCCACACCCTCGACCACTTCGCCGTCGCCCGGAATCACTTCGCCGGCCCTCACCAGCACGATGTCATCGCGCCGCAGCGAGGTGGCCGGGACCATTATTTCCTGGTTCTCCTTGAGCTGCCGGGCCTGCGTCTCGATACGCGAGCGGCGCAGATTATCGGCCTGAGCCTTGCCGCGACCCTCAGCCATCGCTTCGGCAAAATTGGCGAAGCCGACGGTGAACCACAGCCAGATAGCGATCTGCAGCTCGAAAGCCGCCAGCCCGGTATGCCCTTCAAAGAAGTCGCGGCCGAGAATCAACGTGACCGCCAGCGCCGTCACTTCGACCACGAACATGACCGGATTTCTCGCCTGGATACGCGGATCGAACTTGTACAGCGAATCGATCAGCGCGCCTTTAACGATCGCAGCGTCCCACAGCGCGGTTGCCTTGCGCTCAGCCATCGGAATCTACTCCACCTCTCCTTAGAAAAGCTTGCCGCGTACCATCATCAGATGCTCGACGATCGGGCCCAGTGCATCGGCCGGGAAAAACGTTAGCGCAGCGACGATCAGGATGACGCCGATCAGCAGCACGACGAACATCGCGCCGTCGGTCGGAAACGTCCCGGCGCTCGGTGGCACCGCCTTTTTGCCGACCAGCGAGCCGGCCAGCGCCAGCACCGGCACCTTCATCATGAAGCGCCCGAACAGCATCACGATCGCCAACGTAACGTTATAGAAGGGGGAGTTGGCGTTGAGGCCGGCGAAGGCCGAGCCGTTGTTCGCCGACGCTTCCGTATAGGCATAGAGGATTTGCGTAAATCCGTGCGGACCGGGATTCGTGATGCCCGCGAGGCCCGGTTTGATCACCACCGCGATACCCGCCGGAAGCAGAATCACGGCCGGAAAGATCAGGATGAAGAGCATCGCGAGCTTCATCTCGCGCCCCTCGATCTTCTTGCCCAGGTACTCCGGCGTCCGCCCCACCATCAGGCCCGCGATGAACACCGACAGCACCGCCATCACCAACATCCCGTAGAGCCCCGAGCCCACACCGCCGAAAATAATCTCGCCGATCTGCATGTCGACCAGCGGCACCAGGCCGCCGAGCGGCGTGAAGCTGTCGTGCATCGAATTCACCGCGCCGCACGAGGTATCGGTCGTGACCGTCGCCCACAGCGCCGAGTTGACGATTCCGAAGCGGACTTCCTTGCCCTCCATATTGCCGCCGCTTTGCGCGGCGCTCGCCCGCGTGTCGATACCCATCGCGGCGAACTGCGGAATGCCGCGCTGTTCGGCCCAGATCGCCGACCCAGCGCCGATCAGGAACAGGATCACCATCGCCGCCAACAACGCCCATCCCTGTCGCCGATCCCCCGCCATCTGACCGAAGGTATGCGTGAGACCAGCGCCGATGATGAAGATCGCGAGCAATTCGATCAGGTTGGTGAGCGGAGTCGGATTCTCATAGGGATGAGCTGAATTGGCGTTCATGAAGCCGCCGCCGTTGGTCCCGAGCTCCTTGATGATCTCCTGCGAGGCGACCGGCCCCTGCGCGATGGTCTGGCTCGCTCCTTCGACGGTTTTGGCCTGCGTATAATGACTGAAATTATCCGGCACTCCCTGCCATACCAGGACCAGCGCGCCGACTATGCTGATCGGCAGCAATATCCAGAGCGTCGCGCGGGTCAAATCGACCCAGAAATTTCCGAGCGTATGCGCGCTGCGGCGCACGAAGCCACGAATCACCGCGATTGCAACCGCGATTCCGGCCGCTGCAGAGACAAAATTATGGAAGGCGAGCCCGGTCATCTGCGTGAGATAGCTCATGGTCGATTCGCCGCCGTACGCTTGCCAGTTGGTATTGGTCGTGAAGCTGGCGGCGGTGTTGAAGGCCAGGTCCGGCGCCACCGCACCGAACTTCTGCGGATTGAGCGGCAGCAACCCCTGCAAGCGCTCGAGCCCGTAAAGCATCAGCATTCCGGCTGCGCTGAACAGCAGCATCGAAATCGCATACTCGACCCAGGTCTGCTCGGTGCCAGGATAAACCCCGCAGAGCCGATAGATAGTGCGTTCGAGCGGCCGCAACACCGGATCGAGGAAAGTCTTCTCGCCCGAGAAGACGCGCGCCATGTAGAGGCCCATCGGCACGCTCGCGACGATGACCAGGATCGTAAACAATCCCACTTGAAAGAGCGTGTTACTCAGCACATGGTCTCCTAGAACTTCTCAGGACGCAGCATCGCGTAGACCAGGTAGGCGGTCAGGGCGACCGCCATTATCGAGCCCATTATCAGCTCCCACGGCGTCATAATTTTGTGCACCCCCAGACGTAGGCTAGTGCGATCGCGAAGAACAGAAGCGTGGCGGCGACGAACGTTGCATCGAGCATGATTTGGGGATGAGGAGCAGGCGGCATGCCTGAAAGATCCCCAGCAAGCACGTCATATTCATAGGACCAAGTGGCGGCGACAATGCAAATTGCCGCATCGTTGCAATGCAGAATGAAATGCGGACTAATGTGGTTGCGGCTGGGACGACGACTGGATGTGACGATAATCGACCGCCGCAGCAGCCCGGCGGAGAAAGAGGATTACGGGTTCGCGGCGGCATCGCGTAGAAAGTCCGCGAGCGCGCGGTTGAACTCCTCGGGCCGCTCGAAATACACCGAGTGCCCCGCACCGGCCACCTTGATGAATCGCGAGTGCGGGATACGATGCGCGATAAGCTCCATCAGCCGCGGCGTCGTGAGGGCATCCTCGGCGCCGACCAGGATCAGCGTGGGGATGCGCTTCTCGATTACCGGGTCCACGCGATGCCGCAAATTCATCATGGCCGGAACGAGCTCGGGGGGAACGTGGTGGTTGAGGGCGGATATCTGCCGGTAGAGAAACGCCTTGACCGGTTCGCGCTGCGGGTAACTCTCGGCGAAAACTCGGGCAAGGACCTGTGCGAGTCCGCCTCTCGGCGCCCCGTGCAGCTTCATCTCTGCGATTACCTCGGGGTCGTCGACCCCCGCCATCGTATCGCACAGCGCGAGCGCGCTGACGCGTTCGGGGGCCGTGATTGCGAACCCCAACGACGTCCATCCGCCCATCGATTGCGAGACCAGCGCTGCACGGTCGATGTGGAGGTGGTCCAGCAGGCCGCGCAAGTCGTCGGCGAAAACTTTCGGTCCGGGGCCCTGCGGAGCCTCTCGCGAGAAGCCGAATCCGCGATGATCAAAGGTGATACATCGGTACCGATCCGCAAACACCGGCACCTGCTGCCACCAGCTCAGATGATTGCCGCCGGCGCCATGAGCGAATATCAGCGCGGGGCCTTCGCCATACTCTTCGTAGTAGAGTTCGATCCCATTTACGTTTGCGAATGGCATCTGCGTCGCCCCGATGAGTCTGCTCGAACTATTTCCGGCTACACCGGCCGATCCATCGCTCGTTCGCCGCCCATCATGCACTGACCATTAAGACCGCAGCCTCGATTGACTATTGCTAATGGCGGGGCGTTTTTGCGGATAATCCCACTCCGCGAATCCATCGGGCAAACCGGAGAGCGGTTAGCCCTTGGCCCGCTCGTACACTCCGCGCTCACGCCGCTTGACCGCTCCCGCGTCAATCCAGCGGGTAATCGCAGCGAAGATCTCGGAGGAACGTTTGCCCTTCAAGCCACGTACGTCGCGCACATTGGAGGCTTTGAACTGCTTCGGCAGTTGCTCTAGTACGAGTGACCAGTTGATCCGGCCACCCTTTCGCGCTCGGCCACGTGCAGCGGCAGGTGCGCCCGCCCGAGCCCGGCCAGCGAGCGATGAAAGATTCGATTCTTCCTTCTTCAATCGCTCGAGCTCAGCCTCGGTCGCGCGGATCTCACTGCGCAGGCCTATCAAAAGCCCGCGGGCCTGCTTCTGCAGCTGTCCTAGGACGGAGTTATAATTCTTTCGGGCGGTACGTGGCATCTTCAGCTATTCCTTTTTCGGCGAATCTATGGTTGTCAGTGAGAATCGCGTACTAGTATCACCCGATCCACCCTTTAGCAACCCCCAAATTCATTGCAGAGCTATAATAGCAGGCAGCGTCTCCTCTATTTGCTATCTGCATTAAAGTTCAATTCCTATAGCCCAATTAAGTCAATATTCGAAACGTCAGACTATTTTATCGCGCCGCAATGAGTCGATCTCGCTCTGCTCGAGACCCAGTTCGGCGAGCACCTGGTCAGTATGTTCCCCACGCTCCGGCGGCGGCTCCACCAGCGCGCTGGGTGTGCGCGACATCGTGATCGGCTGGCCTACCAGCTCAATTCTGCCCAGTACCTGCGATTCGACCGCCTGCGCAATGCCGAGATGTTTCACTTGCGGATCGGCAAAGGTCTCATCGATTGAGTATATCGGGCCGCATGGCACACCCGCCGCGTTGAGCATCTCGATCCATTCGGCACTGGTGCGGGTCCGCAGCCGTTCGCCAAGTTCCCGGTTGAGTGCGTCACGATTAACCGACCGCTTCGCGCCAGGATTGTAATCAGGATTCGCGAGCAGCTCGGGCGCTTTCAGCACCCCGATCAATTTTTCCCACATACGCTGTCCGCTGGCGGCGATATTGATATGCCCGTCGGCGGTCGGATAGACACCGGTCGGAATACTAGTCGGATGATTATTACCGGCCTGGCCCGCAACCTGACCCTCCATCAGCCAGCGCGCGGCCTGGAAATCCAGCATGAAGATCTGCGCCTGCAGCAACGAGGTATGCAGCCATTGCCCTTCGCCCGATTGCTCGCGCTCGAGCAGCGCCACCAGGATTCCGTAGGCGCAGAAAATTCCCGCCGTGAGATCCGCCAGCGGAATTCCCGCGCGTACCGGTCCTTGCCCCGGCAGCCCGGTCACCGACATCAGGCCACCCATGCCCTGCGCGATCTGGTCGAAGCCCGGCCGATCGCGATACGGTCCGTCCTGGCCAAACCCCGAGATACTCGCGAGGATGATGCGGCGATTCACGGCTTTGAGCGCCGGGTAATCGATGCCGAGGCGTTGCTTGACACCAGGCCGAAAGTTTTCGACCACCGCGTCGGCCCGCTCCACCATCTTGAGCAACAGTGCTCGTCCGCGCGGCTCTTTCAGATTCAGCGTGATGCTGCGCTTGTTGCGATGCAGGTTCTGAAAATCAGAGCCGTGCCGAGGACCACCCATCCCTTCGCGTTCGTCCAACTCCTCGGGCAGCTCGATCTTGATTACATTCGCGCCCCAGTCGGCGAGCTGGCGCACTGCGGTCGGGCCGGCGCGCACGCGACTAAGATCCAGTACGGTAAAGCGGCTCAGGGCCTTGGAAGCGGCATAATGCGGCATCGCGAATACCTGATTTAGAGGAAGTTTAATTCATATGAACGCAAATAGTCATTGCGTTCATATCCATAGAAATTTGCACGTTCGGGCCGGCGGGACAACACTGCAACCAGGCTCCACCGCGGTCGATCGATTACAATTGACTATTTGTTCACTTCCACGGCCGGCAGGGGTCCGCC
>DATJRJ010000200.1:0-6031 GCA_035504735.1 Binataceae bacterium (SeqCode)
CGTGACGCCGAAGCAAGTATTGGAAATGATACGCGAGAAGGGCGCGGTGATGGTGGACTTGAAGTTCATCGATCTGCTGGGGCAATGGCAGCATTTCACGGCGCCGATCTCGGAGTTCAAGGATGAGGGGCCATTCGATGAGGGTTTGGGCTTCGACGGCTCGTCGATACGCGGCTGGCAGGCGATCGACGCCTCCGACATGCTGGTGATACCGGACCCCGACACTGCGGTAATGGATCCGTTCACCAAGGATCCGACCCTGACCATGATCTGCAACATCTCGGACCCCATCACGCGCGCCGACTACAGCCGCGACCCGCGCAACGTGGCGCGCAAGGCCGAGGCCTATCTGAAATCGACCGGGGTGGGCGATACCGCCTTCTTCGGGCCGGAGCCGGAGTTTTTCATCTTCAACGGGATTCGCTACGACACCAACGCCCATTCGAGCTATCACTACATCGAATCGGAAGAGGGCATCTGGAATAGCGGCAAAGAGGGCGCGCACCCCAACCTGGGCTACAAGCCGCGCCACAAGGAGGGCTACTTTCCGGTGCCGCCCAACGACAGCCTGCAGGACATCCGCACCGAGATGGTGCGCGAGATGGAGCGGGTCGGCATCCGGGTCGAGAAGCAGCATCACGAGGTCGCCACCGCCGGCCAGGCCGAGATCGACATGCGCTTCCAGTCGCTGGTCAAGATGGCCGACTGGCTGACCTGGTACAAGTACATCTGCAAGAACGTGGCGGTGCGCCACGGTATGACGGCGACCTTCATGCCCAAGCCGATCTTCGGCGACAACGGCTCGGGCATGCATACCCATCAGAGCATATGGAAGGGCGAGACGCCGCTGTTCGCGGGCAACGGCTATGCGGGGCTCTCGGAGCTGGGGCTGCATTACATCGCCGGCATCCTGCATCACGCGCCGGCGCTGGCGGCCTTCACCAATCCGGGCACCAACTCGTATCGCAGGCTGGTGCCGGGCTTCGAGGCGCCGATCAACCTGGCCTACTCGAGCCGCAACCGTTCGGCGGCGGTGCGTATCCCGATGTACTCGCCCTCGCCCAAGGCCAAGCGTATCGAGGTGCGCTTCCCCGACGCGACCTGCAATCCGTACCTGGCGTTTTCAGCCATGCTGATGGCGGGACTCGATGGCGTCCAGCGCCGGCTGGACCCGGGCCAGCCGCTGGACAAGGACATCTACGCGCTGACGCCAACCGAGCTGGCCGACGTAACCAGCATGCCGGCGGCGCTCGAGCCGGCACTCGACAATCTCAAGCAGGACCACGAGTTCCTGCTCAAGGGCGACGTCTTCACTGCCGACCTGATCGAAACCTGGATCGATTACAAGATGTCACACGAGGTCAGCCAGGTCCGCCTGCGCCCGCATCCCTACGAGTTCGCGCTCTACTTCGACGCCTGAACTCCACGCGCAATCTCCTCACGGGGGCGGACTATCCCGCCCCCGTGAGAGTTTTTATTTGAAGCAATCCGATTCGCTAGGTTGGTGACCGCGGTCGTCACGAGCCGCTGTTGTGTCCTCCGCGTGCTTCAAGCTTTGCCAGACGTTCCTCGAAGCGGCGGTTGTCTTCACGCAGCTTATCGATCTCCTGGCGCATGCGGCTGCTTTCCTCGCCGCGCGTGCGGCCTTCGACGATTGCGGCTGCGGCCTCGCTGGCGCGCCGCCGGATGCGCCCATCGAGATCGTTCTGTTCGAGCCGCCTGAGCGCAGCCAATGCGCGTGGATCGCCGATGTGCTCGAAGGCGCCGGGAATTCGCAGCCGCATCAGGAACTCGGGATCGTCGGCCAGCGGGATCAAGAGGTCGAGAATTTCGATCCGGCGGCTTTCGCCGAGCTCCGACAACTTCGCCAACATCGCTACCGCGGCGACGCGCAGCCGCGGCGGCTGGCCGTACGGGAGCAGTTCGCGCGCCAGCGCAATCGCGCGCTCGTCGCGCAGCTCCGCCATGCCGGACAACGCGTGTGTCGTGATCACCTGCTGAAACGAGGGCCGTCCCATCACCGATCGCAGCACCTCGAACGCCCTTCCGTCGCGGGTATTGCCAAGCGCGAGAGCCGCCTCGGCCTCGACGAAATAGCTTGGGTCGCCGCGGTCCAGCAGATCGATCAGAGCCGATGCGGCCTCGGCACGGCCGCGAAATTGCCCGAGCGCACGCACCACTGCGCGCCGCGCCTTAGGATGCGGGACCGATAAGCCTTCGATCAGGGCCGCTATCGCTGCCTCGGTCCGGATCGCGGCGAGCGCTTGGGCAGCGTCGGATTGTACGCCCCAGAAGCGATCGGTGAGCAGGGCGGTCTTGAGTGCCGCGATCGCGGCAGCACTCCCGTCTTTGCCGAGCTCGCTCGCGGCCTCACCGCGCCCGATGGCTTCAGGAGCATGCTTGAGCACGGTTTCGAGAGCTTCACGCGAGCGCTTGTGCTTGATGGTCTTGAGCAGGTCATGGCTGGGATCGAAGCGCACCGCCCGCGGGGCTTTCGCCGACGGAAAATGAAACGTATGTTCCTTGCGATCGATCTCCACCTGATGGCGGGTCTCCATGCCCTCGGCATCCATCAGCGCGATAGTTGCCGGAAAACGAAACAGCACGGTGGTCGCGTTCACCTGATGGGTCTGCTTCACGGTCAAGCTCGCGGTCTTGCGCTTCTCGTCGTACGAGCTGGTGACCTCGAGTTCAGGATGGCCCTCCTTAAACACCCATTGATCGAAGAACCAGTCGAGATTGCGGCCGGTCGTATCCTCGAAAGCTCGCTGCAAATCCTGGGTGATTACGTTCTGGCCGCGATGGCGGGTGCAGTAGAGGTTGAGCGATTTGAAGAACAACCGGTCGCCCAGCAGGCGGCGCAGCATATGCAATACCAGGCCGCCCTTTTCGTAAAGGAAGCGATCGAACAGCTCAATCGGCGCGCGGTAGCGGTTGAACACGATCGGGCGGCGATAATGATGGGCGTCTTCGCCGAAATAATTCGCGCGATCCTGACGCAGGTTCCAGGCGAACTCGTCGGCGCCCAAATCCTCTTCGCACCAGAGCGCTTCGAAATAGGTCGCGAAGCCCTCGTTCAGCCAGGCGTGCGACCAATCGCGGCAGGTCAGCAGATCGCCCCACCATTGATGGGCCAGTTCGTGAGCGACCAGCGGATCGCTGGAAAAATCGAGATGCGCGCGGACGTCGTGGAGGGTCTCGGCTGTCTGCGTGGTCGCCGAGGTATTCTCCATCCCGCCGAAAATGAAGTCGGTCACGGCGACCTGCGCGTACTTGGCGTACGGATAAGGCACTCCGATCACGCGCTCGTAAAATTCGATCATTCGCGGCGTCTTGCCGAAAGCGCGGCGCGCATCTTCCTCGCGTCCCGGATGGACGAAATAGAGCACCGGAACGGCTCCCGCATGATCGCGAATTTCGACGAATTCACCGGCCGCCAGCGTGATCAGGTAAACCGAATGCGGGACATCCTGCCGCCAGTGAAAGGTTTTGGTCGCGCTCGCCGGACCCGGACCGGTCGCGACCAGTGCGCCGTTGGAAATCGCGGTAAACCGCTCGGGCACCGTGACGATAACTTCGCTGGTCGCCTTGTCGTTCGGATAATCGTAACAGGGAAACCAATAACGGCTGTCCTCGTCTTCGCCCTGCGTCCAGGCTTCGACCGGTTTGTCGGGATGAGCGGTATCGGGGCCGACGAAGTAAAGACCGCGTCGCGGCCGCACCGCTTCATAATCGATCGCGATTTCGATCTCGGTGCCGGCCTTGATCGGAGCTGAAAGGCTTATCGCGAGCTTGCCGCCGTCAGTCGTGAAGCCGACCGGCTGCCCGCCCGCCCTCACCGCCGTGATCGCCACTTCAGCCGCGTCGAATTCTAGGCGGGCAAGGTCGTCGACGATCGCGGTCAGGCGATGGGTCGCGGTGCCGGTGATCGCGCGGCGTTCGAAATCGAGCGCTACTTCGAGCCGAATATGACCGATGTCGGCGACGCGGTCGCGGGTCCATTGCGGCTCCACGTGGTCGGGCTGAAAGGGGCGGCGTCCGGCGAGCGCGGAATGAAATGCCTCGCGGTCGCCGAGCTCCGCGGCAAGTTGATCGAAGAATCGCGGCTTGTGCATGGGAAAGCATCGTAGAGAGCGACCGGCCGTCCGCGCAACCACAGGGGCCGAGTAGCGAAATTACTTGGTGGACGCACCTGGACTCGAACCAGGGACCTCTTGCATGTGAGGCAAGCGCTCTAACCGGGCTGAGCTATGCGTCCACCGGAAGACGAATTATCGCGCCGGCTCTGCGGCGGGGCAAGAGCGCAGACGCACGGCGTTCTGGTCAAATCACGAAATCGATGCGCGGGCGGTGCTCACGGTTTCGAGCTTATGGCCTAGGAGTTCTAACAGCTTCTCGGCCGGCGCCTTAGCCACGTCGATCTGCGAGAACCCCGCCGCAGCCGCATGTCCGCCACCGCCGAAGGTGCGCGCCAGCTCGGACAAATCGACCTCGCAATCGGCGCTGCGCCGCAGGCTCACCCCTTGACTGCGCAGATCGAACAGCGCAATCACCGTGCGCATACATCCAGCATAGAGCTCGGCTGCCACTTCACTGCTGTAACCGAAGCAGCAGGCGGCGCGTACGGCAAGCCCGTTATACAGCTGACGCTCGACCATCGTGGCGCGTGCGATCTCGCTGCTGTGGGCCATCCCGGTTCGGCCCGCTTCAAGCGCGGCCCGCAGCTTGCGTGTCAGGCGCGGCTCGCGCATCCGCATGATTTCGCGGAACGACTCGATGCCGCCGAGGGTCTGCACCGCCAGGGCCCAAGCGGAGGACTCGGGCAGCTTGTGAATCCAGCGGTCGTGATCGTCGGCGATCGCGGCGAACGGGGCGAAGCTCTCGAAATTCCGCCGCCGCGTGGCATCGAGCGCCCGGGCTCTGGCTTTCAGATAATTGAACGCCAGGCGCGCCGCCGAATACCGTTCGGAGAGCACCCGCCCCTTGAATGGCACCTTGAATTCCGGCGCCGAGGCGCGGGATACGGCCGTACGGTGATGATCGATCCAATAGACCTGGACGCCGTCGCGCGCCAGGGTGCTCAGATGCTCGCCGGTTTCGATCGAAGTCCACGACAGGTCGGTGATCCAGAGCTCGTCGGGGCCGCCTTCGCTGCGAGGCCGGACGGCTGCGAGCACGCGATCGCTGTCTTGATTCGCAGCCAAAGCCGTGCGCACCCGTTCGCCTTCGTAGAAACGCGCCACGGATGCCGCCGCCATCACGCCGTCCAAACAGGCGGGGCCGTGGCTTACAATCTGAATTGTTTTGCGTCCGTTCGCAGACATTGCCTCAATTCTAGTCGATTTGGGCCGCCCCGGCGACCGGGCGGATTCGGCCGGCTCGGAGGATGAAGCGCTCTTGAGGGCATGCTAGATTTGCCGGTAATTCGTGCATCGCGACACTCGGCGATTTAAGGCAGCGCAAGCAAACTTGGAAAGTTCAGTGACGCCCCGTATTATCGACCGTTCCGAACATCCGATTTCCCGCCGCGATATCGATCCAAATGTCCTCAAGGTGCTGTACCGGCTGACCGGCGCCAATCATGTTGCCTACCTGGTCGGCGGTAGCGTACGCGATCTGATGCTGGGGCGGCGGCCGAAGGATTTCGACATCGCGACTTCGGCCCATCCCCATCAGGTCCGCGAATTGTTCCGCAACTCGCGGCTTATCGGTCGGCGCTTTCGCTTGGTTCACGTTTTCTTCGGACCACAGAATATTGAGGTCGCAACCTTCAGGCGCCGCAGCGAAGAGACGGTCGAGGATGGTGACCTGCTGATACGCCATGACAACACCTTCGGCACGCCCGAGGAGGATGCGTTTCGGCGCGATTTCACGGTCAACGCGCTCTTTTACGACATCAAAACTTTTCAGGTGATCGATTACGTCGGCGGCGTCGAGGACCTGCGGGCACGGCTGGTAAGGACGATTGGCGATCCGGAAATCAGGCTCCGCGAAGATCCGGTGCGAATGATTCGGGCTATGCGGCTGTGCG
>DATJRJ010000201.1:0-10040 GCA_035504735.1 Binataceae bacterium (SeqCode)
CGTGCAACGCGCGCGCGGCTATCGCTACATCCTGGTCAACGGCGAAGTCACTTTCGTCGACGACCAACCGACCAGGCTCACGCCCGGATTGCTGCTCCGCCACGGCCGGAGTTCGAACCAGCCGCAGCCCGAATCGCCAACTGCTGACTGCCGCTTTCCCGCTTAATTCCAGAAGGTCGCGCGCCGGCGAACTGAGCTGGAGTGCTGGTAGGAGGTTCCCTGATGGAGACTGCATCCAGAACGCTCCTCAGGAATGGGAATCTCGTCCTGGATGGATTCGCGGAATTGCAGAAATCTTGCGATGTCCTCGTACAGGGCAACCGCATCATTTCGGTATCTCAAACGCCCCTCGGCCATGACGACGCGAAGGTGATCGACCTCGCCGGTAGGACGCTGATGCCCGGCCTTATCGACGCGCACGCGCATATAACCGGATTATCACTAAGTCCCAAGAACATTTCGTATCCGGCCGCAGAGATTGCGGTTGCCTCCGCTAATTACCTGCGCTGCAGTCTGATGGATGGCTTCACCTCGATTAGAGAAGCGGGTGGTGCCGATCACGGCGTCGCACGCCTTCTGGCCGAGGGAAAAATCATTGGCCCGAGGCTTTTCTATTCGGGCCGCGCGATTACCCAGACCGGCGGCGGCGCCGATTTTCGCACGCCCGATGAGGTGAATGATCCTTGCGGCCAGCCGGGGCCCTTTTCCGTCATGTCGGTGATTGCGGACGGCGTTGACCAGGTCCGTATGGCCGCGCGTGAGGAATTGCGGCGCGGAGCGAGCCAGATCAAGGTGTTCGTTTCCGGCGGGGTGGTATTTCCTAGCGAGGGCCATCCCACAATTTATGAATATTCGCTCGAAGAATTGCGCGCGATCGTTGAAGAGGCCCGAGGCCGCAGCACCTATGTCATGGCGCACGTCTATACTGACGAGGGAGTGCGGCGCTGTCTTGATGCGGGGGTTCGCTCGATCGAGCATGCGAATTTTGTCAATGAAGAAACGGTCGCGAAGATGGCGCAGAGTCGAGCCTATCTCGACCCGACTTTCATCTCGCTCGTTCAACGCATCGAATCCGCGGTCGAGATGGGGTTGCCGGCGACTATCGTTGAGAATCTAAAGAGGACGGTCGGCAGGGGCCGGCAGGTCTACGCGTGGGCCAGGCGTTATGGAGTACCGATCGCGTTCGGGACCGATTTGTGGGGTCCCGAGGCGCAAAAGTCGCAGCTCAGAGAATTTGAAATGCGAATCGAACTCGACGATCCACCCAACGTCATCAGTTCCGCCACTCGCATCAATGCTGAGCTGCTCAACTCGAACGGGAAGCTGGGGGAGATCACGCCGGGAGCATACGCGGATCTACTGGTCGTCGAGGGGAATCCGCTCTGCGATCTGAGGGTCATGACCGATCCGCAGCGTAATCTCAAGCTCATCATGAAGGATGGCGTGCTCTACAAGAACGAGATCTGACGCTGGTCTCGTTCGAACCTCGAGACTGCCGCAAGCTGGGCGGCAACCTCGTCGCTATCGCTCGCATCGGCCTGTTACAACCAATCGTAGCGATCTAGTTCGATCTAATAGCGATACTTCCCGATAATTGAATGCCGACTGCTCACTAAATCGAAAATGTGCCAATAAGGGCTCGGCTGTGGCAAAGAAATGGGCTTCGCGTCACCTGGAACGACATGTTACGATGATTGCGATTGTTTAGCCAAAAACGCTGGCCCAGCGAACGGGAGGCAATCGAAATGTCCTTGGTGCGGAAGCAATTTTTTGTAACTATCGGCCTGATGCTGGCCTCAATCTTTTTCCTGGCCGCCTGTTCGGGACAACCGCTGACGACTCGTGAGGAAGGCGCCGGTATTGGTACCGCGGTCGGTGCAGGCACCGGCGCGATAATCGGCGCCGCGGTCGGCCATCCGTTGGCTGGCGCAGCGATCGGCGGAGCGCTGGGTCTCGGCGGGGGAGCGCTAGTCGGCAATGAGATGCAAAACCAGGAAACGCAGCAGAACCAGACTCAGCAGCAGATTCAGCAACAGCAGCAGGAGCTCGAACAGCAACGACAGCAGATCGAGCAAATGAAGCAGCAGCAGGAAACTGAATAGAAATCCGCTGACCTTTCCCCGCCTCGCAGCATGCGGGAAAATGGGTCTATGTCGTCAATCAGTTTGAATTTAGATAACCCGGAACTCGCGCAGGAATACGAGCGAATCAGTGCCGAACGCCAATTCAAGAATGGCCAGGTTCTAATCGGAGAGTTGGCGATCGCACCCGGAGAACGGGTGCTCGACGTTGGCGGTGGAACCGGCCTGCTGGCACAATACGTCGCCGACCTGGTGGGGCCGACCGGTTCGGTCGTAGCAATCGATCCGCTGCCGCTTCGGATCGAAATCGCGACCCACAAGGCGCGGTCGAATCTCAACTTCAGGGTCGGAAATGCGTACGATTTGAGTGAATTTCCGCCCCACAGCTTCGACGTAGTCTATCTAAGCGCGGTCTTACATTGGCTCCCGGAAAAACTCGAGCCGCTCCGGCAAATCGCTCGCGTGCTCAGGAGCGGCGGCCGGCTTGGTATCTCGACCGGGTCGAGAAACAGCTCGAGTCGACTTCATGAGATCAAAGCTCAGATCCTCTCGCGCGAGCCGTATTGTCATTATCCAGAGAGCCAGGATGGCACGGCGTATTGGGTCACCGCGGAGGAACTCAAGGAACTGCTGATCAGAAGCGGCTTCGAGATTAAGACCATCGAAGAGCGTATGAGCGAGCAAGAGTTCCCAAGCGCGGAATCCGCCATCAGATTCTCTGAGGCGAGCTCTTTTGGCAATTTCCTGGGTCACCTTCCCGAACCGATACGAAGTCAGGCGCGCGAAGCGATCAAGCAGGAGCTGCAGCGGTTGATGCCTGCCGGAACACGCCGGAAGAGACTCCGGATCCTCGCGATCGCCACAAAACCCTGAGCCCAAGCAGGTCGGGCGGCAGGTCGCGATGCGCTCCTGTAATTTACTCCGGCCATTGAAGCAATTATGAGCGCCCGCAGCCTGATGGTGATGGGAACCGCCTCGGACGTCGGCAAGAGCGTGATTGTGACGGCGCTATGCAGGCTTTTCGCGAATGCCGGCATCCGAGTCGCGCCGTTCAAAGCCCAGAACATGTCGAACAACGCGGCGGTCTGTGCCGATGGCGGTGAGATCGGAAGGGCGCAGGCGGTTCAGGCGGAAGCGTGTGGCCTCGAACCTACGGTTGATATGAACCCGGTCCTTCTGAAGCCGGAAAGTGATCGAGGCTGCCAGGTCGTGATCCGCGGCCAGGCGCGTTTTCGGATGACCACTCGCGAATACAGTCATTATCGAGAGCAGGCGTGGCCGGAAATCGTCAGCAGTTACGCACGGCTGTCAGAGCAGTTCGAGGTGATCGTTATAGAGGGCGCCGGCAGCGCCGCCGAGATGAATCTTCGCAACCAGGACATAGTGAACTGGCCGGTGGCAGAGCTGGCGGATGCGCCCGTCCTGATCGTTGCCGATATCGATAAGGGCGGTGTGCTGGCCTCGCTGGTCGGAACGGTCGCCTTGCTGACGCCCTCCGAGCGACCGCGGGTCAAGGGACTGATCATTAATAAATTTCGCGGCGATCTCGCGTTGCTGTATGACGGCTTGAAGATCATCGAGCAGAACACCGGCGTGCCGATCCTCGGAGTTCTGCCTCATGCCGGCAATCTTGAGATCCCCGAAGAGGACGGGGCCGGGCTTAAGGCCGGCACGAAACCGGCTGCCGATCGGCCGATCAAGATCGGCGTGGTGGTCTTCCCACGCATCTCGAACTACACGGATTTCGAGCCATTCCTGAACGAGCCGGACGTTTCGCTGCAATATGTCGAGCGTCCCGAGCATACCGGCGATCTCGATGTCCTGTGTCTGCCCGGAACCAAGAGCACGGTCGCCGACCTTGCCTGGTTGCGCTCTCGAGGATGGGAAAAGTTCATCGCTGCCCATCACGCGAACGGCGGCTGCGTAGTTGGAATCTGTGGCGGCTACCAGATGATGGGACGCGGTATTAACGACCCGGAGCATATCGAAAGCGATGCCGGCAGCGCCGCAGGCCTGAAGTTATTGGATATCGAAACGGTCTTCGAAGGAGCGAAGATCACTGCGCGCACCGAGGGGACACATCTCGCATCGGGGTTGCCGATTTCAGGTTACGAAATTCATTGCGGCCGTGTCACACGGTTCAGCGGCGATGCGCTGTTCAGAATTCGCACCCGCGAGGGCAGCCTATCCGAGGAATTTGAGGGGGTCAGTAGCGATGGCAATCGATCCTTCGGCACCTCGATTCACGGGCTATTCGATGCATCCAGATTCCGCCGACATTTCCTGAACGAAGTTAGAAAACGCAAAGGCCTTGAGCCACTGGATGTCGCGCAGAGAGAAGATGCGCACGCGGCTCGCGCCAGGGCCTACGACCGTTTCGCGCGATTGCTGCAGACGCATCTGGATGTTGCTGCGATCGCGGCTCTTATCGGTGTCAGATCAGATCGATTGAGCCATTGAAGCCGGATCAGGGCATCTGACTCGCGGGATGAACGGCGCCCAGCGGCATAGTAACCGTGAAGTAGACCGCCCGCCTCGGCCCGTAGGATGGCGCGAACACCCCAACGCCGCTGCCGTTGCGAATCTTGTAAACGTGATCGAAGAGGTTGATCACACTGAGGCGGCCCTCCACCTGACCGAGGTGCGGCATCGATATTGTGCGCGCGATCGCGGCATTGACCTGCAGGTATGGATTTACCGTGCTGAGGTTGGCGAAGCCTTGCCGATAGCCGCTGCCCCAAAACCCGTCGACCATGAGAAGGAAGCCTATCCAGCGGTAACTGACACCCGACGAAGCGATGAACTCCTGATCGTCGTCGAGCGTGATGTAATGGTTGGCGATGTAGGCTAACTCTGCCGGATCGTCAGCCAGGAACTGGCCCCCTACGATGTCTTTGGCCTGCGCCACCTCGTAGGAAAAATTAAAGTACGTGGAGAGATTATGGCTGGTCTTCGCCAGGCTGAAGTCCGAACCCCAACCCCTGCCATTGGCGTATTGCAGCGGTGCGAAAACATAGGTGTTGCCGAATTGTGCGAGGTCGAGCTTATTGACGGCGAGGAAGAAATAACCTTCGACGCTGGCGTGAAATCCCAATGGCAAGACCTGGTTCAGCCCCACGTCGAAGAAGTTGTCATCTTCGGCCTTGATGTTCTGGTTGCCCGAGCTGATGGATGAAGCGGCGCTGGTATTGGCAAATTTGCTGACGGTTTCAAGCAGCACCGATTCGAAGGGCGGCACCTGGAAATATCGCGCATAACCTGCATTTAGCTCGGTGGTCGGAAAAAGCTTGTAGACTATCCCTGCTCTGGGGCTGAACTGATGCTGGTTGACCTGGTAGTCCATCAGATCCCAGCGCACACCGAGCGTCAGTTGGAGTTTTTCCGTCGGCTTCCACTGGTCTTGAGCGTAGAGACCCACCAGGATCGCCCGGCCGTTGAAATTGTCGATCACGCGAATCGGCGTGGTCTCCGGATTTCCCATCGAATTGAGGGGAAAAACCAGCGCATTGTTGTCCTCCTCGAGCGTCTCGCCGCTCATGTAAAATCCGGCCTGGAGCGTGTGGTTCTGGTCGAGACGATAGGAGGTATCCTCCTGGATGCCATTGATGAAGCCGGTGTGCAGGACGGTATCGGCGATCCCGTTGTACATCAGGTCGCCGATCGGGTCCGGATTGTAGTTGAGGCTGTAATATCGGCTGAAGAGCGCGACCTGGTAATCGAGTTTGGGGGTCGGGTCGCCGTGCAGCGCAAGGATGCCGTAGTAGTTCTGTTCGAATTCGGTTTCGTCAAGGTTATCCGAAGCGGGGGGAATCGTTACGCCCTGCAAGGGAAATTCCACCGGTAAACCCGGCTGACCGGGGATCTGGAAAAAGTTCTCGGCAGTGCCGGTGATCAGGCTGAGCTGCGTGGTCGGATTGAACAGATAGGAAAGATAGCTGAAGCCTTGGCCCTGGTAGGTTCGATCGTGGATTGGATTTGGAGTTCGGGTGGGCGAGGCCACGCCCAGGTAGTTCTGCAGGTAGAAGCCGCTTACGTAATAACTCAACTTCCCGGTGCATCCGCCGTATTGGAAGCTTGGCTGAATCGTTCCGCGCTGCCCGCCGAAATATTGGAGCTGTCCGCCGTTGTCCAGGCATCCGTCCTTGGTTTGGATGTCGATAACCCCCTCGTTGCGATAGCCGAATTGCGCCGGCATGAAATTCGTCACCAGCGCGATGCTCTGGACGAACTGTGGACTGAAGAACATGCCGAAGCTGCTTACCGCCTCGGGCAGGAAGACGCCGTTGAGACGGTACTGGATACCGCCGCCGTTAAGGCCGTGCACATGGGTGAGATCCTGCCCCTGCCCGTAGGAATCTTGGGCCCAGCCGGGCGCCTGAACCACTACCTCGTTGAGCGGCGTGTTTTCGCCCTGCGGCAACTCGTTGATGCTCTTCTCGGTAAAGCGATAGACGGTGCTGCCGGTCTCGGGCGACAGGGCGTTGCGGGCCTGGTTTAGCTGCGCCACGATCACTGGCAAGGAGAGCGGCTGTTCGGATGCCAGCGTGAGCTCGACAGACTTTGCGGCGCCCGTTTCCAGGATAATCCGCGCGAGCTTGAACCCCCGCTTGCGTGCGACGACCGCATAGATACCGGCCGGAACTCTTCGGAAGATGAATTCGCCGCGAGCGTCGCTGGTGACGTGTCGGAGGGATTTACCGCTCGCGGATTGGAGCTCAAGCGAAACGCCCGGGATCGGGCGCTTCAGGGCGTCGAAAACTGCGCCCCTAATCGCGACCATTTTGACCGGCGCGGTTTGCTCGACAGCCGCCACCCAACCCGGAACCGCACCCACGATCGCGACCGCCATCAGCCAGATCCGGAAGCACACGGCTATCCGCGTCGAGACCTGACGCCCGTTGCCGCGATCATTTGAAGTAACGGAAACTGAAGTAACGGAGACTGAAGTAACGGAACCAGCTCCTGCCCGCTCGCCGGCATTTTGCGGCGGGCGCAGAGCTTCATCGGCGTGGTCAAGAGCCGTGATTTCCGTTTTTAATCTCCCATTTCAGACACTTATATAGATGGCGTAGTCGCGGTCCGCAAACCTGAAATTCAAGTCGTGCTTTTATTCAAGCGTTACTTTAGCTGCGGGATGACATTGGATCGGTTCGATTAATGGCTCATCGCTGGAAGCGGAATTGTCACAGTATCGTAGACCGTTATCCGCGGGCCGTACGCGGATTGAAAGATTCCGATCCCCTCTGAGGGTCTGATCAGATTCGTCCGATCGCAGATATTGAGCAGCGTGATCCGGTCGATAACTTCCCCTAGATGCGGCACCTGGAAGCTCTTTTGCCCGGCCAGATCGATCTGAACGACGTTGGGGAGCGATTCCAGATCGGCAAACCCTGCGCGCAGCCCGCTGCTATAAAGCGCATCGACGCTGAACAGGTACGATTGCCAGCGATACGTTGCCCCACCTGCGGCGCCGTAGAGCGGCTGATGATCGAGCACGATGTAGTGTCGGTTGATATACGCCAGCTCATCGGGATCGAAGTTGAACTGCCCGGTCGCGACCCCCTTCTGCAGGTTCCTGCCGATGGTGGTGCTGCCATGGATCGACAGATCTTTCACGTTGTAGGTAAGCGCCGTTTCGGTACCCCAGATGTAACCGTGCTTGTAGTTGAAGGGCGCGAAAATCGGCACATCACCGAACTGTCCGGTGTCGAGGTAGTGTTTATTGTACTCATAGAAGGCGTCTTCTGAGATGGCGAGGTGCTTCGTCAACTGATGAACTGCGCCGATATCGCCCTCGAGATCGTCTTCGGTCACGGGATTCACAGTACCGGTTCCGGCAAAGCCGGTGGTACCGGCGAATGCCGCCGGAGCACCAGGCGATATGCCTTGAAAACTCGGCACCTGCATATAGCGGGCGACCCCCGCATGGAGCGTCGTATCGGGCCGGAGCAGGTAGACTAGATTGAGGCTCGGGTCGATCTGATTGTTATAGGTATAGCCGCTCAGCCGGTCCCAGCGCACACCGAAATTGGCGCGGAGCTTCTCGGTGATCTGCCAGGTATCCTCGAAATAAATGCCCGACAACAAGTTGATCCGATTGGAATTGTTGATCACCCGAACTGGAACAAAAGGCGGCCCTTCCTGCCCGCCGGATGAATTCACGTTGAACACCAGCGAGTTATCGTCCGATTCCACCCCATATTCACCCAGGTAGAAGCCCACGCCCATTGTGTGTGGACCGCGCCTGTAGGTCACGTCACCTTCGAGGGTGTTGTCGAGGTCACTATGGAAGGCCGTCGAAGCAACGCCCTGGTAGAGAAGCTCGCCCACGTTGTCCGGCAGATAGTCCTGTGAGATGTAGTGCGCAGAATACGCAAGCTGATAAGTGAAATCTGGCGCGGGCGCGCCGTTGATCGCGAAGATTCCCAGATAATCGCGAAAGTTCAAGTAAGAGTTGATATCGGCCGACGGTTCGGGGCTCACGCCGGTAAGCTGGTACTGCGGTGTCAGATCGGCCCGGTTCGGTAATTGGTTATTGCTGGCGGCAACCGAGGTAATCAGACTCAGCCGGGTGGTGGGGTTCAAGTTGTAGGTGAAGAAACCGAAGCCTTGTCCCTGGTTGGTATGGTTATGAATCGCGTCGGGCGCCGGGGTGGCGGAGCTGAAGGCGGTGTTGCTTTGACTGTAGAGTCCGCTGGCATAGTAGCTGAAGTCGCCGTCGCAGCCGCCGTACTGGAAGCTCGGCTGAATCGTATTGCGCTGCCCGCCGTACATGCTGGCGGTACCGCCCGGTTGTTCGCATCCGTCTTTCGTCTGGATGTTCAGCACCCCGCCGGTGGCGTAGCTATAACGCGACGGCACAATGCCGTCGAGCAGGCTCATCTGTTTGACGAACATCGGATTTATCATCGAGATGAACGGCGGATTGGTATTGATATCCAGCGGGACCAGGATGCCGTTGATCTGGTACTGGAATTGCGGACCTTCGGTGTTGCGGATATGAATCTGCTGATTCTGGTCGAGCGCCACGCCGGGCATCTGCACCAGCACGTCGGTCATCGTGGTATTGTCGCCACGGGGCAGGTTTGAAATGTCTTGTGCTGTCATCGTGTATCGGTTGGCGCCGGTGGACGAGACGCCATTCGGCGCGCGAATCATCGCCGCCTGAACCGGGAGCGTCAGGGCCTTCTGCGCGCCCAGCGCGATCGAAATCGTCTCTCCGGCGGTGAGCGGAACGACGACGAGCTTGCTTGCGGTCTTGAATCCAGGCTTCATCGCTACCAGCGCGTAGAGACCGGGCTTTAGCGGTGCGATTCTAAACCTTCCGGCTTGATCAGTGGTCGCGTGGCCGATTATCACGTTACCTCGGTTGCGCAATTCCAGCCTGACCTGCATCAGCGGGCGACCGAGCGTATCCGTAATAGTCCCCGATAGCTGTTGACCGCCCGCCCAGCAGGTAGCCGCAAGGCTAACCGTCAGTGAGAATACGAGAGCGATCAAACGCCAAATCGGCGTGGCCGTTCGGCTAGCCGGTCGAGCTGGACAGCCATCACGATCTGAACGCGCCGCGCGCGCATTACGTCGACGCCGGGCTGACGAAGGAAAGGAACCTTCAGGGCGCGCCTTGGTCCTCGTCAGCCGGGGCAAGCGCCCCGTTCGGCCACGGTCTGTCGCCCTGCTGAGGAATCGAATGGAGTTTGGCGTCACCATGATATTGAGAGTCATTCTCAATATCTGCACGCAAAGAAATTGTCAACCCGCCGCAAGCGCAACGACCTCACCTATGCGGCGGTCGCGCTTTCCCAAAGTTCCAATCGTAGAACTTCACCGCGTTGGTGACGCTGCCGGGGTTTTGACACGGCGATGGGACCGCTCGTATCGAAGCCCGCAGCCTACTTACCTACGGCGTTTCCACGCGCTTCTTTTTGCAGACCGGTGAATCTACTTACGAGCTTTACA
>DATJRJ010000202.1:0-7666 GCA_035504735.1 Binataceae bacterium (SeqCode)
GGTCCCGGCCTTGTCAGTCGCTACCTGGCCCGCGATAAAGAGGAACTCGGAGGCCTTGACCCGCGTCAACTGCGAGTATTGGCCGAGCGGCTTTCCGAGCACGTCCGGATTCAGGATTTTGATTTCAGGAATGGGATTCTCCCCGCGAGAAGCGTTGTGGTCGTAATGACATTCTTATGCTCACCGAGCGCCTGACTGTCAACTCCGGAGCTGGTCGTCAGTTGATCCCGGTGCGCAATGTTGCTTCTAATCATGGCTTCCCATCCGGGCTTGATTCGCGCCCGGCTGATTTGACCAAGCAATGCGACCAATCGAAAAGATAACTCCGGACTTTCCCGAAGCCGGCCGGACGGACTATCGGCCTATCGGGCTGCTTTCCGTGGCGCATACATCGGACGACATCAACCAGGCGGTAGTGCCGGCGATGCTCCCGTATTTCATCAGCGCCTATCATCTGACTTACGCTGCGGCCGCCGGCCTGGTTCTGGCGCAGACGCTCGCCTCGTCGGTGGCCCAGCCGCTCTTCGGAATGTTTGCCGACCGCCGGCCCTCGCCATGGCTGATTCCGCTCGGCCTTAGCGTGGCCGGATTTGGTGTCGCCGCCGCCGGCTTGCTGCCGAGTTATTGGCTGATTTTTACCGCGATCGCGGTAAGCGGGCTGGGCGTTTCGGCCTTTCATCCGGAAGCGGCGCGCTGGACGCGTTATTTCGGCGGAACGAATCAGGGCACCGCGATGAGCGTGTTCGCAGTCGGCGGCAACGTCGGATTCGCGGTCGGCCCGTTGATGATCACACCGATCATGGTTGGATTTGGAGTTCGGGGCGCGATCGTGCTGACCGTTCCGGTCCTGATTATGTCGCTGATTCTGCTGCGCCAGATGCCGCAGTTGACAAGAGCGCGGCAGCCGCGCGGCCCGGCCAAGCACGTCACGGTCGAGGGGCGGGAACAATGGGGCGCCTTCATCTGCCTGGCGATCGTAGTGATGATTCGGTCGGTGGTCTTTTTCGGGCTCAATACTTTTATCCCGCTCTACTGGTTTATCGTCCTGCATACCTCCAAGGCTCGCGGCGGCTACGCCTTGAGTATCCTGCTATCGGCGGCGGCAATCGGAACCCTGGTGGGTGGCCGGATGGCGGATTGGTATGGGCGCAAGATTGTGGTGATTTGTTCGGTAATCGGGCTGATGATCTTCCTGTTTGCCTTTACCAATTCAAGCACGGTGACGATGGCGACCGTGCTGCTGATACCGCTGGGTTTCGCGCTGGCCGCGAGTTCCAGCGTGCTGGTCGTGATGGGGCAGGAGTACTTGCCCAATCGGGTCGGACTGGCGGCTGGCGTGACGTTCGGGCTCTCGATGACGGTTGGAGGGATATTTGCGCCGGTGTTCGGCACGATAGCCGATCATCACGGCCTGCACGCCGCGCTCCGGCTGCTCTGCCTGGTACCGATGCTGGGCCTCGCCTTCAGCCTGATGTTGCGGGAGCCCTCGGCGGGCGCCTATCAATAGACGAAAATCAGAACTTCGAAATCCGAAATGGAGATCCATCGTCAAATGGAATCCGTCAGCAAATTCATCACGGTTAACGGCCTGAAGCTCCATTACCTTGAATTCGGCGATGCGGCGAATCCGGCCATCGTTTGTATCCACGGGCTTACCCGCAGCGCGCACGATTTCGATGCGCTCGCGCCGCATCTCGCGGGGAAGTATCGAGTCCTGTCGCTCGATGTCCGCGGTCGTGGCGATAGCGCCTGGGGACCGCCCCACCAGTACAACATCGCGGCCTATGCCGCCGATCTCACCGCGTTGCTCGATCAACTAAAGCTTGCGCGCGTGAGCCTGATCGGCACCTCGATGGGTGGCAGAATTTCGATTCTCTATAGCGGTGCTCATCCGGAGCGGGTGGAGAAGCTGGTGCTCAATGATATCGGTCCCGCGCTCAACCCGGAGGCATCGGCGCGAATCAACCAGTGGGTTGCGAGCGCGCCGATAGAGTTCGCCAGCCTTGACGATGCGATGGAACACTACCGCGCGGTGCAGTTCGGGCCGGCAGATGCGGATTTTGCCGCGATGCTTAAGTGGCTGGTCAAGCCGAGTACGGGCGGACGTCTCACCTGGAAGATGGATCCCGCGATCCGAAAACCTCCGAGTGGCACGAGTGCGGTGCTGCCGATTGGTTTCTGGGCCGAGTTCGAGAAGATCACCGTGCCGATTCTGATCGTACGTGGCGCGGTCAGCACGGTCCTGATGCCTGAGACGGTACAGCGCATGTGCCAGGTATCGTCGGAAGCGAGGGCGGTCGAGGTTCCGGGTGTCGGTCACGCGCCATCTCTGGTCGAACCCGAAGCCTTGAACGCCTTGCGAGCGTTCTTTGGATGCTAGGCCGCACTCGACCCGCTGCCGTGCTTTGACGGCGCAGTGCGAAATCGACGCGACTTAAGAATTTCCCTGGCGCAGAGATATCCTGACCGGGCGTTGTTGCCGGCTCCCGGATAAGTACCGGCGCCGCACATGTAAAGTCCCTCGACCGGCGTACGATAGCGCGACCATCCCAGGATCGGACGGAAGAGAAAATTTTGAGCGAGATGATGGCTGCCGGCGAGACTGTCGCCGCCGACCAGGTTGGGGTTGGCGCGCTCGAGATCGGCAGGCGAAGCGACTGCGCGCTTGATCACCAGGTCACGGATGCCCGGTGCATACCGATCGAGTTTCTCCATCACCCGGTCCGCATAGGGTTCCTTGGCTTCATCCCAGTCACGCGCGGCGATCTTGTTCAGCGCGTCGCCGCGGATTATCGACGGTACCGTCCTGACCTGGATCCACAGGGTCTCGCCTTTGCCGTCAGTGCGCGATGGGTCGACCACGGAAGTCTGGCCGACGATTAGCAGCGGGCTCGCCGGCAGGATTCCCTCTACCGAATGCGCGTAAGTGAGCGCAAGGTCCTCGACGTAGGGCGCGATATGCACGTAAGCGAACTCCGCGGCGTCGCGATGCGCCCGCCAGGCCGGCCTCGCCTTGAGTGCCAGGTGTATCATCATGGTTCCGGGACCGTAGCTGAACTTGGCGATTGCGCGGCGGAATTCAGGCGCGAAATGATAGTCTGCGAGCAGCTTGCCGAACAGTGGGCCGGAAGTGAGATTTGCGATAATCGCGCGGCCTGCGCCGATCTGCTCACCGTCCGCGAGCTCGATGCCGGCGGCACGGCCATCGCGGGTCACAATCCTGACGACTTCGGCCTCGGTGCGAACCACGCCGCCCAACTCGCCCAGCAGACCGGTCATCGCCAGCATCAGGTTGGAGGCGCCGCCCCGCACGATGTTCATGCCGTGCTCGAGGTCGATAAAGGTTTCGATCACCGGGAAAATCGCGCCACCTGCTATGTCGGGGCCGAAATCGAGGTGCATCCCCCAGGCTGCGAAGAGCGCCCGTGCCTCACGGGTTTCGAAATATTCATCGCCCAGCCGCCGCGTCGAGGAGAGCATCAGCCTCAGAAGCTGTACGCACTCCGCCACACCTTCTCTCGTGAGCGCGCGAAAAATTGTCCACAACGCCTGCATCGAAGGCATCGGAATTCCATAAATCTGAAGCAGCGATCGGGCGAACGACTGGAAATGCCGCTGCAGCATCGTCCATCCCTCGGCATCGGCAGCATTGTGACGGCGCACGAGGTCGAGCGTCTTGCCGGCATCCTGGTAAACCCCCAAAAACTTTCCATCCGGAAAGACCGCGCAGTAGGGTTTGTCGGAATGCGCAAATGAAAGCCCGTGCCGCTCGAGTCCGCTCTTGAACTCAGGATAAACCGGCGATCCGATGAACAGGTTTTGATTCATCGAGTAGAGGTCGTGGATGAAGCCTGGCAGCGTCACTTCAGCGCTCATCGTCGCGCCGCCGACCTGCGCATTGCGCTCCGCCACGAGTACCCGCCATCCGGCCTTCGCCAGGTAAAGCGCTACCGTCAGGCCGTTGATGCCGCCGCCGATTACGATCGCGTCGTAGTCGCGGCCCGGCGCGCTGCCGTCCAGGTTTCGATCGCCGCTATCGGGCATCGCTCAGGCTTTCGCACTAAGTCGCGAGGATACCTCGGAGTGCCATCGGGCCAGGTTCTTCTGCTCCGGCTTGATCGCGATTTTCGCGACTCGTCCGAAGTCGATCGCGACCATCGCAGTGATGTCCGCGATCGTGAACCAATCACCGGCGATGAAGCGCCGGTTGGCTAGCTCAACGTCCAGCCACTGCAGATTGTCGCCGGCGTTGAGCCGCTGCGTTTCGGCGTACTCGGGAACCTGTCGAATCCGTCCCTTGAAAAACTCGTGGCGCTGGCGAAACGCGTCGGCGATCGGGATGAAGAGCGCAAATTCCATCCGCCGATTCCACATTTCGACCAGGGCGCGGTCCTTTGCATCGATGCCGAATAGTGGCGGCTGCGGCTGGATTTCTTCGAAATATCTGCAAATCGCGATGCTCTCGGCGATACAGGTGCCGTCATCAAGTTCGAGCACCGGTACCGCTCCCATCGGGTTTTTCTTCAGGAACTCAGGTCCACGGTTGACCGCCTTTACGATATCAACCTCTTCGTACGGCACCTGGATTCCTTTCTCGGCGAGAAAAATCCGTACGCGGCGCGGATTCGGCGCGGTTGAGCTGCTGTAAATCTTCACAGTTTCCTCCGGCGGCCTGTGCAGCGCCGTCTAGCGGCGCTCGAACTGTTTCTTCCCGAACAGGACTTCCCACTCCTCGCCCTTGGGCGTTTCACGCCGTACGTTATCCGCCATGTGAGCGAGTCCGCGTTGCACCGCCGGCCGGTTCTCGATCGCTTCGTACCAGCGTTTCAGGTTGGGGAAGTCCGCGAGGTCCTGGCCCTGCGCCCGATGGTGGCGCAGCCACGGATAGATCGCGATATCGACGATCGAGTATTCGCCCACCATATATGGGAGCGCGCTCAGGCGCTTGTCGATTACCCCGTAAATCCGCCGCGCCTCATTGGTATAGCGATCGATCGCGTACTGGATCGGTTCCGGCGCATAGCGGCGAAAGTGATGCGCCTGCCCGAGCATCGGGCCGACACTCGCCATCTGAAACATCAGCCATTCGATAGCCTGGTAACGTCCGCGCGGACTCGTCGGCATCAACTTGCCGGTCTTCTCGGCCAGGTAGATCAGAATCGCTCCGGATTCGAAGATCGAAATCGGCTTGCCGTCGGGACCCTCGCTGTCCACTATCGCAGGCATCCGGTTGTTCGGGCTGATCTTGAGAAACTCGGGCGCGAACTGTTCGCCCTTACCGATGTCCACCGGCACGATTCGGTAGGGCAGTCCCATTTCCTCGAGAGCGATCGTGATTTTATAGCCGTTCGGCGTTGGCCAGAAATACACATCGATCATTGCGGACTCCTTATCTGAACGAGATTATCGTTTTGGCCTTAACTCGCGATCCGGGTAGTAAAGATCTCGACGCGCCTGGCGAAATCCGCCTGGTCGGCGTAACGCCCGGGGTCGAATATGAAATAGGTCGCGCCGGCCTGCTCGTCCGCGCGCAAACGCTCGCGATCGGTCGCCGGGTCCTCCAGCTTGAGTCCCCGGCGAGTCACGATTTCGAGCGGGCCGCGCTTCGCCGCTGCCGCTTTCTCGGTAAGCGCGGCAACTGCGGTTTTCAACTCGGCCGGAGCGAGCATCGGATGCCATCCGTCACCGAACTCAAGCACCCGCGCGACGGCCGCGGGGCCGCTGCCGCCGATCCAGATCGGGGGGCGAGTCGGCCGTGGCAGGAACACGAAAGACGGGAAACGCACCAGCTCGCCGGAGTAAGGCGCCGCGTCGGTTTCGAATAGGTGATGGATGATGCGCAGCGTTTCGGTCGTCAACGCACCGCGCTTGCGGAGGTCGACGCCGAGCGCCTCGAACTCGCCACTCATCCATCCGACTCCGGTACCGAGAATCATCCGTCCGCCCGACAGTTCCTGGATGGTCGCGATCTGCTTGGCGGTCAGCACGGCGGGACGATACGGCAGGATCAGCACGGAGACGCCGAGGCGAATCCGGGTCGTGATTCCCGCGAGGAAACCCAGCGTCGTGAGTGCGTCGAGATAGCGCCCCATCGAGCCTTCCGTTTGGTCGGGCGGTACGGCGAGATGGTCGGAGAAGAATAACCCGTCGAAGCCGTTGCGCTCGGCAATTTGCGCGCAGGCTTTCACGGTTTCGCCCGTGGATTGCGGCCCCATGTTGCGGATCGCGACGCCGAACTTCACGAAGATACTCCTGCGCTCGCAACCCGCTTGCGGGCGCCGCGCTTCGGCTCGCGCGAGCTTTCGGCATGGATCCGGAGCAACGATCCCACCACCTCCGGCGTTCTGCACCGGGCCATCCCGCACTCGGTCGCGATACCGAAATCCTTCACGTAGCGCTTGGCTGCGGCGACCCGCCGCCCGACGGCTTCCGCGCCGTCGGCATGGACTACGCCCAGGTATAGTTCCGTATCCGGGGCGAGCTTGAGATCGCGCAGCGGGGCGAAGAAGGCGTCGTCGGTGCGATTAATCGGCACCGGCATGTGAAAGTAAGTGATCGGTCGGGACACGCTGTGCGCAATTCCGTTCGCCAGCGAAACCATCTTGCCCGCGTCATCCGGCTCGACGAAATGGGTCGCCTTCCAGTCGCCGTAACACAGATGAATCCCCAGCTCGACGTCGGCCGGAATGATCTCGCAGAGGCGTTTCATGCGCGCAAGAATCTCGCCTTCGAGATCGGTGAATGGCGGCTCCCAGGCTTTCCAGCGGCCGTCCCAAAATAGCATCTCGTTGCAAACGTCCCATTGGATACAGAGGTCCTTGTGCGGGATAGCGGCACAGATGGTCTCGACTTCGCGTATCATTGCCTTCTCATAGGCGCGCTCGACCGCGAACAGGTCTTTTGCCGAACACCAGGCCGAGACCACGGCCAGTGGGGTCGGCAGGCAGACCTGGAAGCGCACACCCTTGGCGATATCGCCGCGTTTGCGCGCCGCGAGAAAATCCTGATACGAAGCCCGCGCCTCGCGCGCATAGCCAAGTTCGCCAAAGCGGATGTCGTCCGGACCGACGCCTTCCGCCAGGCACAGCGTCGGGCATCCGACTGCATCGCGGGTCGGCGCTGGATCGTCAATCAGAAACGGATTGCTCCGCAGCACCGGGTACTGCCAACTAGTCCACAGCCGTCTGCCGCCGGGTTCGCCGTCGGGGATTCTGCGCAGCCGCCGGCCGAGCAGCGATCCTGCCGTTCGAAAGACTTCATCGACGCTGTCCAGTCCGATACTGCCCACCAGATGAACCCGTTCAGGCATCAGGTTGCTTTCATCCATAAATCTATTCCTCCGGCTAAAAGTACGATCGCAATATCGTATTGAGATATCCTGCTTCCAGTTTGGTTACCAAAGACCGCGAGTCGATCCAAATCCATTCGCTCGCACTTCAGGCGGCGATAGTGTGCGGGAGGATCACGGCCTTGACGGTCTCGAGCCGCGCGACCGCCTCGAGCGCCTTTTGTGCATCGGCGAGCGCGAAGCGATGAGTCACCGCCTCAGCCATCGGGAATTCGCGATGATGCGCGCGGGCCACCTGGATGGCGCCGTACAGATGCTGCGGCTGAGCCAGGGCATTGCCGATAATCCTGAGATTACTATTGTTCAGATAACGCGGTT
>DATJRJ010000203.1:0-16309 GCA_035504735.1 Binataceae bacterium (SeqCode)
TGGACATTCCCGAAGAGGCCATCGGGGTCGTGACACAGCTCCTCTCCGGGCGCCGGGGCCGGATGCAGACCATGACCACTTACGCCGGCGGCCGGGTACGCTTGGAATATGAAATACCGGCGCGCGGCCTGATCGGCTTTCGCAGCCGCTTTTTGGCCGAGACTCGCGGTGCGGGCGTGATGAATTCGCTGTTCAACGGCTATGCCCCGTGGTGCGGGCCGATCCGCGCGCGTCAGAACGGCGCCATGATTTCGGATCGCGAAGGGGTCGCGACCGGCTACGCGCTGTTCCATTTGCAAGAGCGAGGTCGTTTCTTCATCGGACCCCAGGAACCGGTTTACGAAGGCATGATCGTGGGCGAGTACTCGCGCGATATTAATCTGGCGGTCAACGTCTGCCGCGAGAAGAAGCTGACCAACATCCGTGCCGCCGGCCATGACGAGGCGATTCGGCTCACCACGCCGCGGCGGATGTCGCTCGATCTGGCGCTGGAGTGGATCGATGACGAGGAGCTGGTTGAGGTCACACCCGAATCCGTGCGCCTGCGCCATCGGGTGCTCAAAACCGGCCTCCGCAACAAGCATCGCGCCGGTCTCTCCGAGACCGGACTGGCCGCCGCGCTGAGCGAAGGCGAGTAGGCCAAAGCTTCCTTTCCGGAGAGAGCAGGGCGGGCGCGCTACGGCGTCCGCTGCGGCATGATCGTGAAACTGCTCCGTATCGCTGCGCTGCTGATTGCCGCGCTCGTGATCATCGCGGGCGGGCTCGGTCTCGTCGTCTATCACAATCGGCATCGGCTGGTGACGTTGATGCTCGCGCGGGTCGACTCGAGTACCGGTCTGCGCATCGCGATCGCCGGCAGCCACCTGGAACTCCGCAGCCACCTGGTGGTGATACTCGACGAGCCGCGCATCTTTCGCCAGGGCATTGAGGTCGCTCGCCTCCGGCGGGTGACGGCCTGGCTCAGCTATCACAATCTGATTCATGCGCAGGGACTGCCGCTCCATCTGTTGCGCGTCGAGCAGCCGATACTGAATGTGCCGGCCGATGAGTTGGCGGGCGGCACGGCCGCGATTCCGCGACTCGACAATCAGCTCCGCGATACTGTCGCGGGAGCCTTTGCCGCATTGGCGGGTGTGACCCAGCGTCTGCAGATCGACGGCGCGACGGTTAGCCTCGCCGGAACCGGACCGATCGCGAATGCGATCACGCTGACCGCCTACCATCGGCGCGCCCATCCCGAACGCTGGTACATCCACTTCAAGGGGGATTGGGTGGCGGGCGCGGCAGCCGGTTTTGAGCTAGGCGGAGCGATCGCCTATGGCCGTGACCCCAGATTTCCGCAGCACGTCATCCTCCATGGCGATCTGCGCGGCGGCGATCAGGCGCAGCGCACGCTCAGCCTTGGAACGATACTGCTCGATGAACGCAGCGCGGGCGAGCTGAGCTTTGAGCTTCATCAGGACGGCCGCCTTTCCGGTAATGTTTTTGTCCTCATGCGTCGCGTTCAGATCCGTGCTCCACAGCTGACCGCGGCCACAGCGCTCGGTGATTTTGCGTTGCGCTTCCCGTTCGACGCGAGCAGCGCGCGTTTGGACCTTCCCACCTTGACGCTCGAGCGCAACCAGGCACCGGTACTTTATGCCAGCGGGCGCGTGGACGATCCTTATGGCAATGCCCCCGCGCTGACGGTCCAGGTACGCGGGCTGCGGGCCGATCTTCCGGCGGTGCGCAAATTTGTCTCGACCTTTAGTTCGCTGCCGCCCTCGCTCGCCGCCATCAACAGTGCTATCCAGTCAGGCCATCTCGTAATCGATCAGGCCGACTTCGGCGCACCGCTTGCCGCGCTTAGGAATTCACCGGCCGCGGAGCTGCGCGGCCATCTCTCGGCCAGCGGCGCGCTCACTGCCGTCGCATTCAACCTGCCTTCCGCCTGGGGAGTTCCGCCGTTGAGCCAGTTCGGCGGAAAACTAAGCTATGCGCGAAGCGTGCTCGCGTTCGATGCCGGGTCGGCGCGTATCGGCCAATCGACCCTGAGCACGATCAGCGGGCGAGCCGATCTGGCTCGTGTCGACCGCATTCGCTACGTGCTCAAAGCGCAAGGCGAGCTGGCAGCCGACGAGGTCTATGAGACGGCGCTCCGAAATGCTCCCGAGCTGGCGAAGCTCGCCCATCAGAACGTGAGTTCGGTGCAGGGCAAAGTAAGTCTCGATCTAAAGTCCAGCGGTACGCTGGCGATCTCGAAACCAGCGCTGCCGGCGGCCCTGATTGCGCGGCTCAGTCCCCATCCGCTGCGAGTCGCAATCAAGCCTCTTCCGATCCCGCTGGAAATCAACTCGGGTGTGGTGACGATTGTTCCAACTACCGTGACGATCGATCGGCTGATGGTGCGTGGAGCAGACAGCGCCCGGGGTGGCAGCGGCAGCGTGCTCGTCAACAGTATCCTGTCGCGCGAGGATCGGCGGCTGACGGTGCGCCATCTGTCCGCCGAGTTGCGCAGTTTGCGAGCCGAACGCTGGTTGCCGTTGCTCCTCGATCCGTCCGTTCTGGGGCTCCAGGGAAAAATCAACGGCGTGCTGTACGTGGAGGGCGCGCCGGTTGTGAAACCGGACTATCGGGTCACGGGACGCCTGGAGATCGGGCCAGGGCAAATGCAGTTTGGATTTCTGCGCTCGCCCGTGATGCTTAGTTCTGCGACGCTGATGCTTGATGGACGCGGGATGAAGCTGCAGGTACCCGCGGCAACTATCGAGCGGTCGCCGATCGATCTCAGTATGTCGGTCCGCGACTTCTCCCATCCGGAAATGGAGCTCAACGCGGTTGCGCAGCGGCTCGATCTGATGGTTATGAAATTCATCCGGCTGCCGTGGTCGCCGCCGACTCCGGTGATGATGTTCAAGATCCCGGTGACCGGCTATATAGGCGCACGTCAAGCCACGCTGGCGCGGCTCGAGATGGCCGACGTCGGCGCGAATTACCGCTACGACCATGGCGACTGGTTTGTGCGCGATTTCAAGGCCGAGTCGCTCGGCGGCCATGTCGCGATGAGCATCAGCGGGCGGCGCAAAGACGACTGGATCAATATGCGCGGCAATTTCACGCAGATCGACGGAGCATCCCTGATGCGCCTCATCAAGAAATCTGAGCGGCCCGAGATCACCGGCAAAATAGATTTCGATGGCGATCTGTCGGCCGATACTGACAACGATTTCTTCACTACCCTCGCCGGCAAGCTTTCGCTCAATGCGCAACGCGGCGTGATCGCGAAATTCCGGTTGCTATCGTTGATTCTCGGCACGATCGATCTCAAGAACTGGTTGACCGCTAGCGTTCCCGACCCGCGCATCGCGGGTCTGCCTTTCGACACCCTGACGGCGACCTTCGCCGGCTCCCAAGGCGTGTTCCGAACCGACGATCTGATTCTCAAGGGACCGGTGATGGACATGGGGGCGCAGGGCACGCTCAACGTCGACGCGAGTACCATGGACATGACGATCGAGATGGTGCCGTTCAATTCCGTCAACTGGCTGGTCAGCAAGATTCCGCTGGTTGGCACGCACCTGGCAGCCGGGACCAAGGTGTTTGCCGCCTACTTCCGGGCGCGCGGGCCGATCAGCGATCCGCACGTGACGGTCAAGCCGTTCACCTCGGCTGCCGAGCTGTTGAAAAAAATCCTTGGCCTGCCAATCAACATCCTCCGTCCCAACACCGTGCGATGATCGCGCCGCCCCGGCTTGGAGTACCCGCCGTGCGCCGCTAGAGTGACGTGCGGCACGGATTCACGATGGCATCGCAAAAGGCATCTGCGGCGCGCCTGGTGCTGGTCACCGCCGGCAGCGAAGAACAGGCGCTTCTGATCGCGCGGACGCTGGTCGATGAGCGGCTGGCGGCGTGTGTCAACCTGGTGGCGCGGGTGCGATCGATTTACCGATGGCAGGGCGCGATCGAAGATGCCCGCGAGCATCTTCTGATTATCAAAACCCGCGCCGCGCTCTATTCGCGGGTCGAACGGCGGGTGCGGGAACTGCACAGCTATGAGACGCCCGAGATTCTCTCGATTGCGCTCGATGCGGGAGATAAGAGCTACCTCCAATGGCTGTTCGGTTCGACGGCGCTGGCGACCGGACGCGGTGCGCGGAGCTGAGTCGTGGAGTCGATTGCTCGCGAAGGCCCGGCGCTGATGTTTCGGCGCGCAATCAGGCGGATGAGCGCTTACGTCCCGGGTGAGCAGCCGCATCCGGGCCGGCGCTTTATCAAGCTCAATACCAATGAAAATCCCTACCCGCCGTCACCAGGAATTCGCCGCGTACTCGCCGGGGCGGCCGGCTTTTTGCGGCTCTATCCGCCGCCGCTCGCCGACGATCTGATCGCCGCGGCCGCGCGCCTCTACCGCCTGCCGCGCGACATGATCGTCGCGGGCAATGGCTCCGATGAGCTGCTCGGGATGATCTTCCGCGCGACGCTGGGCGCACGCGACCGCGTGGCCTATCCGCTACCGACGTACTCGCTGTACGATACGCTGGCCGCCATCCAGGAGGCTCGCATAATCGGCGTGCCCTGGCGGGAAGATTTCGCGCTGCCGCTCGACGAACTGGTGCGAGCGCGGGCGAGGCTGACCGTCGTCTGCAATCCCAATTCGCCGACCGGCACTTACACGCCGACGGGGAAGCTGGCGACTCTGGCGCGCGGGCTTGGCCCGCGGCTGCTCGTAATCGACGAGGCGTACGTCGATTTTGCGGCCGGCAACGCGCTGGAACTCGTTCGCCGCCATCGCAACGTCGTGGTGCTGCGCTCGTTCTCGAAGTCCTTTTCGCTGGCCGGGATGCGGCTGGGGCTGGGTTTTGCGTCGCCGGAAATTATCGAGCAGCTACTCAAGGTCAAAGATTCATACAACCTGAGCCGGCTCGCGATCGCGGTCGGCGCGCAGGCGCTGCACGATAGCGACTGGATGCGCCGCAGCGTCGCACGAATCAAGACGACGCGGGCGCGCGTCGAGGCGCAATTGCGCGGTATTGGATTCGAGGTGCCACCCTCACAAGCGAACTTCGTGATGGCGCGGATGGCGGGCCGTAACCTCGCGCCGTTGGTCGCGAGCTTGAGACGGCGCGGAGTCCTGGTGCGCTATTTCGCGACGCCGGATCTCAAGGATGCGATGAGGATTACGATCGGCAGGCCGGCCGAGATGGCAGTGCTGATGCGCGCGTTGCGTCCGCTAGCGGCCGAGCTTGGACGCGCGCCGGTATCGCGACCGTCCGCCAAGCGCGCGCAATGAGCCCGATCGGCCGGCTGTTCAGACATTTCCGGTCCACGAGAGCCGCCGGCCAGGAAGCGTCGCAAGGCGGCGGCGAAATTCAGTGGATCGTTGCAGGGCTGGGAAACCCCGGAGAAGAATACCAGCGCGCCCGCCACAACCTGGGGTTTATGACGGTTGATCGATTGGCCGCCTCACAAGGCGTGAAACTATCACAGCGCCGTTTCAAGTCGGACTACGCCCGAACCACGATTCACGGCCGCTCGGCGGTCCTGGTTGAGCCCACGACCTTCTACAACCTGAGCGGCGACTGCCTCGCGGCTATGCTCGGCCATTTCAAGGTGCCGGTGGAACGTCTGATCGTCGTGCACGACGATCTCGATCTGGAAGCGGGGCGCTTGCGCCTCAAACGTGGTGGCGGCGATGCGGGAAATCGCGGCGTGCGCTCGATCGCAGAGCGTCTCGGCCCTGAATTTATCCGCGTCCGCGTCGGTATCGGCCGTCCTCCCGCCGAGGGTGAAAGCAAGGATTTCGTCCTCAAACCGCTGACACGTGCCGAGCTTGCGATTTTCGAGCCCGTCATCGTGCGCGCTGCGGAAGCAGTTGCGACACTGATCGCCGAGGACCTCGACCGGGCGATGGGCCGCTACAATCAGCGCCAGAGCTGATTCCTCGCCGGTCGCGGCGTGCTGTAGCGAATGAACTTTTTTGCACCCGTCGCTTCAGATACGCTGGCCGCAGGGACGGTTACGAAAACGAAATCCGATCGGATATGGACGAGAATCAGGCACAGGCGCAAGCTTCAGCGCTCAGCCGCAACGCGGTCGAGGTGATCTCGCCGGCCGAGCTAGCTGCCAAGCTGGCCGAAGAACGGCCACTCAGGATCAAGCTCGGGATGGACCCGACTGCGCCCGATCTGCACCTCGGCCATACCGTCACGCTCAAGAAGCTTCGCGATTTTCAGGACGCCGGACATACCGTGGTTTTTCTGGTGGGCGATTTCACTGCCATGATCGGCGATCCGACCGGCCGCTCCGAGACTCGCAAACCGCTGACGCCCGAACAGATCAAGCTCAACGCCAAGACCTACGAGCGGCAGGTGTTCAAGATTCTCGACCCGGCGCGCACCGAAATTCGTTTCAACAGCGAGTGGATGGCAGCGATGGGCGTCGCCGATCTGATCGGCATCGCAGCCAAGCTCAGCGCGGCGCGGATGCTCGAGCGCGACGACTTCGAAAAACGTCTGGCGGCCGGCGAGCCCTTGTTCCTGCACGAACTGCTTTATCCGCTGATCCAGGGCTATGACTCGGTGGCGCTCAAAGCCGACCTTGAGCTCGGCGGCACCGACCAGAAATTCAACATGCTCGTCGGCCGCGATCTTCAGCGCGCCTACGGGCAGCCGCCGCAAGCGGTGATGACGATGCCGCTGCTCGAAGGGCTCGACGGCGTGCGTAAGATGTCGAAGTCATACGGCAACTATGTCGCGCTCGAGGATCCGCCCGAAGAGATGTTCGGCAAGCTGATGTCGGTCTCGGACGCGCTGATGGCGCGCTATTTCGAGCTCTTGATCGGCGGTGATTCGGGCGAGTTGGCTGCGGTTCGCTCAGGCGCTCTGCATCCAATGGAAGCCAAGAAGCGGCTGGCCGCGATGATCGTCAACGAGTATCACGACGCGGGAGGTGCTGAGCGGGCGCGTGAACATTTCGAGACCAAGTTCCAGCGCCGCGAAGTGCCCGCCGACGCTCGGGTCTATCGCCTTGAGCGCGAAATGTGGATCTGCGAGCTGATGAAACAGCTCGGCTTCGCCGCCTCGACCAGCGAGGCGCGCCGCCTGCTGGGGCAGGGCGCAGTACGGGTCGACGGCCGAATTGTCACCGACGTCAACTTCCAGTTTGTGCCGGGCGAGAACCAGGTGCTCGAGGTCGGCAAGCGTCGGGTCGCCCGCATCGAGCGCTAGGCGCGGCGGGGCTAGGACTTGTCGTCCTCGCCGCTGCGTCCGCCGGATTCGGCTTCGACCGCCGCCCGCAGCTTCTTCATGGTGCGATCGAGCGCTTTCGTATAGCGCTGCTTGGTCCAGGTCTCCTTGGTGCGCATCTTGAGCCATCCGAGCTTGACCGCATCCGGCTTGTTCCCCATTTCGCCGGTCGAGACTTCGATGACTGCGCGCTCCTCGGTGGTCAGCGTCGCGAGCACTTCGCGCTTGATGCTTTGCAGGAAACCGGCTTTCAGGTCGATGTCTATTTTCATGGCGTCACCCAAGGCCGATCCCGTCAATGCGAGACCGTCGATGCCGGCTGGTTGATCATCTCGCTGTCAGGCTGTTCAGGCGGATTCGGGCCGGCGAACGGATGAAAGACGTTGTAGAACCCGCGCATCAGAGAAAACCCCCATCCGCCGCTGCTCGAGAGCATCCCCGATACTGAATTGTACATGGTTGGATCGTTCACCAGCTTGCCGATGGTGCCCTGGCCGCTGTTGATCTTGTGTAAAATCTGGCTCAGGTCCTGTGAGGATGAACGCAGATTAGCCATCACGTCCTCGGCGTAAGCCTGGTTCTCGACCAACTGCGGCAACAAGCCACGGCCCTGGTTGAGGCGATTCGCGACTTCGCCAAGCTGCGCGGAGGTGTGATGCATAGTATCGAAAGCGGCGGCGATATTGTCGAGCATCTTTTTGCCGTCGATGCGATTGCTGACCAGCACGCCGGCCACGCTATGGCCTGCGTTGATTGATACCACTGTACGATCGAGATCAGTCGTGAGCTTGCTGAGATCGACGATCGTCTGGCGCACCGTCTCCGCGTTGAGCTGGGGCTGGCCCTTGCCCTGACCGCGGATGAGCTGGCCCAAAAGACCATTGCCCTGGTTGATCTGGGTGAGCAGCAGGTGCAGGGACGAGGCCACGCCCATCACGTTAGCCATCAGGTCACCGCTGCCCTTGGCGAGAAGAGTCTGGTAATCGATCGGATCGCGCACCGGCAGCTCCGAGCCGGCCGGCGCCGGCGGTGACCCGGGTTGGCCCGACGAGAGCTCGATGTACTGGTCGCCGAGCAGGCCCATCGATTGGATTTTCGCTCTGGAATCAACCTTCACGTGACTGGCTGCCGACTCGCGGATCCACAGCGTGACCGAAATCATGCTCTCGTCGGGATTTTCCGAAGAAAATGCGATTCCCGCGACCGATCCAATGTTTACTCCCGCGAGCTGCACCGGCGCGCCGGTCTGCAGCCCGTTGACGCGATGGAAGCGCGCTTCGAGGGTCTCGGAGCCGGTGAACCATCGTGACCCCATTCCAATCGACATAATACCGAAGGCCAGGACGACCATCCCCACGAGAATCAGCAGCCCGACCCGCACGGTCCTGGATGTTGACTGAGCCACGGTACCCCCTGTCGCGCTACAGCGCAGCCTTGAGAAAGTCCTGCATCAACTCATCGCGCGAGGCGCGCACCTCGTCAGCGGTGCCGCTCACGCGGATTTTACCGTGATAGAGCAGTGCGAAGCGATCACCCACCACGAAGGCGTTTTTGAGATCGTGGGTGACCACCACGCCCGTCAGCCCGAGACGTTCCTGCAGCTCGCGCATCTGCAGGCTGATGCGCTGGGCCACCAGCGGGTCGAGGCCGGTGGTCGGCTCGTCGTAGAGCACCGCGCGCGGCTCGAGCGCGAGCGTACGAGCGATCGCGACGCGCTTGCGCATCCCGCCCGAGAGCTCCGCAGGGAGCTGCGCCTCGACCCCGTCGAGCTGCACCATCGCTAGCAGCTCGCGCACTCGCGCGGCGATCTGTTCCTCGGGCATCGCGCTATGCTCGTGCAGCGGGTAGCTCACGTTCTCGTACACGGTCATCGAGTCGAACAGCGCGCCGAGCTGAAACACCATCCCGACTTCCTTGCGGACCTCGGCGAGCTGATCTTCATCGAGCAGCGCCAGGTTGCGTTCCCCGACCATCACCGTGCCCCGGTCCGGCATCAGCAGACCGTTCAGATGGCGCAGCAGTACGCTCTTGCCTTCTCCGCTGCCGCCGAGGATCACCAGCGTTTCGCCGTGCCGGACGTGAAGATCGATCCCGCGCAGGATGGGCTTGCCGCCGAAGCTTTTCTCCAGGCCCGTAACCCGGATGAACGGAAGCTGCTCGGCACCGGGCGTCGCACCGTCGCCGCCCGGCGTGATGTTGCGCTCATCCATCAGATCGTCAGAAACAGCTTGGTCAGGAAGAAATCAGCGACCAGCACACTGATCGAGGCTGCCACCACCGAGGCGGTCGTCGCGCGTCCCACGCCGTCGGCGCCGCCGGTCACGGTCAGCCCCTTCATGCAGGCAATTATGGCGATCAAGTAGCCGAAAAAGAACGACTTGCTGATGCCGCTCAGAAGATCGCTCAGCGCGATGTTCTGGACCAGCGAGGTGTAGAAGAAATTAGCGCTGATGCCGAGTTGCGTGACCGCGATTAGAAGCCCACCGACCAGCCCGATCGCATCGGCGATTACCGTCAGCACCGGCAGAATCATGATGGTCGCCAGCACCCTCGGCACCACCAGCTTCTTCACCGGGCTTGAGGCCAGCGCGAGCATCGCGTCGATCTGCTCGGTCACCTTCATACTGCCGAGTTCAGCAGTGATTCCGGCGCCGACTCGCGCTCCGATCATTAGCGCCGTCAGCACCGGGCCCATCTCGCGCAGCAGCGACAGTCCCATCACCCGGCTCACGTAGATCTTGGCGCCGAACTTGGCCAGGAATTGGCCCATCTGCAGCGCCAGCACCATGCCGGAGAAAATCGCCGTCAAATTGACGACGTTAAGCGATCGCACGCCGATATTGTCGAGCTGTTCAATCAGGAGCCGGGTCTCAAACGGGCGGCGGAAGAGATGGCGAACGAACTCGGCGGTCAGCAGACCGATCTCGCCAAGCTGGTCGAGGAAGCGGTAAAAAGGGTCGCGCATCTAAGCGATAACTTCATGGAGGGTAAGCGAAGGATGGTCGGGCGGCAATACGGTAGCAGGCAGCAGCATGAATGAATCGACGCTGTTCGTGTACGGCACGCTGCTCGATCCGGCCTGCCGCGAGCGGCTGCTGGGGCATCCGGTGGCGGCGCGGGCAGCCCGGCTAGAGGGTTATCGGGTCGCGCGCGGCCGCTATTTTTATCTCGTCACTGAGCCGGGCGCGCTGACCGAGGGGCTCCTACTGCTCGGTCTGAGCGCTGCGGATTTCGCGATCCTCGATCGCTATGAGGAGCTGCCGCGGCTTTACACACGGGAAATCGGCGAAGCCATCGCGCAGTCGGGCGAGAAGCTCGCATGCTGGGTCTATATGCCGACCCGCACACTGATTGAGAGCTGAACCTGGACAACTCCGTGTCGAGGCTGATTGCGAGCCGCGACGCCTTCCCTAGGGCTTCTTGATCGCGAACTTGTCGAGCCGGTATTGCAGGGTCCGGTAGCTCATGCCGAGCATCTTGGCGGCCTTGGCGATCACCCAGTCGGCCCGCTCCATCGATTGCAGGATTAGCTCGCGCTCGAAGTTCTCGAAGTTGATGCCTTCGGGCGGCAACTCGAAACGGTCCGAGCGGCCGCCGCGATCGCCACGCGCGTAGGTCTTGGGCGATACCACTTCTTCGGGGAGATCGCGCGGCATGATGCGGTCGTTCTCGCATAACAGGCTCGCGCGTTCGATCGCGGATTCGAGCTGACGCACATTGCCCGGCCATTCGTAGTCGAGCAATATCTCCATCGCCTCGCGGCTGACTTCTTTGGGCTTGGCGCCGGCCATCCGGGCGAAGCGCGCCAGCGTATGCTCGACCAGTTGCGGAAGATCGGAGCGCCGATCGCGCAGCGGCGGCAGCGTAATCGTCACCACGTTCACGCGATAATAAAGATCCTCGCGAAAACGCCCGTCGGCGACCTCTTCGGCCAGGTTGCGATTGGTCGCGGCGAGCAGCCGCACATCGACCCGGAACGACTCGTTGCCGCCCACCCGGCGCACCTCTTTCTCCTGCAGCACGCGGAGAATCTTGGCTTGCACGCCGATGCCGAGATCGGCGATTTCGTCGAGGAACAGGGTCGACTTGTCGGCGCTCTCGATCAGCCCGACCTTGCGTTCAGTGGCTCCGGTGAAGGCGCCCCGCTCATGGCCGAACAGCTCGTTTTCGATCAGCGCATCGGGAATCGCCGAACAATTGATCGCGACGAACGGGCGCGCGGCGCGCGGCGACAAGCGATGAATCGCGCGCGCGATAACTTCCTTGCCTGTGCCGCTCTCGCCCTGGATGAGCACGGTCGAGTTGGAGGGCGCCACCTTGCGGACGATCCTGACCACCTCCTGGATCGCGGGATGCTGGCCGATCACGCCCTCGATCTCGAACTTGCCTTCGAGCCGCGTGCGCAGCAGCAGATTCTCCTGGTGAAGGTTCGACAGCTCCGCGGCCTTGCCGACCGTCATCACCAGGGTTTCGCGATCGGTGGGCTTGGTCAGGTAATAGAAGGCGCCGTTCTTCATCGCCTTGACGGCGCTGTCGATGGTTCCGTGCGCGGTCAGCACCACCACCTGGCTGGCAGGGTAGACCGAGCGGACCTGCGCCAGCAGTTCCTCGCCCGACATACCCGGCATCATCAGGTCGGTGAGGACCACGTCGAAGCGGCTCGAATTGAGGATTTCGAGTGCACGCTTGCCGACGGCCGCCTCCTCGACCGCGAAACCCTCCTCGCGCAGGGTTTCGGCCGTGATGTTGCGTTCAAGATCGTTATCTTCGACCACCAGGACGGATGCCTGACTCATAGTCTTAAGCTTTGCCGGATGGCAGCGGGAAGGTGAAAACCACGCGGGTGCCGCGTCCCGACGGGTTGGCGCCAATCGTAATCTGGCCGCCGTGTTTTTCGACGATCGCCTGCGACAGGAACAGACCGAGACCAATGCCTTCGCGCTTGGTGGTGAAGAAGGGCTCGAAAATTCGCTGCTCTGCGGCTGGATCGATGCCGACGCCGGTGTCCATGAAAATCACCTGCAGGCGCGAGGCGTCGCGCGCATAACGGACCTCCAGCTCGCCGCCCTCGGGCATCGCCTGGATTCCATTGGCGACCACGTTGATGAAGCAGGTGCGAATCTTCTCCGCATCGACATTAAGGGTCGCAGGCACTTCGGGATTGCGCTCCTCAACCGTTATCCCCTGGCTCTTGACCTTGGATTCGGAGAGCTCGAGTACGCCGTGGACCAGGGCGCGGATATCGGTCGGGGCGCGATGGATTTCAATCGGCTTGCCGTAGTGCAGAAAGCTCTGGATCAGCTCGGTCAGGCGCCGAATCTCGTCCTTCATCATGGCGAGCTGTTTCAGGAAGTGATCGCGATCGCCGCTCAACTGGCCGGCATAATGGGCGCGCAACTGATCGATCGCGAGCGAGATGAAGTTGAGCGGATTCTTGATCTCGTGGGCCAGGCCGCCGGCCAGCTGGCCCAGGGCCGCGAAGCGCTCGAGCCGATTGAGCTCGATCTCGCGCTCGCGCGCCCGGCGCAACTGCGCGACCATCTCGTTGAAGCTGCGCGTGAGCAGTCCGATCTCATCGCGCCGATGAGTCTCTTTGACCGGTTCGAGGCCGCGGGCCGCGATATTTTGCGCGGCCGCCGCCACGGTGTGAATCGGGCTGACGTAACGCTGCGCCAGCACCCAGGCGAAGGCCAGGCCGAGCGTGAAAATCGCCAGCGCTATCGTCAGGAGCTGGTTGCGGTATTGCTGCAGCGGTTCGGCGAAGTCGCCGAAATTGGCGGCCAGTTGCACGTAACCCAGCAGATGGTCCTCGACCTCGACTGGAATCAGATAGACGGTGGTTTGCTGGCCGCCAGCACCGAAGGCCAGCGGGATGACGTCGATCAGATCGCCGTTGCCGCGCATCACTCGGTTGGTAGCGTTGCCGGGCGTCAGCGCGGCGCCGATCAGCTTCGGATTAGTGCTGTTGATGATCAGATTCTGGCTGGAGGCGATCGAGACCTGCAAGCCATTGATGCGCAGGCTCTTGACGTACCTGGGCAAGCGATCGGAGTTGGTGGCGCTGACCGAAGTCAGCTCCTGCACGCTAATCTGGATGGCGCGGGCGAGGTCCTTGACCCGGGCCTGGGTGCTCTCGACCACTGCTTTCTGGGTGCTGAGGCTGACAGCGACCTGGGCGCCTAGCGTCAGCGTCAGCAGCAGCACCATCAGGGCCATCAACTTGGCCTTCAATCCGAAGGCTGGGAATCTGATTCTCATGGCAATCGCCTGAACCTGAAATTCGCCGCGATGAAGGCCGCCGCAGCGGAAGATCTACTCTGGTTCGTGATTGGAACCGGGCCCCAGGTATAGGTAACGGGTAATCCAGAACAGGATCGAAGCTGCCGCGATCATCAAAAGCAAGTGCTCGATGCCACCGACATAATGGATCGCCAGCTCGATCTGAGTGCCGAAAAAATAGCCCAGCGAGACCATCACCGGCACCGAAATCACCGCGCCCAGTAAATCGTATAAGAAGAAGCGTCCCGGGCCCACGCCGAGCGACCCGGCGGACAGGTAGACGATCGCGCGCAGCCCGGCGAAAAATCGCGCATAGAAAATGGCCGTGCTGCCGTGGCGTTCCATGAATTGACGCAGCCGCTCGATCCGGCGTTGCGAGCGCGGCCGATCGACTCCGAAATATGACAGCAGGCCGCCGCCGAAGTGCCGGCCGATCAGAAATAGCGAATTATCGCCGATCACCACCCCCACCAGCGCGACCGCGATGGTCACCGGATAGGAGGTGATGCCACGATGGACCAGGAAGCCGCCTGCCAGCAGCGCCACGTCCTCCGGCACCGGCAATCCCACACCGCACAGCACCAGCACCGCGAACAGCCCGAGGTAGCTGAAGTGCTCAATATAGGCTGAGACGTCGACGCCCAAGCGTCAGCTCCCGTGTGCGTAGCGGGCGCGGATGGCGTCGCGAATCTGCTCGACCGGTGCATCCTCGCCGGTCATCTTCGCCGCCATCACCGCCTCGCCGATACACACCGGGCAGGTAGTCGCATGACGATCGCGATAGCAGTCGAGCAGGCTGCGATGGCCCTCGACCTTGTCGCATCCGCAATAGCAATGAACTTGGACCAGGACCGCGGGATAACGCTCGGCTGCCAGGTAGGCTTCTCGGACCACACCCTGAAACAGGGCCGGATCAAGCGTCGTCCGGATTGCGCTGTTATCGGCTGTGGAGTCGACCGCGGAGTTGGCATGCAAGCCCGCGACGGCGAAATAGGCGGCGATCGCCACGACGATCGCCAATGAGGCTGCGACTAAAAGCTTACGCATTCAAATCTGCCGACCCGCTCTATACCATGCGCCGCGGCTGTGGTCATGCCCTTGATACTCGGCCGTCAGCCAAGTCATCTTACTTGGCTCTGCATGAGGGCGAAACATGACTCTTGAGTTCAGAAAAGGATGTTTCGATGATTCGGCCCAGATTGCTCCTTCCAGCGATCGGTTCCACTGCATCGAGCAGGGCGGCGACCGCTGCCATCTCGTGCGGCCGCGGCTCGGTCCCGAAGACCCGGTCCCATAGCGCAGAAGTAACGCCCAGGCATCGATCGTTCATAGCCAGATGATGGGCCAGATGGCGCGTGCGGAGCCGCTCCTCATAGTGGTTCGCCGGAGAGGCGAAATGCAGCCGGTAGTGAACCGCCTCGTAGATCACGAATCCTCCGATCAGTCCGCAGATAAAAGCTATTGCCGGCGTCATTCCAAAACCGATTAGCAGCGCGGAGAACACGGCTGCGGTCGGCAACCATGCCCCGACTGCGAAAACTGCGGCGGGGTCATGATGATGTACCTGATGGAGGGGGGTTGCGAAGGTGAAGAACCGATGGCTCATCCAGCCATGGATCGCATACTCGAGAAACGTCCAGGCAAGCAACCCGGCCCCTAACAACAGCAGATCCGCCGCCATACTTCGATCGTAGCAGCCACGCGTTATGGGGCAAACGGCCGGATCGCGCGCCCCTTACTGCTTCGCTACCTCGTGCAGAATCTCGACCGCCGTTCGATGCTCCTTGAGCAGTTGCGGGACTTCGTGCGGCTGATGGCGTCCGAAGCCGCAGGGCGCCGCTAATCCGAATTGCGGCAGGTATTGCCGGGAGATTTGCAGGCGCTGCTTGAACCGTTTGAGATCGCTCATACCGTGAATCGATCCCAGGTAGACACTGGTGTCGTTGACCTTGAGGTCCTTAAGCGGTGCGTAATAAGCGGGGTCGATGGTATCGAGCGTCGGGAGATGCACGAAATCGACCCGGCGTCCGGAGCGCGCAACTACTTCGTTGGCGAATTTCACCGCCATCTCGAGATTCTTCGGACTCACCATCGGCCAGCCGCCGAGGGTGCCGTAACAGAGGTGATATCCGACCATCACCTCTTTCGGGATACCCGGGGTCAGATGGGCTGCCGGCGCGATATTACGCTCCAGCATGTTGGTCTTTGGGGTCCATGGGAAGTCGGCCTCAAGGTCCATGATCTCGATACAGCAGTCCCAGGAGATCGCGAGATCGGTGGGCGGAATTTTTTCGCACATCTTTGCGATCTCGGTGCGCATCGCTTCCTCGAATCCGGGTTTAATGCGCGGATAGTCCTCGGCGTCGCGAAAGAAGATGTCGATGGCGCTGTTGGTGAGCGGAAGTGAGACCTGGAAGCGCATGTCGCGCGGAAGCACGCCCTCTTTGCGCAAAGTCTTGAAAACAAAGTACGACGCGAGGGCATCCTTGGTATATCCCAGACGCCAGCCAGGCTCGCCGAACTTCACCTCTTTGACGCCGTCCTTCACCTTGAATTCCCACAGTTCGTGACGCGTCGCCGGCTTCCATTTCTCGACGCCCCGGTTATCGCGCGGCGGACGTTTCGTGGTCTCGATGTCGGGGTGGCCGTGAAAGACGCGATAGGCCAACATATTCACCCACCAGATTCGCTCGTCGGTCTCGCCGTCGGGGATGCTTGGCAGGAACTCACCGATAGCCCGCCCGCAGCTCTCAAACACCTCCTCCGCGGTTTCCAGGGGCACGCTTCCCAACATCAGAAGATCCTTC
>DATJRJ010000204.1:0-2883 GCA_035504735.1 Binataceae bacterium (SeqCode)
CCAGCAGCCGATTCATCCATCCGTCGGACGTGGTCCGCACACCGGGCGTGCCGCTTTCCATGTACTCCTGCGCGTCGAAGTGCGAACGGCTGGGATCGGGCGATCCGCAGGCGTGGACGAACGCGAGATTGCCGTCCTGCCACAGCGGCATCATCGGCGCGAGCGCCGGATGCATCCCGAAGTGGCCGTCGAGATTCAGCACGCCGGGGCCGGAGCGCCCGATCGCGATCGTGGGACGCGCCTCGTAGTAATACGGCTCGCCGTGCGGCACCACCACGTTCAGGCCGTCGACCGCGCCGCGCATGAAGATCACCACCAGGCGCTTGCGCGAGGCACTGTCTCCGGCGATCTTCGCCGCCCACGCGTGACCGGAGAGCATCACGATACCCGACGCCGACAGGATCGCGGCGCGCTTTAAGAACTCGCGCCGATCGAGCGTGTTCTGAATCGTAGGCTTTTCCGGGCCGTCGTCCGAGCAACATGATTTCATCGGAGAGCTCCAATCGCCGCGTGACCGACCAAGCGAAAACCCTTCTGCCGCAGCGGTTTCATTGCATCTGCTCCTAGCGGCGCATGAACTCGGGACTACCCAGCATCAGCGCGGCGCGCAGATCGGGCGGCGCGGCTTCGATCGTGTCGAGCGTATGCGAGGAAAAATTATTGCCCAGCGTCGTGCGCAATGCGGACGAGTCAAGCGGTCCCATGCTGCCGCCGGGCCTGTCGAACTTGCGCAACGATACACGGGTCACGCGCCCGCCCATGGCGTCATCGGGGGGCGGACGGTCGAGCGGCAGATGGCCGCCGCCGAGCGCGGTCGCCAGGCTGAGCCGAATCATCATCGCGTCGGGATTGAGCCACGCCTCCTGGGTGTTCTTGTAACCGTCGGGCGTCTGGCATCCGTAGAATGGCATCCCCAGCCGAGCCGCGTTTCCCGCGAGCACGCGATAGTTCAGCACCTCGACCCCGGACGCGCGGGTCGCCGAGATGATGTACTGCTGCGGGGTTTTGAATTTTGCGCCGAAGTAGCGCCGATCCCAGAACTCGCGGCTCTGGAACAGGGTGGCGAGCACTGAACGAATATTGCCGTCGCTCGAGGAGAAGCGGCTAGCCATCCGCTGCACCAGCGCCTCGGGAGGATTGTCGGCGACAAAAAATTGCGCCAACTGATAACTGATATGCCGCGCGGTGGCGGGACTGTGCGCCAGGATATCGAGCGCCTGCTCGACCTCGGCTGCGCCCGAGCCTTTGATCTGTCGTTCGAGAAAAACTTTGTCGCCGAAATCGTGCCGGCTCGGATCGAAATAGAAACCGTATTCGTCGGGGCCCTCGCCGGGATTCTGCATCGCGCGCCGCGGCGTGGAATTGAACGGGCGCATGCCGAAGGCGCGAAACGCCCCCATCCCGGGAAATCCGCCCAGCGCGCCGAGTCCGCTGAATCCGTTGAAATTGCGGCCGCCGCCAGCGCGCGCCATCCTTGCCGGATTGCGCCGGCGCGGTTTCTGGATACCCCATCCGGTGAGAATGCGCGCGAGCGTGATCACGTCCTGCTGGCTGTATCCGCCATTGACGCCCAGCGTGTGCAATTCCATCAGCTCGCGCGCATAGTTTTCGTTCAGCCCCTCGAACTTGCCGCGCACGCCGGGACTGTTGGGCGCGGTGTTCTGCCAATTGTCGAGATAAAAGAGCATCGCGGGATGCTTGGCCGTGGCTTCGAGCAGATCGCGGAAGCGGCCAAGCGCGTGCGGCCGAATCGCCTGCTGCTCGTACGAGCCGACCCACAGATGGTCCAACCCCTTGTCGGCGAAGACGTTGAAATGGTTGAACCAGAAATCGACCATCATTTCCTGCAACTGGCGCGGCCCCTCGATCGCGCGCATCAGCCGTGCGCTCACCGCCTCCTGGATGATGATATGTGCGCGCCGGCGCGCTTCCTTGCGCGCTTCGGGGTCAGGCTTCTCGCCTTTGCGCTCAGCCTCGGGCCGTCCGTACTTGATGAACAGCTCGGGCGGGGTCATGCGCAGCGTTTCCATCTGCGCGACTCGATCGGTCAGGCTCGCTGATATCGCGATCGAGGTGGGCGATAGCTGCTGCTGGATATAGCGCTCGACCCCCATCGCGTTGACGCGCGCGACATCGCCGGGGCGTGGGCCAAACGCCAGGCGATTCAGCACGTGGACGGCTCTTAGCTCAGTGGGGATTTCCGCCGCAGACACCATCGGCTTCGACGCGCTCAGGGATCAGTACGCGCCGGCGAATCACAGGTTTCGCATCGGGCGGCCGGCGAAGCAAGCCGAGTTGCGCACGCGTCGAGTATTGGAGGATTCGAGGAAGTGGACGGAAAACGCGGGCAAAGCAAAAAGGCCAAGACCAGCAGCGGAGTCCGCCATTTTTTCCTGTCATTCCGAGCGTAGGCTGCCGAAGCGAGGAATCCCGAACCCCACTACGGCCCGGAATATCGCTTACGTATCTTCTGCGAGGTTGCGCCATTTAGGATTGACGGATTCTATTAGCGCGTTCTTCTTGGCACGAGACCAGCTTTTGATTTGCTTCTCGCGCGCGATCGCAGCGCGAACATCGCCGGTTTGCTCGTGATATACCAGCCTAGTGACGTGGTACCTTCGCGTGAATCCGCCCTCCAATCCGGCTTTGTGTTCGTCGATTCGCCGCATGAGGTCGTTAGTAATGCCAGTATAGAGCGTTCGCGATAAGCTGCTCATAGCGTACACGTAGAACTCGCGCATGGATTTGATCCGGGATTCCTCGCTCCGCAGACTCCGCTCGGAATGACAATAAAAGCGCCGGCGTAGCTGGTTCGATCAACGCGGGGAGCGGCCCCAGGCCTCGATCAGGCTCTCGAACGCGCGTTTCAACTCGGGATCCTTA
>DATJRJ010000205.1:0-5197 GCA_035504735.1 Binataceae bacterium (SeqCode)
GCGAATCGCGTCGAAGTCCTGGTCGGAAAAGTTGTAATGCACGAGAAAATTATAGAGTGGCCACATGATCACACGTCGGGCCCAATCCAGGCGGCTCGCCGGGCGCGACGAGTAGAGATACCTCACCCGGGTCAGATTGCCTTCGACCGGAATCACCCAGCGGGTATACATGCTGTCCCAAGTGCTGATGCGCTGAATTCCCGGCGGCCGCGTCCCTTCCCATTCCTCGGGTGTCTCGAATTTTGGCAGTTTAAGCTTGAGGGCGAGGATTCGCTCCGTTAGCCATAACCAGGCCAGGCGGTAGCGCCGAAGCGGCCAGTAGCCCCGCGCCCGAGGATAATACATCTGAAAAGGTACTTTGCCGTCGGGACTGTTCTTGGCGTAATACTCATTCGCGCCGGTCTGGACGCGGACTGAGCGATTATTGACTATTCTTGCGCGATAGCCGATCGGGGTGCGCGGCCTGCCCGCGTACCGCGTCATCGCCATCCACAAAGAGTTGCGATGCACATAAAAGCAGTTGTGCGAATCGTAAGTGTTCTCGAGCGAGATCATCCAGTTACAGGGCCAGTAGCGAAACGTATGGCGTACCAGAGCCGTATGATCGAACAATTCCGGCGGCAGGTCATCCTGAATCGGAACCGGCTCGCCTTCGCCCATCCATATAAAGACGATGCCCTTGACGGTGTGGGTCGGAAAACTTTTCGCTGTGAGCCGGCCCACCATCTTGGAGTCCGGACCTTCGGTGATAAATTCGACACAATTGCCGTCGCCGTCGAAAGTGGCGCCGTGATACGGGCAGCTCAGGAAGCCTTTCCAGAAGCAATCGCCCCACGAAAGCCAGGCGCCGCGATGGGGGCAGACGTTGTGCAGCGCACGCACCTCGCCGGCGGAATCGCGAAACAGGGCGAGGTCGATGCCGCAGATGCGCAAGCCGACGGGTTTGCGCGATTTGACGTCGCGCGCGGGCAGAGCGGGGTACCAATATTCGCGCAGCCCGAGCGGCGGCAGCAATGAGCGGCGGTCGTCAGGATCGTTGGGCTGAACGAACGGCGGCGTCTGGCCGCCGCCGGTGCCGAGAGCATATTTTTTCCACCCGCCGGGCCATCCGCCACGAAATTTCTGGAATGCTCTGAGCAAGCCCATCGAATGATTCTCCCAGGCGTCTCAGCCGACGAAAACCCGGCCTCCGTCGATCGTGATCAACTGACCGGTGATCATATCGCTCTCCGGCGAGGCGAGGAATGCTACCAGGCCCTCGACATCCGCCGGCTCGATATCACGCTTCAGGTGACGGCCGGCATAGAGCATGTCGCGCGGGAATTTAGCATCCGCCTCGGCCGCCGATGCGCCCTTGTCGAGATCGCGCAGCGTGTACGGCACGGGACCTGGCGCGATTACATTGACGTTGATCCAGTCCGGACCGAGCATCACGGCCAGTGCCCGAGTAAGTCCGATCACCCCGGCCTTGGAGCAAATGTAGTCGAGTCGAATCAAGCCGCCATGTAATGCCGTTCCCGACGAGACGTTGATTATTTTGCCTTTCCCGGATCGCTTCATGTAGGGCACGACGGCCTTGCTTGCGAGAAAGGCGCCGGTCAAATTGACGGCGATAATGCGGTTCCAGTCCTCGAGCGCGATACTCTCGATCGGCGCCGGCGGGACATCGCGTACAATTCCGGCGTTATTGATCAGGATATCGATGCGGCCGAGCGCATCGAAGGTCGCTTTGGCGGCCGACTGCACCTGGTCTTCGCGAGTCACATCGACTGAGAACGAAATTCCCCGACGGCCGGCTTCGGAGACCAGGCGTGCGGTCTCATTTGCTCCCGGACCGTTAACATCCCACGCCGCAACATCGGCACCTTCCGCAGCCAGACGGCGTGAATAAATGCGGCCGAGGCCGCCGCCTGCACCGGTTACGACCGCGACCTTTTTCTCTAGTCGATTCATAATCGTTTAGTCCTCAAGCGCAGGAGAGAGCACGCTAGCCCCGAAGCGTTAGAAGCTGTAGTCCAGACCAGATTACAGACGGGAACCGAGGCTAAAATAGCAGTGAAGCCGGGGTATCAAGCAAGTCTGGGCGAAAGGGGTCTCGCCGCTGGGCGCGGATAGACGCTTTGGCGGTGATCTGAATACTCTTCGTCATGCCGAGATTCCTTATAGCGATGCTCACGCTCTTCGCCTTCGCGCTCGATGCAGGAGCCGTGCGCAGCGCCGACATCGATCCCAAGGCGCAGGACGTCGCGGCGCTCGAAAAAATGGCGCAGACGTTCGGTAAACTTTCGGCCGCCGAATTGCGCATGATCGAGTTCGCGCCGCATCGCGAGCTGGCCTGGATCGGTCCCAGCAAAAATCGCGGTGATCCGTCGAACGACCCTGCGACCGCCGCGCACTGGGCCGCCGATCGAACGATAAGAGCGAGGCTACTGGCATGGCTCCTGACCGATCCGAAGGCGCTGCAACACGTGCATCCGAGCGGCATCGGACTCGGCGGCGCACGCATCGTTGGGCCACTCGATCTCTCGTTCTTGACGGTGGGTACGCCGCTCACGCTGGTCGACTGCTCGCTTCCGGACGGCATCAATCTCTCGTACACCAACACCCGCGGTCTCGATTTTCGGCGCGATGTGATCGGACAAATTGAGGCGGAGCGCGCGACGGTGCATGGCGATTTCACGCTCGGCCAGGGCAGCTACAAAACTTTCGACCTGTTTCGGGCGAAGGTCGATGGCGACCTCGACCTGAGTGGCGGCCGTTTTCGGGGCGATGGTCAGACGACCGTGACGGTGGTTGCCGCGGCAGTGAGCGGGGATGCGCTTTTTCACGACGGCTTCGAGAGCGACGGCATGATCGATTTCCGGCTGAGCACGATCGGTGGATCGCTCAGCTTCAATTCGGCGCGCTTCATCGGCACGGGCCCGAATGGTCTCAATGCCGAGCGCGCCCGCGTCGGCGGGACCCTTTACTGGACCGACATTACGACGACGCCGCAAACCGTGCTCGATCTTGATGACGCGACGGTTGGAGCTTTGTGGGACGATCCACAGAGCTGGCCCGCGCCCGGCCATCTTATGATCAACGGTTTCGTTTACAGGGGCTTCGGCGAGGCGCCCGACGACGCCGCTACCCGGCTGCGATGGATCGGGCTGCAGTCGGCGGGCTACCGCCCGCAACCCTTCAACCAGCTTGCCGAGATGCTACACAACAGCGGCCGCGAGGTCGAAGCAGTCACGGTGCTGGTCGCGCAGCGCGACGCGCGGCGCCGCTTCGGCGGCCTCACATGGGCCGAGCGCGTCTGGCAGTTTCTGCTCAAAATCACCGTCGGGTACGGTTATCGTCCGCTGCAAGCGCTGTGGTGGATTTTAGGGTTCGTGGTTGTCGGCACCTTGCTGTTCGGCTGGGGTTATCGCGCCGGGCTGGTGACGCCGACTGAAGCAAGCGCCTATGAAACGTTCATCGACGAGGGCAGATGCCCGAAATACTATCCACCCTTCAACGCCTTCGTCTATTCGCTGGAGAATTTTCTGCCGCTGGTCGATTTGCACGAAGCCCAGCATTGGCGTCCCAATCCGTATCATACCCGCGATCATAAGATCACGCTGTTCGCCCGGCGGAAGGATCTCGGCAAGGTGGAGGGAGCGGCGCTGCGAATCTATCTCTGGATCCACATCCTTGCGGGATGGACCCTGACGCCGTTGTTCGTGGCAGGCATCACCGGCCTGATTCACAACTAACCGCGCCCGGACCGAAAGAGGCTACTTCTCCGCATCGAAGCTGCATGGGCATCCCCAGTCACAATTGCATGCTCCCAGAAGTTGGCCCTTGAGAGTCCAGTCGATAGCCATGGCAGCTCCGTTTTCGATGTGCCTGCGTTGGGCGCTCACCTCATTCAAGCGCGTTACCAGCCGTCCATCAACTTGAACGGTTTGTGCAAATGCACTAGCGTCCGTCGCGGACACGCCACCACGGAGTATCAGAAATGCCTTTTCCATACAGCGACTTGCGGGATTTTCTCGACGAGCTTTCCGCCGAGGGCGACCTGGTCAAGATCGAGGAACCCATCGATGTAGGCCGCAAGACCAACGAGCTGGCCGCGCTGCAGTCGCACGTCGCCGGCCTCGACGGACCCTGCCTTCGGCTGGAGAACCTGGTCGGCTACAACACGCCTGGCATTCCGTTGATCCTCAACGTTTTCGGCAGCCGCCGAAGGATGGCGGCGGCGCTGGGTGCGGAGACCGAACTCGAGGCCAAGCTCAAACTGAGCCGCATCCTGAACGAACCCGGCAGCTGGCTCGATCCGGCGATCGTAAATCGCGCCTCGGCACCCTGCAAAGAGGTCGTCATCAAGGGCGACCAGATCGATCTGCGTACGCAGATTCCGCACGTATGGTTCGGCGACGAACGGCAATCGTACCCGAACTGTGACATCACGGCATCCAGGGATCCGGTCACTGGCGAGCTGAATGCCAGTACCTACCGATATGGCCTGCTGAGCGTAGATCCCGACGGGAAACCATATTCGGAAGAACTCCAAAAGTCGTACATGACCGCGTATGCGTGGTGGAACCCGATCTATAACGATCTTGGTGTTCACTACTCAAAAGCGGTCAAACTGGGTAAACCGCTCGACGTCGCGATTGCCTATGTGCTCGATCCGACATTGTTTGCGATCGGCGGCGGTCCGTCGATTCTGCTTGGCACCCATGCGTGGGACAAATATGCCTTGACCGGCGCGGTGCGCGGCAAGCCCTTGGATCTGGTCAAGTGCGAAGATTCGGATCTCTACGTTCCGGCCAGCGCGGAATATGTATTAGAAGGCCAATTGATAGTTCCGCCGCGCGAAGAGCCCGACGGACCGCATGGAAATTTTCTCGGCTACTACGATCCGGCATTCATACTCCCGTTGATCAAAATCAATACCATCACGTGCCGTCGCCAGCCGATTTGGTACAACGTCTATGAGATGTGGCCGCCGTTCGACCATGGCTACGTCGGCGTCACCTTCGTCGCGGTTGAGATCCTGGCTGAACTCCAGCGCAAGTTACCGCAGGTGAAGGATGTGGTCGTGCACGGTGGCACCTGGCTGCCTTTCGTGGTCGTCCAGCTTTCGGTCGATCGGGATGAAAAGCCGTTTCATTGGTTCGGCCGGCACGTGATTCATGCGGTGTGGTCTGCGGCCGGACGTTTTCCGAGG
>DATJRJ010000206.1:0-5634 GCA_035504735.1 Binataceae bacterium (SeqCode)
CGGGCGCGCCGTAAGGATTTCGATAGGGATACGGGTTGGCGCCGTACGCATAAGGATTGTACGCGTATGGATTCGCACCATAGACATACGGATTAACGACGTACGGGGTAGTCCCATAAAGCGGCGTGCCCGCGCTGCCCAGGTTGACCGAGGTTTCGACGAAATTGTCGCCGATACCGTAAGCGCGAATCGTCGCCTCACCACCCAGCATCTGGAAGGTCGTATCGAAACTGAAGGCCCCGGCGTTGCTGCTGATCGCAATTCCTTGCACCAGGCGGCCGTCGACGTAGACTCCGGCCCGCCGCACGCCACCTCCGCTGATTTGGCCGACCACCTCGTAGCGCCGCGGCATCGTATTAATCTGGTTGACGCTAATCAAGGTGATTTGAACGCCAGCCAGCGTGCCCGAGGCGAACCGCGGATGATCCTCAGGGACCGCGCTCGGAATCTCCGCGGTATTGCCGGAATTCGGCGGCGGCGGACTCGCCTCGTCCGCTCCGGGGCCGGGCTCATCGCCACGCAGCACTTCGACGCCCGAGGTAGCGATCTGGGCGGGCGATTCGAGCGTCGCTTCCGCGCTCCGACCGCTATGATCGTAGACACGCAGCACCATGCCGGGCTGAACGCCGGTCAGCTTGAGATCGAAGTTGACGCGCTGCTGCCCGGCGATTTGATCGATATGCAAGCTTTCAAGCTTGTCCGCGCCGGAGTAAATCCCGGCCGATTTCAGATTGCTACCCGCGAGCCAGCCCTTGATTTGCATCTTGCCGTTGAAGCCCGACCGCGATTCGATTGTCACTTGAAGCCCGTCCATCGGGCTTCCCGGCGATTCTGCGACCGCGGCGGGGGCCGGCGGCATTGAGGATGGCGGTGGCGCCGAAGATGACGCCGCCTCCGACGGCGCGCTCGCAGAAACCGGTGTGCCCGGCTTGACTTGGGTGGCAAGCGAAGCCAGGGCGTTCTTGAGCGCGGCCCATCGCGCGGCCTCGGCCGGGTCCGGATGGGCTCCGAGCGCAGCGTCGACCGAGACCTTGTCAGCCTGCAACGAGGCCATCGCATTCGCCGCGCCGCCGCTGTCGCCGCGCTTGAGTGCACTTGCCAGAGTTTGTGCATCGCCGGCGAAGCCTGCGACCGGTCCGATTAGCGTATTCGAACCCGCGTCGCGGCCACTGGTGATGCCATTGAGAAACGAAAACGCCTGATCGCTCAGGCGCCCCGCGTCGGCCGCGGAATCGGAAGCCCAAGCCGCGCCAGCAAACATCCACAGCGTCACGCACAGCATCGCGAGCGCTGCAAGGCCAGGCTGAAACTGCGCCCAGCGATTCGCTGCTTGCGTTTGCCGAGGCTCACTCATGAGCAGATTTTCAGCTCAACCCGGTCCGCTGAGGCTCCTTGTAGCGCGCGACGACGGTCTTGATCTGGCGGGCGAGCTTCAGAAAAACCTCTCCCTCGTCATAGATAAAGAGGATGACGGTAATCGCAATTCCGATAATCACCCCGAAAATGAAGGCACCCATATTACCCGGCCCTCCCTGGACCGTTGGAGTATACGAAAATACGTCTCCCGATAGAACCGGCGCAATCGGGCCGGGGTGGCGAGTCTTGGGGGAATCGACACCCGATTGGAGTCCCAGGTCAAGTTTGTTAGTTTCGACTTGGTTAGTTAGTGACGATGGAATCGACGCTCGCAACAAACGAAGTCGCCGCCGTGGTCGATGGCCGGGTCTATCGCGCGCTCCGCGAGGGCGCCGCATGGCGTCGGCTCGAGGACCGGATGATAATTCGCGTGGTGGGCGACGATCGGGTCTCGTTCCTGCACGGAATGTGCAGCAATGACATCCGCGGGATGCATCACGGCGAGATCGCGCCGGCGCTGTTGCTCACCGAACGTGCCCATGTCGTCGCCGATCTTTTCATCTATGCGGAGAGCGACGCCTTCGTGTTCGAGATCGAGCAGAAGCTATGGCTACGCGCCCAAGCGCATCTCGAGCGCTTCCTGGTTGCCGATGATGTCGAGTTCGAAGAGCTCCCGGATTGGATGATTCTCGATATCGAGGGTCCACGGGCTCAAGAGATCGTCGGCCAGATCCATCCCGAGGCTGCCGGCCTCGAGCCGTGGCGCTTCGTGGACGCCGCGCCGCTGAGGTTCGCTGCCCTACCCCGCTATGACTGGCCCGCGATGACCGTGCTGGGCGACCGCGCCGCTATCGGTAGCCTGGCCGGCGTGCTGAGCGGCCTCGCACCGGAAGCCGACGCGGCGGTATTCGATACCTTGCGTATCCAACGCGGGATCGCGCAGGTCGGGATCGATACCAACGACAAAACACTGGCCCTCGAGGCCCGCCTCGAACGCGCCATTTCGCTCAGCAAGGGCTGCTATATCGGACAGGAGACGCTCGAGCGTGCCACCGCCCACGGCGCTCTTAAGAAGAAGCTTTACGGGTTGCGGCTCGCTGCCGGACCGTGCCCCGCATTCGGCGCGGCCGTGATGCTCTCCGGGCGCGAAATCGGGACTGTCACCAGCGCCGCGCAATCCCCTGATCTCGGCGCGTTGGGATTAGCGATAATCCATCACAGCGGATGGATACCCGGCACGACAGTCGTGATAAAGGATTCAACAGGCGAGCGACCGGCCATCGTCAGCGAGCTGCCGTTCAAGTAGGACTTTAATTCTGGATCAGGCCGGGGGAGTGGAGGATCGTCAATGTCGAACGCGTTGGGCAAGCGTTACGTGTGCGAGAAATGCGGCACCGAAGTGCTGTGCAACAAGGCCGGCGACGGTGCGGTCGAATGCTGTGATGCGCCGATGAAGCTAAAAGAAGTCAAGCCGCTGCCTTCTTCCGACTGATACAATTTCACCTCTCACTTTAAGTTCGTCTGTTTTTGAGGAATGTGAGCAACCGGGCTTCTATCGAAAAGGCTGATCTGGTCCTGCACGAGGGGCAGATTTTAGGCCATCCCGAATCCGACTCGGTCGCCGTCGCCGCCGGCACGATCGTCGCCTGCGGTCCGTTCGGCGACCTGAAATCTCTGGTCGGGCCCCAGACTCATATGATTCGCCTCGCCGGCCGGACGGTCGCCCCGGGCTTTATCGATTCGCATCTGCATTTTCTGGAAGCCGCCGCGGCCGTGACGGGCGCCGCAGTATGGCGTGGCCGCACGATTGCCGACTTGCTCGCCGATTTGCGAGTGGCGGCCAGCAAGACTCCCCCGGGCAACTGGCTGCGCGCCTTCGGCTGCGACGAGGCGCTGATACGCGAGCGGCGCGGCCCGACCCTCCAGGAGCTCGACCAGGCCGTTCCGCGAAACCCGCTGCGCCTGCGCCATCAGACGCTCCACGCCTCATGGCTGAACTCGCGCGCGCTCAAGCAGATCAAGCTCGATAATCCTGGCTTCAAAGCTCCCCCCGGCGCATTTATCGAACGTGATGCCGCGGGCCGGCCGACCGGATTGGTGGCCGGTATGGAGGAATGGATCGGCGCGGGATTGCCGCTGGTGACCGCCGCCGAACTCGAGTCCCGCGCCCGCACGCTCAGCCGCGAGCTGGCCGCGATGGGCGTCACCGCTTTCACCGACGCCACCGTCAAAAACGGGCCGGACGAGGTCAAGCTGTTTGTGCGCTTCGCCCAAAGCGGCGCGATCGCCCAGCGGATCGGCGTGATGGTCGGGGCGCGCCATCTGGAGGCCGCGGCGAAGACCGTTGCGGAGGCCGATCAGGCGGGCGTACGGTTGGCGGGAATCAAGTTCATGCCGGATGGTTCGCACGGCACGGCTGCGATTGCACGAAGCGTCGCGACCGCGCTCGCGCGCGGTTTCGATTGTGCGTTCCACGTCACCGAAATCGAGGAACTGGAATGGGCGCTCTCCAGCATTGAGAAGGCCCGCCACAACTTCGGTGATGGGGGCGCTGGAGTCTGCCGAATCGAACATGGCGGCCTGATCCCATCCGATTATATCGAGCGTATCGCTGCTCTCGGCGCCTGGGTGGTGACCAATCCGGGCTTCATCTATTACCGCGGCGCCAAGTATGCCGGCGAGCCCGGGCTGGCGTCGTCGCTCTACCGCGCGCGCAGTCTGGCGGCAGCCGGAATCAATCTCGCCGGTGCCACGGACGCGCCAGTGACACCCGCGCGGCCGTTGGCAGCGATCGCCGCTGCGATCACGCGAACCTCAATTGAGGGCTACGAACTGGCGCCGCAAGAGGCGCTGGATGCGCCTGAGGCCTTGGCGCTCTTCACCGTCGATGGCGCACGCCTGGGACGCCTCAAAGCCGGTGCGTTCGAGATTGGGCGGCTTGGCGACCTGATCGTGCTGCCGAAGATGCCGCTTGAGCTCGGCCCGCCGGAGCTGCTGAATCTGCCGGTCGATATCACGGTCATCGGCGGCCGTGTGGTTTACGAACGCGGCCGGCCGGCCTTCGCCAACAGCGCCAGCGCGGAGCTTCATTCGGGCTGAGGTGGCGTCCCCGTTTTCCACGGTCCGCTTTGAGCGGCGCGGCGCGATCGCGTGGGTCATCCTCAACCGGCCCGCCCAACTCAATGCCTATAACCTCGCGATGCGCGACGACCTCGCTCAAATCTTCGACGCGCTGCACGACGATCCCGAGGTGCGGGCGATGGTCCTGGCCGGCGCCGGCCCGGCGTTTTCGACCGGCGGCGATGTGCGCGAATTCGGCTCCGCGCCGTCGCCGATCGTCGCACGTTGGGTCCGCTTCCGGCGCGACGTATGGGGCAAGCTAGCCGCGCTGCCGATTCCCACCGTCGCGGCGGTGCATGGCTTTACGGTCGGAGGCGGACTCGAGATGGCGCTGCTCTGCGATATCGCGATCGCCGCCGACGATACCCGCCTGTGCCTGCCGGAAACCGGCCTCGGCATGATTCCAGGCGTCGCCGGCACGCAGACGCTGGCGCGCCGCGTGGGACTCGGGCGGGGCCTTGAGTTGTGCCTCACCGGACGCTGGATTGACGCCCGCGAGGCGATGCTTATAGGACTGGTCGATGAAGTGGTGGCTACGTCCGCGTTGCAGCGCGCGGCGGCCCGAATGGCGCACAGCCTTTCCGCGTTGCCGCGCGAGATGGTCGCGATGATCAAGGCCGCCATCTACGAGGGGCTCGACCTCGGCCTCCGCGACGGCCTGGCGCTCGAGCGGCGCCTCGCGAGGCGCGTGGTGGGTCAGACGCATAAAGAGATTAGCCGTAATTGAATACCGTCAACTTCATCACGATTCCCGCCGCGATCGCGCCCGACCAGGAAATCCTGGTGTGCGGCGAGAAGCGCCTGAGCTACGCGACCCTGAACGAAACTGCTGCGCGCCTGGCCGCGGTCCTGCGCCGCCTCGGATTGCATGCGGGCGACGTCGTGGCGGCGCTCGATACCAATTCCGATCTCTATGTCGCGAGCTACTATGCCGCGGCGCGCGCTGGCCTGACCTTTTTGCCGCTTAACTATCGGGCTCGTGAATCCGAGCTCGAATACATGCTCAACACCGCCGGGGCGCGCGTGCTACTGGCCGGCGATCGCTACCTGGAGCTGGCCGCCCGCCTGCGTCCGCGGCTCCATCTCGACGCACTGGCCGCCATCGGACACGGCAGCGACCAAGCTCCGAGCCTCGCCACACTTATCGAAACGGCGGCG
>DATJRJ010000207.1:0-4028 GCA_035504735.1 Binataceae bacterium (SeqCode)
CATCTACATCGCAACGATGGTTCTGCTTTTGGGAGCAGTCTTTATCGGAGCGATCGGGATTTTTCTCTTTGGACCGCATGGCCATCCTTCGACGCAGGCAACCACATCGCTTGCGGTTGGCGCGATTCTGCTCTACCTGGCGTTGATCGCTGTCATCACGACGGGCTCGTGGGCCAGCTTCACCACTGCCTTCGGCGTGATTTACAACGATCAGCGGCTCCGGGTCGACGGACCGCCGGCAGGTCCCCCATCTGTTGGTGTGCCCGCATGAGGGAAGCGCTGCGGCCCATGAGCCTGGGCGAAATCCTGGATCGAACATTTCACATCTATCGGTCGCGATTCTTCGTGTTTCTCGTGGTTGCCGCAATGCCGCTAACCGTGAAAATGGTCCTACTGGTTGCCGGATTCCTCTTCAATCAGGTAATCGGGCAGACGACACTATCGCTTACTATCAAGCGTCAACTCACGGCAGGGGTCGACTGGTCTATCTCCCGCGTTGCGGGATCGCTGTTGGCGTTTGGAATCTGGTTTGTCATCGTCTTCCTGGCCGCCGAGATCGTAACTCAAGAGACGCTCAGCGTCCGGGTCGCCTTCAGTAAATGCCTCGTGCGTTGGCGTAGCTGGCTGCTGGCGAGCGGTTTGTTATGGCTGATCGGATCGGAAATACCCCACCAGCTTCGCACCGCTCGATTTCTCCTGACCTCATGGTTGTCGATGCCGTTTTGGCTAATGTCAATTGTGGTTTCGGTGGAAGGTTTTGTGCTCATCGCGCCACTCTGTCTCAGCATTCCGGTATGGGCGCTGGAAGGGATGACTCCACTGAATGCGATCGCGAGAAGCTGGACTCTTTCGAAACGAGCCTATGGACGAATGTTCATGGCGTGGCTGATGAAGGACATGATTGCCTACTCGATAGACATTATGCTGGGCGGGCTGATGTTTCTTTTCTTTCGATTTCTCGCCGGGAGCTACGGGAGCGCCCTCAACTTGGGGCGAAACATGCTGTGGCTCTCGTTACCTGGTTATCTCTCGTCGATTCTCATCGGCCCTTTGTTTCCCATCGCTCTCACGCTTATCTACTATGATCAGCGCATACGCTTGGAAGGCTACGACATCGAGCGAATGATGGATGCAGCCGGGATGAACTCGACGGCCAGTGAACTGATTCCAACGGCAGTCGCCGGGTCCGTAGAGTTGGAGGAATCGCAGGGGTGATATCCGGAAAAATGCGAGTCCGCAGTTGGATCGTCGCCGCTCTGGCTCTCGCCACCCTCACGGCCGGCGCACAGCCATCCCCGCCCCCGGCGTCGCCAACCACCGGCCGCTTTCGCGATGTCTCCATCGACGACTACCGGCAGCATCTGGTCGCGTTATCCGCGCTGGTGGATGCCTGCGCCAAGGCACGCAATGTGAAGGGTTGCGACCCAGCGCTGGTCGGCCCCGATGATCGCGTCCCGGTCCTTGTGGGATCGCAATCGGAGCGCCGCCTGGTTCGCTACGGATGGTTGCGCGTACTCATCGCAAAGGCCGAAGAGCCCGATGAAAAAAGCGCCCCCGCGATCAAACCGAAACCAGCCGGCTCGAAGGCTGCGACCGATCAGGAGCAGCCGACCACCTCCGATTTGCTGAAAGACGCGAAGATTCGCCTCGAGGATGATCTTGCCCAGTCGCACGCAGCAGAATCGCCCGCTCCGGACTATACTGCCGAGCGCGCGGCCATGCAGCAGGTGTTGGCTGGACCGGAATTCCGCAACCTGAAGCAGCAGACCGTGCGCGACTCGGTGATGGAGAAATTCGGCCGATGGCTGAATCGCCTCTTCGAGAGCGTTGGAAATCTGAAAGCCCATTCAGCCTGGGTTGGGCGGGCTCTGGTCTGGGGATTCATCCTCGCCGTTTGTGTCGCGCTCGTATATTCGTTGATCCGCCTGGAGCGGCGATGGCGGGTGCGGCTCACCCCCGACGTGAACTGGTCCGCACCCGGCGCAGCGTCGTCGCGCGATTGGCAGCTATGGCTTGAAGACGCGCGCCGTGCTGCTGCGGCAGGCCAATGGCGGGAGGCGATTCATTTCGTCTACTGGGCCGCGATCTCGCGCCTGGAGTCGCGGCGCCTGTGGCCGGCCGATCGCGCGCGCACTCCGCGGGAATACTTGGCTCTCGTGGCTCCCGAAGATCCTCGCCGTCCCGGCCTGGCGCAGTTGACCGGCACATTTGAGCGCTTCTGGTACGGAGGCCGTCCGGCCGGCGAAATCGACTACAAAAACGCCGAGGATCTTGCCTCGTCGCTGATCTCCGGCAGTTCGCACCCAGCCCCCGGCACCTTATCGGCAGCGCCCGAAGGTGGTGCGCGATGAGGTTTCTGCCCTCGCTCGATCCCAAGGATCGCCGCCTGCTGCTGTGGAGCGTCACCATCGCTATCGGCCTTGCGGTGATCATCGGCTTTGCAATTCCCAACGACAATAACGATGACAACCCGCTGCCTTCGACCTACCTCACCGGCCAGCACGGAGCGCGTGCCGCCTACGACTCGCTGTTACGCGCCGGATACGACATCGAGCGCTGGGAGCGTCCACTGACCGAACTGGCCGCAACCGCCGGGCCCAACACGGTGGTCATCTTCGCTCAGCCCTTCACCCGCGAAACCGAAGACTACAAGGCCGTCGAGCGAATTCTCGCCCGTGGCGGCCGCGTGCTCGCTACCGGCATCTGGGGCGGATACCTCGTGCCTGAGGGCGATGCGGGAACGCCGCAGGAGTTCACCTTCGCGGCCTGCCAGCTTGAACCCGAAGGCCTTGATGCGCTTGCGAACACGGGGGAAGTGTGGATGGTCCCGGAGGCGACCTGGCAGGTCGGCAACCCCTCGCAGCGTATCGAATACAGCTGCGCCGGACAGCCGGCCGTTGTCGAATACAACTACGGAGCGGGCCACGTGGTCTGGTGGGCGAGTTCCACGCCGCTTGAAAACGGATCGCTGGCGCGCGCCGCCAACTTCGATCTGCTGTTGAATTCGATCGGCCCGCGCGAAGGCCACCACTTCTACTGGGACGAGTCGCTGCACGGCGATATACGCACCGAATGGAGCTACGTCTCCGGTCCCACGGTCACCCTGCTCTGGACGGGCATGATCCTCATTTCGATCCTCGTCGTCTTCAGCTTCAGCCGCCGCAGCGGCCCGCTGCGCGAACTGCCGGCTCCGGCGCGCGCTACGCCCATCGAGTTTCTCGAAGCCCTGGGTTCTCTTTATCGCGGCGCCGGCGCGTCGTCCACCGCGCTGTCGATTGCCTGGGAACGTTTCCGCCGCCACGCTTTGCGTCTTTGCGGGCTTCGCCAGGCGCCGGTCAGCGCGGCAGAATTGGCCTCCGTGATTCGCCGCCGCTTTCCGCAGGCCGATGCTCAACTCGAAGCCGATCTTGCCGCCTGCGAGGAAGCGCGATTGAATGAGAAGATTGAACCACGCGCGGCATTGAAGATCATCCAGGCGCTTCACCGCCATCGGCAACTGCTTGCCGCAGCGTCGGGAGCCGGCGGGAGTTTCGCCGAAACCGCAGGCATCGAATCCCGCGTCGAATCCGGGATTGAATCAAGGAGCAACGAAAGGCCCTCATGAGCGAGGAAATCCGCGAGAACACCAATACTGAACCAGGGACCGCGCTGGCGGCTACCGCCGAGCTGATCGCGCAAGCGCGTGCTGAACTGGGCCGAGTCATCTGCGGCCAGAACCAGGCGATCGAAGAAGTGCTGATTGCCGTCCTCTGCCAGGGCCATGCGCTGCTCGAGGGCGTACCCGGCATCGCCAAGACTTTGATCGTCAAGGCGCTCGGCAGGCTGCTTGGCCTTGGGTTTCAGCGGGTCCAGGCCACTCCCGACCTGATGCCCGCCGACATCCTGGGCACCACCATCCTTCGGCCCGGGACCGAAACGTTCACCTTTCATGCGGGCCCGGTCTTCACCGATCTACTGCTTGTGGACGAAATCAACCGCATGCCTCCGCGCACGCAGGCCGCTCTGCTGGAATGCATGGAAGAGCGCCA
>DATJRJ010000208.1:0-7498 GCA_035504735.1 Binataceae bacterium (SeqCode)
TGCCGGACTTCGTGAATGCGTTCGTGACGGATTTTGCAGCCGCGAAATCTCTGTTCGGGCGCAACAATCCAGACTTTGGACGTAACGTCGCCGCCTACTACGAGTTCTGCGGTGAGCGCGATCTCTGTCTCACGCACGCGCTGGTGGACCCGCAAGTCGATCGGACGCGGGGCGTCGAGGCGCAGGAAGCGCTGCGAATCGTCGGCGAGAGCAGCGCAGGATTGATCGTCTCGGGAGCCCGGATGCTGGCGACGCTGGCTCCCGTGGCTGACGAGATCCTGATCGCGCCGTTTGCGAGCCGCAAGCCCGGCGAGGAAGACTACGCGATTGTCTTCGCTATCCCGGTTGCGACCGAAGGCCTGAAGCTCGTCTGTCGCGAAACCTATAATCGCGGCTACTCCGGTTACGATCGTCCGCTCACCACGCGCTATGACGAGGGCGACGCGCTTTCGGTGTTCGATAACGTGCTGGTGCCGTGGGAGCGGGTCTTCGCCGCGCGCGATGTCGAGACTTACAACCTGATTCGGGTCGCGGTACCGGGCTTTCTGTGGCTCAACTCGACTATTCGTGCCACCGCCAAGCTGAGTTTCATGACCGGTCTCGCCGCGCTGGTGGCCGAGAGCGTGGGCCGCACCGAGCTGCCGCGTTACCAGGAGATTCTCGGCGAGCTGGTGGCCAATCTCGAGATGGCGGAAGGATTCGTGATCGCCGGGGCTCATCAACTGGTCGACAACATGCAGACCATGAACGCCCGCGAAGACGGGGCGGCTACCGGCGAGGGCAGGCGGATCGGCGGATCGCATGGCACGCTGAATCGCGGATTGGTGAGCCTCACGGCGGCGCGGATGTTTTTTCCGGCGGCTCATCAGAAGGCCGTCGAGTCGATTCGCTACCTCGGCAGCAGCGGCCTGGTGATGACGCCGTCGGAGCGCGATTTCGACAATCCCGACCTGCAGGAGACGCTAGCGCGCCATTTCAAGGGCCCCCGGATTTCAGCGCGTGACCGGGTGCGGGTGATGAAGCTGGCGTGGGACGCGATTAGCGGCGACTTCGGCGGCCGCCAGTTGATCTACGAATTTTTCTACGCCGGCGATCCGTTCAACAACCGGCTGCTCTACTTCGGCAGCCGCCGCTACCGCGACTGCCTCGAACGGGCTCGCCGCGCGCTCGATTCGTCACTCGCCCTTCGCGGCACCTAGCGGGCCGTAGAAAAAATTTCAACGCCTGCATCCTGGTCCCTACGCTGAAAATGCAGACTTCATTCATCGCGCATTTCAACGGATGGAAGGGCGGCGAAACCATTCTTCTTGTGGTCGATCATCAAGATGTACGGTTTGATTTCGCGATTCGACCATATAGCGAAGGTTTCGATTGAATCCGCACTGCAGCGATTCGTTCTTGGTGACGTGACACCCTGCCGGAAGGGCGTCAGGCCGGGACCGCGGCGATCGCCTCGATCTCGACCAGCATCTCGGCCTCGGCCAGCGCCTCGACGCCGATTAGCGAACTGGCAGGCAGGTTCTCGCGGCCGAAGAATTCGTCGCGGATGTCGAGCACGGTCTTGCGATTCTCGGGCCTGAGATGCACCACGAAGGTGGTGAGCTTCACCACGTCGGCAGCGGTCGCGCCGACGCCTGCCAGCACCGCAATCAGATTCTGGTTGGCCTGGCGAGCCTGCGCGGCGAGATCGCCCTTGATAAGCTGGCCGTCGTGGCCGCGTGCCACCTGCCCCGAGATAAAGACCATCTTGGTTGCTCCTTCGATCGTGACCGCATGATGATATCCCCAGGGTTTGAAGATGCCGGGTGGATTCACCAGTTTCTTTTCCATCGTTATTACCTCGTCCTGTCGGGTGATTGTTGTATAGAGAGCAACGCGAGCTTAGGCGGATAGCCGGTGCAGTCAAGAGCGTGTCCGCTTTGCAGCCGAAATGCGGTGATGTAATTAAGGCCTAGAGCTTGAGCGAAGCGCGCCTTGGCGGAAAGCGCCTCTCGAGCAGGAGAAATCGTTATGCCGTTCGTCGATCATCGTACGATTCCCGAAGTGCTGATGCGCGCCGGCGTGCGCGGAAAATTCCTGGTCAACAAGGACACGCCTGCGCGAAACGTTACGGTGCTGCTGAATATCGTCGATCCTGGCGCGAGCGTGCCGCTACACAAGCATTCGGTGGAAGAGACCGTCTATCTGTTCGAGGGTACCATCTGGGCACAAATCGGCGACCGGCGGTACACCGTGACGCCGCATGATTCGGTGCTGTTTCCGCCCGGCGTGCCGCATGCATGGGGCAACGCAGGCGAGGACGTTGCCAGGATGCTGTGGATTTTCAGCGGTCCCGATCCGTTCGCGGATTCGATCTACCTGGAAGGTCAGCCGCCGAAAGAACATGACTGATACCAGAGCAACCCGAAGCAGGAGGTAAATGGTGGATCTGCGCAGTTGTCTGGCGGCGATGTTCGATCATGGATTGGCGGTACGAATCGACGACCCGATCGATTGGGACGTCGAGGTCGGTGCAATCATGCGTTATGCGAACGAGCATGGATCGCCCGCGCAATGGTTCACCAACATGAAAGACGCGATGAAGGGGGCGACGCTCTTGGGCGGGTTGTTCGCGACCTACGAACGCATCGCGGTGATCATGGGAATGTCGCGCCGCACCAGCTACCACGAGTTGGTCGATTTCTGCTCGGAGCGCTTTGCGCGGCGAATCAAGCCGGTAATCGTCGAGAGTGGCTCCTGCCAGCAGAACGTGATGCTGGGCGATAATATCGATTTGCTTAAATTTCCGGTCCCCAAGTTTCATCCGCAGGACGGCGGACGATATATCGGCACGCTCAACGTCGGCGTTTGCCAGGACCCGGACTCCGGATGGGTGAACTGGGGGACCTATCGCTCGATGGTGCACGATCGGCGGACCGCCGGTCTGTGGCTCGGCGCGCTCAACCATGGCGGGATGATCTTCAAGAAATATCGCGAGCGCGGGAAGCCGATGGAGTATGCGCAATTCTACGGCAGCGACCCGCTCTGCAACATCGTCGCCTCGTCCGGGATTCCATATGGCGTGCCGGAGGTCGAAGTGGTCGGCGGAATCCGCGGCGAACCGGTCAAGCTGGTGAAATGCAAGACGGTCGACCTTTACGTGCCGGCGGATGCGGAAATCGTGATGGAAGGAACTATCCATCCCGACGAATTGCGCGACGAAGGGCCGTTCGGCGAATACCCAGGCTACGTGATAAGCGGCGTAGTCAAGCGGCCGGTCTTCAGACTCTCAGCGGTGACTTATCGCGACGATCCGATTCTGCCGGGCACCTGTCTCGGCATCCCGACTGACGACGAAATACCGTTCGGACTCTACCTCGCGGCGACGCTCAGGGAGCAGCTCAGGAACAAGGGCATCCCGTTCGCGCAGGTCGCGGTGCCTGCGGACGCGGGATGGCACGCGGTGGTGGTCTCGATGCATAAGCCGCCGTATGCCGGAATCCCGCAGCAGATCGCTTCGACCGTGTGGACCGATCGGGTCGGGCTCTATTTTCCCTACGTGATCGTCGTCAACGACGACATCGACCCGGCCAATGTCAACCAGGTCTTCCACGCCATGTTTACCAAGTGCAACCCGGTCAAAGGCATCCACGTCTTTCCGGGCTACATGAACAGTCCGCTCACCCCCTACCTGCCCAAGAGCCCGTGGAAGGAGTTGGGGTTCGGCGCCGGCAACTGCCTATTGGATTGCACCTGGCCGATTGACTGGGCCCCCGAAGACATCCCGGACCGAGTCGCATTCGATACGATGTATCCACAGCAGATGCGCGAGAAGGTCCTCGCGAACATCAAGAAGTGGGGATTATAGCCCGCCCGTCGAATGAGTCAGGAATCCCCGGACTGGGGTCAGCGGTCTCGTCATAGGTGCGTAGCTCGCCCGCGAGCGACAGATCGGCGACGCGAGCCTCGAGGCCGCGGGCATAGGCCGGCCCCGGCCGGGGACAATCGCGAAACTTTTCAGCGGGCGGCCGAACGAGCGATCAGCCGCACTGGAGTAATCGCTCCTACGCCTTCTTCGCGTTCTGAATCGCGCGCCAGACGCGTTCGGGCTTGAGCGGCAGCTCGATGACTTTAACGCCGAACGGCCGCAGCGCATCGACGACCGCATTGGCGATACACGAGTTCCCGGCAATCGCACCGGACTCGCCGATTCCTTTCGCGCCCAATGGATTGATCGGAGTCAGCGTGACGGTGTTTGCCACCTCGAACGTCGGCAGCATCCCGGCTCGTGGTATCGCATAGTCCATCAGACTGCCGCTCACAAGCTGGCCGCTCTCGTCATAGACGACCTCTTCGAAAAGCGCCTGCCCGATACCCTGAGCGGTGCCGCCATGAATCTGACCTTCGACGATCAGCGGGTTGATAACCGTGCCGCAGTCGTAGACGGTCACATAGCGCAGAATTTTGACGTTGCCGGTTTCGATATCCACTTCGACCAGCGCGATGTTGGTGCCGAACGGCGAGGTGCAATTCGGCGGCTCGAAGAACGCGGTCTCATCGAGCCCCGGCTCGAGCCCGGGATAGGGCTGCCTGAATTGATAGGCGGCATCGATAACCTTTTGCAGCGGGATCGACTTGTCGGGATCGCCGCCAAAGATGATCGCGCGTTTGCCGAAGCTCATCTGCTCGGGCGGGACCTCGGTGATGAACGATGCCAGCCGCTTCATCTTGTCCTGCAGCTTGCCGATCGCCATCGTCAGGGCCGCGCCGCCGACCGCGAGGCTGCGGCTGGCGAAGGTCCCGATTCCGTACTGCACGATCGCGGTATCGCCATGCAGAACGCGCACGTCTTCAACCTCGATACCCAATGCGTCGGCGGTAATCTGTGCGAAGGTGGTCGCGATTCCCTGCCCATGCGGCGACGAACCGGTCATCACCGTCACCTTGCCGTCGGGCTCGATACGCACTTTGGCGCTTTCCCAGCCGCCCGCCTTGAGTCCCGGAAAGAATGACGACGGGCCCACCCCGGCCATCTCGACGTAGCAACAGATGCCGATGCCCAGATGACGGCCTTGCTTGCGCGCCTCGGCCTGTTCGGCGCGGAGTTTTTTGTAATCGATTATGTCGAGCGCCTTGTCGAGGGTCGCTTCATAATTGCCCGAGTCATAGACCAGCCCGGATGCGGAGGTGAACGGAAACACGTTGTTGGGAATCATGTTCTTGCGGCGCACATCAGCCGGATCGAGGCCGCATTCCGCCGCCGCCAAATCCACCAGATGCTCGATTATCGAAACCGCCTCGGGCATTCCGGCGCCGCGGTAAGTGTCGGTCGTCATCTTGGTGGTGAATGCCAGTTTCTGCTCAAAAGAGAGCGCCTGCAGCTTATAGACGTTGGGCAGCATCATGCCCGACAGTCCCGGCATCATGGGCGTCAAGAGATGGAGATAGGCGCCCATGTCGCCGATGAAGCGCGCTTTGACGGCGAGGATCGTGCCGTCGTTCTTGATCGCACCTTCCGCATAAGCGACCTGCCCGCGGCCATTGGTCAGGGTTGCCAGATGCTCACGGCGGCGCTCAATCCATTTAACCGGCTGCTTGAGCTCCTTGGCGAGGTAACCGATGATCGCCTCTTCGCGATAGATGTTCGATTTCGCGCCGAAGCCGCCGCCGACCTCGGGCGCCACCACGCGCAGCATGTTCTCAGGAAAGCCCAGCATGTCCGCCATGTAGGAGCGCAGCATGTGCGGGATTTGCGTCGAGGACCAGATCGTCAGCTCGCCCGACGCTTCATCGAAACGCGAGAGTACGCCGCGCGTCTCCATCGACATCGCGATCAGCCGCTGATTGGCAAACTTGAACCGCACGATTTTGTCGGCCTGGCGGAACAGCTCATCGATCTTGTCGGAGGGATGCTCGGCCTGTTGGACCAGATTGGTGCCGAACTCTTCATGCACAATCGGGGCGCCGGCCTCGAGCGCCTTTTCAGGGTCGACCACCGCTTCGAGCGGCTCGTAATCGACCTCAATCAGATCGACGCCATCCTGCGCGACATAGGGAGTAGTCGCGACCACCACTGCTATCGGCTCGCCCATAAAGCGCGCCTTATCGAGCGCCAGCACCGGATGGAACGGGCGATTAGCGACCGGCCACGCGCACGGAATCGAGCCGACTTTGCCGCGCAAGTCTTCGCCGGTCAGGACGGCGACCACGCCATCGAGCTTGAGCGCGGCTGCGGTATCGATCGAGTTGATACGGGCATGGGCGTGGGGACTGCGGAGAAAAGCCGCAGCCAGCGTCCCCTCCAGCCGGATATCGTCGACATAGCTCGCCTTGCCTGCGATAAGCTTGGGATCCTCGCGCCGACGAATCCGTTCGCCGATAAATTTCGGAATCGCTGCCATCAATCTCTCCGTGATCTGCTCATGTTTTTGGGCGGTTATTCTCAGGCCGCAAGCGTGGGCCGGGAGCCGCTACCGACATGGCACTTTGGCAAGCTCGGACGAAATTGTCGAGACTTCGCGTAGCGGGAGCATGGTGAGCCGGTCGGGTTCTCTTCACGTATTGCATGAAACCGTCGTCGGGTGACATCCCGGCAAGCTGCCCTTTCGACATCGCCAGTGCTAGCGTCGTTAAACAAGCGGCGGAGGACTATCGATGGACACTCCAGACATCTACCAACGCGAACTCAAGATCGACGCTGACGCTGCGACCGTTTTCGCCTTCTTCACCGACCCGCAGCGCCTGATGCGATGGGTCGGAGTCTCCGCCGACCTCGATCCGCGCCCCGGCGGCTTGTACCTGCTCGACGTCGACGGCAGCCACGTCGTCCGCGGCGAATTCAAGGAAGTGGTGCCGGTATCGCGTCTCGCATACACCTTCGGCTGGCAAAACCGAGCCGACGTTCCTCCCGGCTCGTCTCTGATCGAAATCGATCTCACGCCCACCAATGGCAGCACCGTGGTCCACTTCAAGCATAGCGGCTTGCCGCCTGCCGCGGTGCCCGACCATACCAGCGGATGGAACCACTACCTCGACCGCTTGATAATTGCCGCGAGCGGCCGCGATCCAGGTCCCGATCCGGGTCCCGATTCGCGTTCCCAGACGGGACGCTAATGCCATCCGACTCGTAACGGCAGCCGTAGATGGCGGCGAATGATCAGGGTCCCCGCGACGTATCCGCGCTGCGTACGATGCCGGCCTCGCCGGTCATCGATTGGCTTCTGCGCAACGGCTCGAGCGCGGCCTCGCCGGGCGCTCTGCTTGCCGAGCTATGCGCCCGGCTCGTCGCTGACGGTCTCCCGCTCGCGGGCGCGCTACTCACGATCGCGAGCCTCGATCCGATGGTGGCGCAGAACCGCCTCAGATGGCGTCGCACCGACGGCCGCGTCGTCCACGAGATCCAGCTTCACGGGATGACCTCCGTCGAGGAGCGCGCCCCGAAGCGTGCAAGCCTCGTTCTCACGTTCCCCGGCACGAGCCACGAAATCGAATGCCACGCGGCAGAGCCGTATGGTTTCGA
>DATJRJ010000209.1:0-18449 GCA_035504735.1 Binataceae bacterium (SeqCode)
GTTCGCTTTGATCGGCGTTTAACCCTCAACTCGCAGGAGATTTCGATAAAAAACCCCGATCTGGTTGGCTACCCTACGGCGTGACCGGCGCACGATAAGCCAACTTGATTTCATATTGGTTGAATGAGGGACTAAGCTTGGAGGATGCTGGTCAGATGAGCTTGGCCTTGGCTTCGATACGCGACACAGTGCCGATGCCCGAGCATGCTGAGAGGTAACCATCGAGATGACTGAGACCTACCGCACAATGTGTCCGATGAATTGCCTGCCGACGGTCTGCGGCATGCAGGTCGAAGTCGCCGACGGACAGGTAGTCCGCGTCCACGGCGACCCCGCCAATCCCGAAAGCCGGGGCTTTCTGTGTCTTCGCGGGCGAGCGACGGGCGAGATTATCGACAGCCCCAGCCGCCTTCTGCGGCCCCGCGTCCGTGATCGCAGAAATTCCGATAGCTGGCGCGATGTGACCTGGGACCAGGCGCTGGACGATATCGCCGGAGCGATCCGGACGGCCGGCGCACATCGAACCTCCGTCTGGTGCGGGCACGGAGTGATCGTGAACATGGTCGGTCTCGCGATGTCATTGCGGTTCGCCAATATGCTGGGCGCGCAATTGTGGGACGGGTCGATTGTCTGTTGGGGTCTCGGCGGTTTCGGCGTTTGGCTGACCGGAGTGCCGGCCGTGAATTCCGCCGAGGATCTTGCTGAGAACGCTGAATTGGTGCTGCTGTGGGGAGCCAACCTCGCGAGCCAGCCTACCACCGCGCCGCGAATCACCGCGGCCAGGAAGCGCGGCGCGCGGGTCATCGCGATCGATATTCGTCGCACCGAGGCCTGCGATCACGCCGACCAATATATGCTGGTGCGGCCGGGCACCGATGCGGCCCTGGCGCTGGCAATGATGCACGTGATCGTAGACGAGAACCTTCACGATCACGAGTTCATCGAGCATCACACGGTTGGCTTCGAGGCGCTGTCGGCTCATATCGCCGGTTGCCCGCCTGAATGGGCCGAGGCCGAGACGGGAGTGCCCGCCGGGGATATCCGCGCTCTTGCCCGCGAGTATGCCGCATCCCGGCGCGCGACCATCCTGCTCGGCGGGAGTTCGATGAACAAGACCGCCAATCGATGGTATGCGGCCCGGGCCATCTCGTGTCTGCCTGGATTGACCGGCAATCTCGGCCGTCCTGGCGCCGGGATGGGACCTCGCCACGGCGCCGACGCAGGCGTATGGTACAACGCCTTTGGCGGAATCGTTCCGCACGACCACAAGGCGCCCGAAACGGTCATTCCTAGCGAGATGGATACCATCCTGAGCGCCATCGAGTCCGGTCAGATCGAGGTTCTGATCCTGCCGGGCACCAACATGCTTTCCTCTTACGCCGATACCGCGCGCCTCGAGCGCGCGCTCGCGCGCGTCAAACTGGTGGTCTGTATCGACCTCTTTATGAGCGATACCTCCCGCGCTTTCGCCGATCTCGTCCTGCCTGGGACGGCGTGGCTGGAAGAAAGCGGGCTCAAGTTCGGTCCCAGCTATATTCATCTGATGGACCGGGTACTCGATCCGCCCGGCGAGACCCGGCCAGTCTGGCAAATGTTCGCGGCGCTTGCTGAGCGTCTCAGGCTCGAAGGTTTCTTTCCCTGGTCCTCTATCGACGGGCTGCTCGACGCGATACTCGACAAAGATCAGACCGGCCATGCCAAGGTGGCGGAGCTGAGAGCTTCGAGCCCGAGCGTCCGCATCGATGTGCCGAGCTACGCCTATGCGACGCTTGAGTTTCCGACTCCGTCTGGCAAAGTCGAGTTTTTCTCGGAGCGGGCGCAAGCGATGGGCCTGCCGCCGCTGCCGATCTACGAGCCTCCGGTTCACGGTACCGCCTATCCGCTCGCCTTCGTGCAGGGGCGCTCGCTGACTCAATTTCACGCCTTTTACGATCACGGTCGCGCGCTTCCCTCACTGGCTAAAGCAGATCCCGAGCCGGTGCTATGGATGAGCACCGCCGACGCTTTGAGCCGCGGCATCGGCGACGGCGCGATGGTGCGGTTTTATAACGAAGGCGGCGAGATGCGGGCGCGGGCGCGCGTCACGGAGCGCATGCCCGCCGGCACGGTCTGGATGTGCGACGGATGGATGGGAATCAACCGGCTGACCAGTTCGGCGCGCACCGTGCCTGATGCGGCGGTGGCGGCCTTCCCACCGAGCGGCTCCGCCCGCTACGACGCCTTCGTCGAAGTCTCTGCCGGTTAGCGTTCCCCGCCGGGTTTCCGCCTTACCCGCAGCTCGCTGATCGCCGACTTGAAGGGCCTTGATCCCGACCGCTTCCGTCGGCCGCGAAAGATGCGCTAAAGCTCGGAGCATTGCCGAAGGAGCATTCCGATGGAAATAGGAGTCTGCACATGGGTACGGGTTCATCCGACGAAGCCCCAACCGCTGCCAGAAGCGTATCGGGAATTTTTTGAGCAGGGTGTCCTCGCCGAGGAGCTGGGCTTTGACGAAATGTGGCTTTCCGAACATCACTTCGCCGCCGACGCCTGGAATCCGTCCCAATTCCCGAATCTGGCGGCATTGGCGGCGCGCACCAACCGGATTCGACTGGGGACTTACGTACTATTACTGCCCTTGCACAATCCGATCAGAGTCGCCGAAGACGCCGCCACCGTCGATATCATTTCGAATGGTCGCCTCGACCTCGCCTGTGGCGGCACCGCTATGGAGGTCGAGTGCAAGACCTTCGGGATCAATCCGACCGAAAGCTTTGGGCGAAGCTATGAAGCGCTGACCATCATCGAGAAGTGCTTCACCGAAGATGAATTCAGTTACCAGGGCAAGTACTTCAACTTCCCAAACGTGCGGATGACGACCAAGCCGGTGCAAAAGCCTCGGATACCTATCTACATCGGCGCCTTGGGTCCGCAGAGCCTGGAGAGGGCGGCCAAGCGCGGCTATAACCTCGCTTCCGCGTTTCATTCTCCGATCTGGCCGAAATATGGCGAGACCCAACGCAAGCTCGGCCGCAAGCGTGATTCATATCGGATCGTCTCGGGACCGCTATTTGTCCACGTAGCTGAGAACCGGAACAAGGCTTGGGATGAAGCGGAAGAGGGCATCCACTGGGCGATGAGTTTTTACCGGCAGCAGGCACCCGGCCGTCATTACCCGATCAACACCGTAATTAAGCCGCTACCGCCGGTTGGCCGCCTGCGCCTTGAATCCGAGAAGTCCACCTATGGCCTCACTCCGGCCGTCGGTTCGGTCGACGACGTGCTGCGTATCTTGAGCGCTTACCGCGATGAGGACGTCGACCAGTTGGTGCCCAATTTTCATTATCCCGGGATGAACTTCGAGTACGCCAAGCGTTCGATGCGTACGTTCGCGAAGGAGATCATGCCTGAGATCCGAAAATGGGGCAGGGTCCCAGGCACCGGCGGCGGCGCCGCCGCCTCGCAGTAGTTACTTGAATGACGTCGCCAGGCTAGGCGTCTCGGGCTGGAAGCGCGGCATCACTTCACGCGCAAAGCGGCGCAGACTCTGAATTCCGCCCGCCGAGTTGAGCAACACGTATTCGACGCCGACGCCGCGCAGCGCCTCCAACCTGGCGGCAATCTGATCGGGCGTGCCGTAGAGCGCGCTGCTCTCCGCAGCCTCCAGCGTGTGCGCATAGGAGATGATGCTCGCCTGGTTGTTGCCGTCGGGAGTCTGCGCCAGGCGATCGATTCTCTCCTGATTCGCCAGGCGCGTCTCGATGGCTTTGCGGCGCTCGGCTTCGGTCATCACGATGTTCATCGACCGGGTGACTGCCACGCTCATCGGGTCAAACGTTTTTCCTTCCGCTTCGGCCGCCGACCGATAGATTGCGACGCGCTCGCCGACTTGTGGGATCGCCGCGAACTGATCGAGTAGAACGTTATGGCCACGTTTGGCGGCGTTGATGAGCGACTCAGGACTTCCGGCACCCATCCAGAGTGGCGGATGTGGCTTCTGCGCGGCCGGCGGCTCCACGATGATGTCTTCAAAACTCCAGTACTTGCCTCGAAACGACCATCGCGTGTCGGTCGTCCATGCCTTCAGTATGATATCGAGCGCCTCTTCAAAGCGATCGTCCGCCTCTTCCATCGGGACGCAGAAGCCGACGAACTCGTTGTGGCGATAGCCCTTGCCGATTCCGAAATCCAGCCGGCCGCCTGAGAGCAGGTCGATCGTTGCCGCCTGCTCGGCCAAAAGCACGGGGTTATGCCAAGGCAACACCATGACCGCGCTGCCGAGCCGCAGACGTTTGGTGCATGCGCCGATCCAGGTCAGCAGATTCAGAGTGGCCGAGACCTGGCCGAAGCCGGTGAAATGATGCTCGACCAGGAACGTGCTGTGATAGCCGAGCTGTTCGGCCTCGACATTATAGTCGACGAATTCCCGAAAGCCGGCTCCGCTATCGACGTCGAGGCCGCGGCGGGCCTGCGCGCTGCCGAATAAACCGAACCTCATACTTCCAATCACCTAGGTGATTTCGCTCACGCGTTGTCGGGACCAGCGTCGAACCTGATGCCGATCTTTGCGAGCGCTTCAACCGCATCCTTGCCGTATTGCTCGGCGATCTCCGTACCCGTTTGCGCCGCGTATGTGATGCGGTCGGCCTGTTCCGCGGTTGGTATCTGAATCATTACCAATAGCCGCGCCGTCTCGTCAGAGATATTGGTGAACGAACGGTTTATTCCGGGCGGCACCGAGCACAAGTCCAAAGGTCCCAGAATCAGGCTGTGTTCGCCGCGGTCACCCCAGGAAATCTTAAAGCGGCCATTAAGGCACAAGAAGTTCTCGATAGTGCGCTCGTGACAATGGAGAGCAGGGCCGTCGCCCGGGGGACACTCTGCGATCGTCAGAGCCAGACCGTCGGCGCCCTTTAATGGTGCCTGCGCGCTACGACCGGCATAGCCAGCCGGTATCATCATGGGATAGACGCGATGGGCAGCGATCTTCTCGAGCACGGCCGCAGGTATACCAGCGTGCTTTTCCTGCTGATGCTGATAGGACTCGAGCGCCTTGAAGCGCACGGTCCTGCGATTCATTTCCTCGGGCGTGATGACGATCGTTTTCATAGTGCTTTCTCCGAGGGCGGCTTGCCTACCTGAACCTACACCTTATTGTGGTCTCTTCAAGCCGACACCAGCCCGCGCGATCGCTTTGAGAAAGGCGGGGTTGACCTTCGCCGTTCAGTGGACAGAGACTCGGCATACGTCGATTCTCGGCAGCGGCGCCGGCCGCCGATAGGTACAGTTTCGCTAAATACCAACTTGAGTGTAAAGGAGGAAATCGAAATGAATCGACTAACCGGCAAAAGAGCGATCATTACGGGCGCGGCGGGCGGTCAGGGAAGGGTTGCTTGCAGGCTCTTCGTCGAGGAGGGAGCGCAGGTAATCGCCGTCGATATCGATTCGAAGTCGGCCGGCCAGGTCGAGGCGATCGCGCCGAAAGCGATCACGTACGTAACGGCCGATTTGGCGACCGAGGAGGGAATCAGCGCAGTAGCAACCGCCGCGCGGCGAAATTTCACGACGGTCGATGTGCTTTACAACAATCACGGCATTGTGATCGCGAAGCCGATACTCGAAATGAATCGCAACGAGTGGGATGCCGTGCAGAATGTAAACCTGCGAAGCTACTTCTTTTTGACTCAGGCGATCGTTCCGTTGATGCACAATGGCGGCTCAATCATCAATATCTCGTCCGGCATCGGTCTCTTCGGCCGGCCGACGCTGGGAGCCTACTGCGCGTCCAAGGCGGGACTGATTAACCTGACCCGTGTGATGGCGCTGGAGTTCGCTCCGCTGAACATCAGGGCGAATGTCATCGCGCCCGGAGTGATCGATACGCCGATGCCGCGTAAGACGCTCGAGGGCCTTCCGAATAAGGAAGAAGCGTTGGAGGTCCTGCTCTCGGACCAAATCTTTCGGCGGCTGGGACGGCCGGAAGAGATCGTTCATATGGCAATCTATCTCGCCAGCGACGAGGCCAGCTTCACGACCGGCAGCGTGATGAATGTCGATGGAGGAATGAGTGCAATCTAACGACACCCTGCCCCGATTCGTTTACACCAAGCACTATCGGCGAACGGTTTGCGCTTGAAAGGGGCGGCATCTCTGTCCAGGTTCGTGGGCTCCAGCTTATCCTGATTTCGGAACCGAGCGTTTCACTTAAATTTTTTTGCTCGGATATCGCTTGCGCATCCAGGCTACGAACTTGGCCGGCGCCGCCATCGTCGAAAGGCGCCCCTGTCGCACCAGCGCCCAATCGTCGAATTCCTTCGATTGCTTGATCTCCGCGAGGGTGGCCGGCGGCGTCAGACGCTCGGCGAATTCCAGCTCGACAACCGCGGACTTGGGATTTTTCGGATCGTCCCGCGGCTCGGATTTCACCACGGCTATTCCGAGCACGCTCGACACGCCGCCACTATGGTAAATGAAGACGCGGTCGCCCGGCCGCATCGCGCGAATCGCCCGCACGGCCTGCGGGTTGGTCACGCCATCCCACGTCGTGAGCCGCTCGCGTTCGAGGTCGTCGATCGAGTAGGTATCGGGATCAGTCTTGGCGAGAAAATAATTCATAAATGCGTCCTCTTTCGGCGCGATTCGCGATACACCTGATAATACACCCGGGTCGATGTTTTAGGTCCCGGGCGCGGAACGCGAATGCCGGAACTGCCCGACGTTTGGATTTACGTTGAAGCATTGCGCGAGCGAATTATCGGCCACCAGCTGACCCGCGTGACCGTAAAATCGCCCTTCCTGCTCCGCTCCGCGAATCCTCCCTTGAGCGCCGTGCAGGGCGCCCGCGTCCTGGAGGTTCGCCGGCTCGGCAAGCAGATCGCGATTGGTGTCGAGGATGGCCTATGGCTCGTGCTGCATCTCAAGATCGCCGGTCGCCTGCATTGGAGCTCGGACCGGCCGAAACTGGGTGGCAGGAATACGCTGGCGATCTTCGAGTTTGACCACGGGTGGTTATGGCTGACCGAGGCCGGAACCCAGCGTCGAGCTGCGCTTCACGTGGCCGCCGGCGAAGCAGGACTGCAGGAATTGAATGCGGGCGGAATCGAACCGCTCGACTCGACCCGCGACGAATTCGCCGCCGCACTACGCATGGAAAATCATACCCTGAAGCGGTCGCTCACCGACCCAAGTATCTTCAGCGGAATCGGTAACGCATATTCCGATGAGATCCTTCATCGCGCGCAGCTCTCGCCGGTTGCGATGACGCAGAAACTCGCTCCGCCGGAGATTGAGCGTCTATACGAAGCGACGCGTGCGACTCTGATCGAATGGACCGACCGACTGCGGGCTGAAGCGGGCGACGATTTTCCCGAAAAAGTCACGGCTTTTCGGCCCGAGATGGCGGTCCATGGCCGCTTTGGTGAGCCCTGCCCGCGATGCGGCGCAAAGATTCAGCGTATCCGTTACGCAAGCAATGAAACGAATTACTGCGCACGATGCCAAACCGGCGGAAAGCTGCTCGCCGACCGCGCGCTTTCGCGGCTGATGCATCAGGATTGGCCGCGCACACTAGACGAACTGGAGGCGCGCAGAAAAACGATAAGGTCCGGCTCTTAATCGTTGCACACCGAAAGCCGAGGATAGCCGCCTGAGCGCTCAGCTCAGAACCCGGTTGACCACCAGCTCGAACTGTCCAGATGGCTCGAGCTCGCCAATTACCAGCCCGATATGCTGCATCCCAGCACCTTCGAGGGCCGCCAGCTTTTCGCGGCACATCTCGGGTGGTCCATAGACGGCCCATCGATGGAGCGTGCCGTCCGAGATCGGGTCGCCATTGAAATACAGGCTCATCGCGGTGCGGATACGCTCGAAGCAGACTTTGGGATCTGGCCCGACGTTGATCCAAACGTCGGTGGCGCTCGTCAGCGCGCCGGGCTTACGGCCATGACGGACCGCGGCCTCGTTCAGAACCGCTATCGAACGGCGAATCTCATCCGGTGTCGCCATAATTGTGAGCCAGCCATCGCCCAGCCGTGCCACCCGCTCCAGCGGTCCGGGCAGGTAAATCGCCCCATCTCCCGCGGTATTGCCGGATTGTGCGGAAAACTCCTCGGCCCCGGGCTGATAGATTCCGGCCGCGATCCAGATCGGAACCGAGTTCTGCATAGGACGTACCGGCAAATTGACGCGCGGATGGGTTCCAGACCACAGCGCCCGCAGTTCGCCGATGCAATGCTCTAGAATCTTCCCACGCTGGCCAATCGCGACCCCGACCTCGCGGCATTCTGCGCCGACGCCGTGCGGGGTGCCACCGCCGATTCCGAGCGCCAGCACCGTGCGCCCCTCGCTCGCAATATCGAGGGTGGCCCACGAGAGGGCCAGCATCACCGGATGGCGGAAATGGGGTTGGATGATGGCGGCACCGAGCTTGATTCGCCGAGTGCGCGCCGCAACCGCGGCAAGCGTCGCGATCGGCTCAAAGCGCGGACTGTCGAAGAGGCTGTCGCCGACCGTTACCGCATCGAACGGCGACTCGTCCGCCATCTCGGCCATCCTGAGCATACCCTTGAATCCGTAGGCGGGTGCCGCGAAGGCCAGACGGTTATTAAGTTGCAGCGAATACAATGCTTTCATCATGATCCTTGGCGCAATAAGAGAGCCGCCTCCCTGGTCTCTCAATCATGAGGCGCCAAACAAACCTATCATCATGCGACCTTCAAACCAGTACCGTTGCCGGGTCCGTATCTCTGGGATCGCGTTGGCGGCCGGGCTTGATTGTGTTGGCGATGCCGGATTCTGTCCGGTAACAAGACGACCATCGACGGCGGAAAGCTTTGCCAATCGGCTGCTTCTTCATAGCCCGCCCAGTGTCTTCTCCACGAGGAATAATAATCATCCGTGATGATCACGTGAAAATTCTATTGGCTTGAAAACTGGCTCGACCTTCCGTTTGCAAACCGACCGGCGTCGATGCGAGGCTGAAATCAGGGATCATAAAAGGAAATCGCAGTTCAAAGGAGGGAAAAAATGTCCAATCACTTCACCGGCCTAAGCCTCGGCCCCCCTCTTGGGGACCAAAGACTCGACCTATGCGATCTCTACGCGTTCCAGTCGCCGACCGACCCGGCAAGGACTGTGATCATACTCAACGCAAATCCGAACGCCGACGCGCTCCATCCCGACGCCATCTACCGCCTCAACATCGACAACGACGGTGATTTGCTGACAGATATCGCGCTCAGCTACGTGTTCTCGAAACCGCAAAACGGCAAGCAAACCTTCAACGTATTTCTGGCCAAAGGCGCGGAGTCGCGCTCTGTCGAGGCGATCGGAAAGAAAATCATCGCCGATGCGGAAGTCTCGTTCGGCCCCCAGCCGAACATCGTCAAGGCGGGTGATTACACATTCTTCGCCGGCAGTCGCAGCGACGCTTTCTTTTTCGATTTCGACGGAATCAAGAATCTGTTCGACATCAGGGGCAAACGGAACTTCACCGAACCTCACCTGGGCGGCAAGTCACCGTGGACCGGCGTGGATTCCAATACCGAAGCGAATGTCTTCTCGACGGTGGTCGAATTGCCAACGCGCGAACTGGCCCCTAAGTCCGATGTACACATCTGGGGACGATGCAGCGTGCGGCAGGACGGCAAGCTGCTCCACGTTGACCGCGCAGGGCATCCGAGCGTTTCCAGCTTCTTCAACACCGACGATACCAAGTTGGAATACAACGCCGGCGAGCCGGTGAATGATCGCAAGCGCTGGCTCGATCAATTCGTGCATCTGATGGGCCATACGGGAAATTACTCGCGCGAAGAAGCGATTACCGCGATCGACAAGGAGCGCACGCTGCCCGACGTGCTGAGTTTCGATCCGGCGAAGCCGGCAAAATATCCCAACGGCCGCGTCTTCACTGACGACGTGATTGATTACCGCATCGCTTTCCTGACGAAAGGTCAATGTCCTCCGACCGGCCTCAAGCCGCATTCCGACGTACTCAAAGTGTTCCCATACCTGGGCACACCGCATCAGAAGAAGAGCTAAAGCGCGGCGAAAGGCCAACTAGTTTGTGAGGTTCTCGCTGACGAGGCCTCAACGAAGGAAACCGAGCATGAACCATCGAAAGTAGCTCGAATTCCGGCGCCCTTTCTCGCATCTGCAGGTGCCTTTCGCCGGCGCGTCGCGCTTGCCAGCAACGCAGAATCTCAGCGCTCGTATTTTCGACAGAGAAAAATGCCTGCTTGCGCGCTCGGACTTTCTCTGCGCGCGCGTTAGGGAGGTCGGCTGAGCGCACCGTTCTACTTCCGGAAATATAGACGACGGTCCGCGCGGCTCAGGGTCACTTCCCAGCCCTGATCGAAACCTCACGCATCCCGCCTTAACCGACGACCTCCTGAGGCGCTATTCGCATGCTACTTCGTTAAAAGTTATCTCGCGCCGCCAGGATTGCGTTGCGAGCGCCGCTGTTTTGGAACTAAGCTAAAAATAAATCACTCATGGCTCGCCTATTCCCCAAGCTTGCCTATCTCGAATCGCGCAGGAGCCGCCGTGGCGTGGCAATGGCTCAGCGTTTCCGGCTCGCGCCGATTGTCGGTTTGTTACCTCTAGCTGTTCCTCTGCGAGGTGCTGACAAACGTGAAAACCTTGGGCAGTGGCAAAACGCATCATCATCTTCACGCCGCTCTGTCGGGTTTCAAATGGCCCTTTCAGTGCGGAACTCGTCGACTAACCCGGCGCGGCACTGCGATAGATTGGTTTGCCCCGCCCAAGCGGCACGCGGCCCTTTCGCCGGCCGCCGCGATGATGTGGCGGCTGATCTCGTATGGCACGGAACCGGGCAAGGCGCACGGTCTGCTCGCCGCCTGGTCCGGTTGGGAACATCTCGCCCATCAGTTGTGGCCGACGACGGAGATTCCGGGCGCACCCTATCATCTGCTCGAGCTGCGGATCGGTTGCTACGGCGGGGAAGGTCTGACTTTGCCCGACGGAATTGAAATCCACCAGGGCACTCTGGTGGGTGAATTACACTGCAACAATCAGAAAATTCTCGACCTGGTCGCAACCGATCACGCTAATCCATTTGCCGCAACCCGCGAGGATTTGCGCAGCCTGGCCGCCTGGATACAGCAGGATGGAACCGGCCGCCAGATCCAGGCGCTGTTTGGAATCACGATGCTCACCAAGGGCGCTTTGCGGCTGGGCTTCATGGTTCGGCAACAGCCGGTCAATATCCGCCGCCGCTTCGAGCGTATTTTCATGAGCGGTCTGCTCCTCCTGTATGCCAGCGAGGGAGTGCGGCGTCTGATGACGGGCACGACCGCGCACGCTTATCCGCAAGAGGTTTGGATCTCGCGGCGCAAACTGATTCGGCACTACGGCGATCGTCCCGCGCGGCGGCCGGAGACGTTTGCCGGTAAGCGCGCCGAGTGCGCGGCCTCGTTGATGTAATAATTCTGCGGCGATCCCGACCCTGACGCGCGCACCGCGAGAGCACGCGGTTCTAACAACCGTTGCTCGCCGGAAGCGTTCAAATCTCGCCCGTTGATGGTTCCAGCCGAGGGGATGGTGAGCTAGAAAAAGTAATGCACCGAGTCCGTAACGAGTAGGCCCGCGATCGCGAGCAGAAGAGTAGCGGGCATGATCAGTGAACCGAGTTTAAGGAAGCTCCAGGCACTCACTTCCTGATTTTCCCGTCGCAGGGCGGACAGCCAAAGAATGGTTGCGAGCGATCCGGTAACCGACAGATTCGGCCCGAGGTCCACGCCGATTAGGACAGCGCTCGCGATCTGCTGCCGCACGTGCGAAGCGGACATTATGGAGCCGGCTACCAGACCGACCGGCAAGTTGTTGACCAGGTTGCAAACCAAGGCCAGGGTTACGCCCGTTCCCAAGGTGGTTGCGATTGCGGAACGATCGGTCGCCGTTTGCAGAACATGCATCAGCGCGTTGAGCACGCCGCTACGGTCCAGCGCCTCCACCAACACGAACAAACCGGCGACGAACGGCAAGATCTCCCAGGAAATGTCCCTGATGAGGACCCATGGAGCTTCGCGTTTTTGTAAAAGCACGAGCGAAGCCGTCGCAAGCCCACCGATGAATGTCGGCAGTCCGAGCGCAATGCCGAAGCCGGAGACGAGCAAGAGCGCGATTCCGGTGCCTGCGATGCCACCAGCGGTCATGCGCCCGCCACTGGATAAACTGGGAACATCGACGTCAGTCACCATCCGCTCGTGGCTTAGCGAATCACGCTGGGTAAAGCGAAGGACAGCGTAGCTGACCACGATCGACAGCAGCGATGGCAACGCGAATCGCCTGAGCCATTGAATCAGCGGCGGCATGTGGTCGCGGAATATGACCAGATTCGCTGGATTAGAGATCGGCAGAACGAAGCTCGCCGCGTTTGCTATGAACGCGCAGATCAACAGGTAGGGGAGCGGGTTTTTCACCTTGGTAGCCCGGGTCGCAGCGAATACAGCGGGAGTGAGAACGACTGCGGTAGCGTCGTTCGACATAAAGATCGTAACGACCGTGCCGACGCCATAAACCAGCACGAACAGTTTCGTCGCGGAACCATGCGCCAGGCGAGCTGCTCGCGCAGCCAGAAAATCGAACAAGCCTTCTTTGCGCGCCAACTCCGCCAGCAGCATCATGCCGCTCAGAAACAGGTACACGTCCATCCCCTTACCGACCGCTCTCAGCGCGTCGCTCCATGGGAGCAGACCGAGCACGACCAGCAAGACTGCGCCGGTCACGGCCCAAACAGCCTCCGGCAGCTTCCAAGGGCGGACCATCACGCCGAGGGTGCTCAGTGCGGCGATGGCCCAGATAGTGTCGTTGGCGATCGTCAACGGTGAGCCATCAGAACCGGCGCAGGTGTATCGCTCTTGCAATAGAGAATTTCAGGTATGAACCACCGCAAGATCAGAGAGGTGGCATCAGTCACGGAGGGATGGATGATAAGCATGACTCCGTCAAGACACCAGGCAATCCCAACACAATACTAAACGAAAACTACTATCATTCCGACCGCGAAAGCAGGTCGACATGCCTCCGGCGTTGACCAGCCTACGAGGGCCCCGGCCGAGCGCTACCTCCTCATACTGAATAACGTATTCACCGGAATTCCAATCGACCAGCCGCACGTCAGGAGACCTTCAATCGCTATCAGAACCTCGGGGAACCCTGCTTGGTGGGATGGGGCAGGAGAGTGTTATGCTCCTGAGAGGCTTCCACATTTCAGTTACAGGAGACCGTAGATGACCAGCCTTAGAGACGTGCTTGAAGGCGCGGAAAGGAGCCACGTCGCCGTCGGCCACTTCAATTTTTCCGAGGTAGTCGCGTTCAATGGAATCGTTACCGCCGCACGCGCTTTGAACCTGCCGGTGATGGTTGGAGTCTCAGAGGGCGAGCGCGCGTTCTTTGGCGTGCCGCAGGCGGTCGCCCTGGTAAAAAGCGCGCGTGACGAATTTGGACTACCGATTTTCCTGAATGCCGACCATACGCACTCACTCGACAAGGCTGAGCAGGCGGCAAAGGCGGGATTCGATGAGATTATCTTCGACGGTTCAGGCCTACCCTTCGAAAAGAATATCGCTCTGACAAAGCGTGCGGTTGAGACGATCAAGGCCATAAACCCATCTATCATCGTTGAAGGCGAAATCGGCTGGATTGGAACTTCATCCGAGATCCTCGCTACAGCGCCTGCGGGAGTGGGTATTCTCAGCACGCCCGAGGAAGCCCGGCAATTCGTCGAGGAGACTCGAGTGGACGTCCTGGCGCCGGCGGTCGGCAACATGCACGGGCTGCTGAAGAGCATGTTGAGTGGCGAAACCCAGAAGCGCCTCAACATTCAACGGATTCGCGAAATCAAAGACGCGGTCAAGATCTTTATGACGCTACATGGCGGCTCGGGCACCAACGACGATGATTTCAGGCGCGCAATCAAAGCCGGTATGACGATCGTGCACGTCAACACGGAACTGCGCGTCGCGTGGCGCAAGGGCCTGGAGGCTTCACTCTCGAAAAATCCCGATGAAGTCGCGCCATACAAGATTCTGCCGCCGGTGGTCGAGGCGGTAAAGAATGTCGTGTCTACACGGTTACGCCTGTTCAATTCAGCCTGACAAGATTGTAATCGGTTTGACGGTTAGCTTGCTTTAAAGCGAACCTACAGCGAACGCGAGAAATTTTCTCGCCGGCGCTTTAGTTATAATTGTTCACCCGTCGGACGAGCCGCTGTCGTACTTGGAGCGGTCATTGTAATGCATTTCGGAAACGGTGAAGAATGCGCGCTGGACGTCGAGGAACAAATCGAATACTTGCGCAGGGAGTCTCGGCGATCTATACGGCGGACTGAAAATCGGAAACCCGTTAGTGGAAATTCGGATTTGATGTTCCGCTAAGTCTGAGATGACTCAGAGAAAGGCGCCCGAGCACGGAAGAGGCAGGCCATGAAGGATATTGCCGTAACCGTTCCACCGATGACGCCGCGGCGCGAGTTCCTCAGGATCGCGCGGCTAGCGAGCGAGATGGGCTATCACTCGATATGGACCTACGAGGAGTTTCACGCCGATCCGATGGTCCGGCTGATCGAATGCCTCCAGCAGACCGACCTTAAAATCGGCACAGGATGCCTGAATCCGTTCCTGCGCACCCCACTCGGCATAGCGATGACCTATATGACGATGGAGGAGATGTTCCCGGGCCGGACCATCCTGGGACTCGGCGTGGGCGTCGCCTTCTGGCTCGATCGGGCGGGCGTCAATACGAAAATGACGCACAGCGGAGTACGCGACGCGGTGCAGATCATCCGCGGGCTGTTCCGCGGCGAGACCGTTAACCTCGAGGGCCGTTTCTTCAAGGTCCACGACCTCAAGATCACGCTTGCGCCCACGCCTAGGATTCCAATCTACCTGGCGCCACGTGAAAACCTCACGTTTGCGGAAATCTGCGGAGAGCTTGGCGATGGATGCTTCGGGCCGATCGGCGTGCCGAATCGGTTCCATCAGAAGCTCTTCGATCACGTTCGCATCGGACTAAAACGCAGCGGGCGCAGCGAGCGGGATTACGTCTTTGCCAACAATTTCTGCGCCGTGGCGGATCGCGATCCAACCGCGGCGAAAGAGGCCATGTTCCGCCATCCGTGGTTCGCCCACGCGCTCGGAATCGCGAGCAATCCCGAGGCCTGGCGCGAATGCGGCCTCGATACCAAGCTGTTCGAGCCCTACAAGCAGGCCGAGGCGCGGTGCGATTGGGCGGAAACCGCGCGGCTGGTCTGGAACACCAACGCCCATCGCGATTTTGCGCTTTGCGGCACGCGCGAGGAGCTGGCCGAGCAGATCCAGCGGAAGGTCGATTTGCTGGGTCTCAACTTGCCAGTGCTTTCGGTCTGCGCGCATAACGAGCGGCAGATACTCGAGACCCTCGAAGGCGGCCGGCTCTATGCCGAGCAGGGGTAGAGGCGCACGGGGAAACGATGACGCGGCGAATTTTTCATATCAACGTTAACGTGACCAACATGGAGCGCTCGGTCGCCTTTTATAAACATTTTGGCTTTCGAGAAGATCGTGGCGCCGAGACCGAGGCGCCCGGCCTGGCGAGCGCGTTCGCGACTCGCAGCGGACGTATCCGCTGGACCCATCTGCTGTTAGGCGAAGGCTCCGAGTTATGCCGGCTCGATCTCGTCCAATGGTACGATGGTTCAGGTGAAGCGCCGGCGCGCAAACCGCTCGATGAGCCGGGGCTGGGGCGCTTCTCCATCCTCGTCGACGACATCCAGGCCGAGTACCGACGACTTCGAGCGGCCGGCGTGCAGTTCGTCGCTCCGCCGGGCGTTTCTAGAACCATCCACGGTGATTTCTGGGTCGCGGTTGCGATCGATCCGGATAACGTGAACGTGCAGCTAATCCAGCCGCCGTCGGGTCTGTGAGTGGACTTGGCGTGGGTGCGACGAGATCGGGAACTGTGGTCTTACTTGCAATGGGTTTACGATGGCCGATTAAACGGCATGCACATAGCTGGGGACGTTGCTGAAGCGGTCCGTGCTACTGAAGCGAGGATGGATATGATTGTCGCTCAGGATACCGGGGGCGGAGGCCAGGTTGGTTGGATGGCTTCGATTACATGGCTCGTTTAACCAAGCTGAGCGAATCGAAATGGATCCATCATCAGCTGCTTAGAAAAGGCGCTAGGCTGGTCCACGAGGACCTCTCAGAAACCTACTCGCGTGACATCCAGAAATGGCTCTTGGTCGCGCCGATCATCGGCGTCGTCACCGGCCTCATAATCACCGGTCTCACCTTCGTGATCCTAAGCGGCACGTGGGGATACTTGCTGCCTTTCTATCTGGATCATCACTGGGCGATCGTGCCGGGTATGCTCGGCGGTTTCCTATTGACCGGCTTGATCATGCAATTTCTAACGCCCGACCCGAACGAGCATTCGACCGAGGAGATCATTCGCTCATATCACGAGCATCAGGGCGACATCGATGTCCGTTCCTACTGGCCCAAGCTGCTGGCGTCGGTGACGACCGTGGGTAGCGGCGGCAGCGCCGCGCTGGAAGGACCCGGCATTTACAGTGGCGGTGCAATCGGTTCATGGCTATGGGCTAAACTCAGGCGTTTCGGACTCGAGTATCGCGACCGGCGCATCATGCTGATCAGCGGCGCGGCAGCCGGGATGGCCGGGGTGTTTCGCGCGCCGCTCACCGGCCTGGTCTTCGCCCTCGAGATGCCCTACAAGGACGACCTCGCGCACGAGGCGCTGCTACCGTCGCTGATCGCGTCGGTGGTGGCATATGCAACCCTGGTCGCATTCGTTGGCGCGAAGCCGCTGTTCGGATTTGTCGGCACGGAGCGATTCCTGGCGGTCGACCTGGGCTGGTCGGCGCTGCTGGGCGCACTGTGCGGAATCGTCGCGATGGTATTCGCGATTACCTTTCGGCGCGCGCGCGTCTTCGCGATCAATCTGCGCATACCTCATACCCTGAAGCTGGTCGTCGGCGGCCTCTTGACTGCGCTCTGCGGCCTGCTGTTCATTCAGCTTTTCCCAGGCCGGCTGATTCCACTCGGTCCTAATTACGAGGCGGTGGAGATGGTTCTGACTCAACCCGCCAGCCCGGTCGAACTGATCTGCTTCGCCGCGCTGAAACTCATGGCGACGCTTTTCACGCTCGGGTGCGGCGGTGTAAGTGCGGTGTTCGTGCCGCTGTTGCTGGCCGGCGCCTGCCTCGGCTCTTGGTACGCCCAGGCAATCGTTCACATGCCTAATTTCGATCTCTACGCGGCAGTTGGAATGGCCGCGTTCATCGCAGCCGGCTACAAGACGCCGCTCGCCGCAGTGGTGTTCGTGGCCGAGACCACTGGTGGTCATTCCTACCTGATACCCGCGCTGATCGGCGCCGCGGTCGCCTATGCGGTTTCGGGCGAGGCCTCGGTCTCAGGCGATCAGCGCATACATGAAACCGCCCGAATTGCGGAGCTCAGCGGAATGACGGTGCGCAATGTGATGCGCAAGCAAGTGGTCTCGATGCAGGCGGACACCACGCTGCGCGAGTTCGTGGATCGGGTCGCAACCCATCATAATCACGCCATCTATCCGGTCTATGAGGGCTCACGGCCGATCGGCACGATCGCGATCTGGTCCCTGGGCGACATCCCGGCAGAGCGTTGGGGCGAGGTGCGGGTCGATCAGGTGATCGATCGAAATCTGACGACCGTGCCCGAAGATTGCGATCTCAATGAAGCGCTGCGATTACTCCTGCGTGAGAATGCGCCGCAGGTATTGGTGGTGGTTGGAAGCGACGGCAAGGTGGAAGGGATCGTCACCAAGAGCGACGTGCTGCGCGACGTGCGGATGCCTACAGAATCGGGAAAGAGTTCGACCCGCCTGTGAAGGGCCGTCGGCGATTCTCAAAGATCAGACACTTTGAGTAGGACTTTCTCAACAATGAAATGAGGTTGAAACGCTCCGCCAGTCAGTCTGAATGTGGACTCGCGGGCAACGCGCGAAACCCGAAGGCACTCATCGTATAAGCGCCGGAGAGAAAATCCCTCTGTTAAGTGGCCGGGTAATCTGCCGGGACCAGAGTAGAACTCCAGGGGTAGATAGCCTTCACGGAGCCCCTGCGAAGCTTCAGACTGATTTCACGAACGCCTCGACGTCCGCCCGATGCGTTCGAAGGCTGGCCTCCATCTCTTCACCGGAGTGACGACCGAATCCGCAGGTCGAGGCGATCCCGAAATCCTTCAAGTACTTGCGTGCGTGGGTCGTACGCATCTGAAGTCCCTCGACGCCATCCAACTCGTGAATCAGGCCCAGGTAAACGCGGGCATCACCGACACGAAGATCCTGTAGCGGCCGGAAGAACCGGTCCTCATCGCTTCGGTTAACCCGCGGCCCCGCGATATGGAAGTAGTCGGCGCGCCCGCGAGCTTCCTTCGCGATCGTATTTGCCATCCTGACCGAGAGCGCCA
>DATJRJ010000210.1:0-2197 GCA_035504735.1 Binataceae bacterium (SeqCode)
CGCGGAATGGAAACACGCGCGCCAGGAACTCGATCACGCACGCCGAGGCCGCGCGCATATTGAGCGCGATAACACCAGGCGCTTCCTCGGGAATGCCGCGCAGATAGCCGTCCGCAACTCTTCGCGACAGCGCCTGGGGCGCCACACGCGCGAGATATTCGGCTTCCAGCAGTGCGGCATCGTAAACGCCGCGATCCATTAGGCTTGATCCACCAGGATAGACATAATCCACCCGCCCATAGACTTCGGCGATGCGACGATCGCCGGAGAGCGCCGGTTCGGTCGGTATGGCAACGCCGACATCGAATAGCGGCATGGCGAAGTAAGCGCTGAGCCGATCCGCGATGTGGCGGCCCTCTGCGGTATCGACGCACGAGAAGAGCACGTCGGCCTCACAAGCGGCCAAAATGGCTTCGGGCGTTCCGATCGACCGTGGCAGCGCCACGACATCGCAATCAGGTCGGTAGAGTCGGATCGCGTTGGCGAAAATCTCGACTTTGTATGAACCGATCTCCGCAAGCGATGAATTCAGGATGCGATTGAGATTCCGCCGCTCCAGCTTGTCGAAGTCGATAACGATGATCTCGCCGACGCCGAGACGAGCAAACTGCTCGGCCACGATCGAGCCGGTGCCCGACACGCCGATCACGCATACGCTGAACCGCCCGAGCCAGGATCCCATCTCAGTTGTGAAGGCCATCGGCGGAGCCGAGGGGCCGGCCGCCGTCGCGGTATCGGACCACCAGGCCCGGATGTCCGGCCCGGTCGCCATCACGAGATCGACCGGCGTCGCGGCATGGTCGCTTTTGTAGATACGGGCACGCATGGCCCCGTTCGGGATCATGACGGCCGAACCCGCCATCTGATCGGTCCCATGCCGAAGAGCGCTCATCAAGCTGTAGTCGCTCTCGTCGTCGGCGCTCGAAAAAGCGAACGAGCCGCCCGGATGCGAATGCACCGCAATCACCGCATCGCCGCGCCTAATGGCACGATCTATGGCCTCCTCCACATGCTCGCCCGGCCAAGTGATAGAGTCGCGCGCCCGGACGCAACGATCGTGTGGCACAGCGACGACTTCACGGCCGAGGAGCTTCTTGCGGCGCTCGCCAACCTGCGCGCAAAGGAGAAGCGCCGCCGCTTCTAGGCCGTCCCCTGGCAGCAGGTGCTGCCGCAGTTGCTCGGCGACCTTTTGCGCGATTACCAGTGTAGAGGATCGCGTCATTGACCAACCTCGCGCTGCAAGGATTCATCGACGAGCGCGAGATGGGTCGAGAGCGTGTCGCGCGTGGCGTCCCACTGCCTGTGGCGCGACCAGCGCTGAAACGGCAAGCCCGTGATCGTTTCAAGACATTGGGTTTGCGGAATGACCGCGCCGGAGTTCAGCGCCAGAGGCGGATGGCAGTAGAACATGTCGAGCTGAGCGCCGGGATAGCTGATCGGCACCTCGATCGCGATGTCCGCCGCCGGCGATCGGTAGCCTGGCGGCAACGGGTAGTTGCGCAGGATGAACCAGCGGCGGCCTCCATCGATCAGGGTCTCCCAGCGCAGGCCGAGATGATTGAGATGTTCCACATCCTGCGGCAGGAGCGCGAATTCGACTCGCTGACCGGTCGCCATTTCGCCGTTGTTGATCTGCCTCGGCGTCAGCCTGAGCTTTTCGATGCCCTTGTGGCGCAAATCGATCACGAAGGAGAGATCAACCTCGCGCTTCGGCTCGCCTGCAACCTTGAGAATGATGATCCAGGGCGTGTCGGGATTGAACCCCGCCTGCTTGATCGCCTGCCGCACGACGATTTCGGGCTGGGGTGACTCGATGATCACGCCCTGGACATTGAGCTTCCAAGGCCCGTGGTGGTGATGCTCGTCCTCGCCATGGCGATCATGACGTTCATCGTCGCCCGGCTTGTGCCGCTCATGGGTACCCCCATGGAGCGGATTTTCAGGCTCGTGATTCATGGTGATGGATCCTTATGTGTCTGAAAAAGGTGATTTTTCTTCCGACTCTGTAACCGGCAGGATCAATCTTGCTATGCTGCTACGTCAGAATCGGACGCAACCCACATGCGGTATGACCGGACCCGGAAGATCCTTGAGCTTGCCCGCGCGCTGGCGGGTAGCGCCGAAGGCTTGACCCTCGACGACATGTGCCGCGTAGCCGGCTGCGGACGCCGCACCGCTGAGCGCATGCGGGACACCA
>DATJRJ010000211.1:0-7666 GCA_035504735.1 Binataceae bacterium (SeqCode)
ATTCGCCGATCGGCAGCGCACCGGCATGGCCCCGCAATTCGGCCAGTTCGGCAGCCGCGCGCAAGCGAGCGCGTACCTCGTCCGGATCGATCGATGGTACGATCTGCTCGACCGCCGATCGCCCCGGCTCGGAGGCGGCGAAGCCCGCGACGATTCCGATCACTCGCTCGAATTCGAGCGCTCTTAAGTCCCGTTCACGCATCATCAACCGCCGCCGGGGCTTCGCCCGGCATCTTCCATACGGCTAGTATCTAGCCTAACTCAGCCCCCAACGAAGCGCAGCAGCAGGTCGGTGATGGAACGCATTCAGACCCGGGTAAATCCCCAGAGCGAGGAGTTCCGCCGCAATCGCGAGCTGATGGACGAGGCGGCGAAGAAATTGCGCGAGACCATCGCGGGCGTCCGGCTGGGCGGACCCGAACCATCGCGCGAACGCCATCTCAAGCGCGGCAAGCTTTTGGTGCGCGATCGGGTGCGCGGGCTGCTCGATCGTGAGAGTCCGTTCCTCGAACTTTCAGTGCTGGCCGGCTTCGGGATGTATGACGATGAAGCGCCCGCGGCGGGAATCGTCACCGGCATCGGACGGGTGCATGGGCGGGAAGTGATGGTGGTAGCGAACGACGCGACCGTCAAAGGTGGCACTTACTATCCGATGACGGTGAAGAAGCATCTGCGCGCCCAGGAGATCGCGACCGAGAACCGGCTCCCGTGCGTGTACCTGGTCGATTCCGGGGGCGCTTTCCTGCCGCTCCAGGACGAGGTCTTCCCCGATCGCGATCATTTCGGCCGCATCTTTTACAACCAGGCGCGGATGTCGGCGCTGGGAATCGCGCAGGTCGCGGTGGTGATGGGCTCCTGCACGGCGGGCGGCGCCTACGTGCCTGCGATGTGCGATGAGAACGTGATCGTCAAAAACCAGGGCACGATTTTCCTGGCCGGGCCGCCACTGGTGCGCGCCGCGACCGGCGAGCAGGTCACGGCTGAGGAACTGGGCGGCGGTGACGTGCATACCCGGATCTCGGGAGTGAGCGATCATCTGGCCGACGACGATCGCCATGCGCTCGAAGTCGCCCGCTCGATTTTATCGAATCTTGGCCCGATGCCGGTCTCGCCGATCGTTCAGGCGCAACCGGAAGATCCTTATTACGATCCGGCCGAGCTCTACGGGATTATCAGCAACGATCCGCGCAAGCCGTTCGAGGTGCGCGAGGTGATCGCGCGGCTCGTCGACGGCAGCCGGATGCACGAGTTCAAGTCGCGTTATGGAACGTCGGTGGTGACGGGTTTCGCGCGCCTCTTCGGCTACCCGGTTGGAATCGTGGCCAACAATGGCGTGCTGTTCAGCGAGTCGGCGCTCAAGGCGACGCACTTCATCGAGCTATGCTGCGCGCGCCAAACCCCGCTGCTGTTTCTGCAGAACATCACCGGCTTCATCGTCGGCAAGCGCTACGAGCAGGGCGGGATCGCCAGGGACGGCGCCAAGATGGTCAACGCGGTTGCGAATGCGCAGGTGCCGAAGTTCACACTGATCATCGGCGCCTCCAACGGCGCGGGCAACTACGGGATGTCGGGGCGGGCCTATCAGCCGCGACTCCTGTTCATGTGGCCGAATGCGAGGATTTCGGTGATGGGAGGCGAGCAGGCTGCCAACACGCTGCTGACGGTCAAGCTCGATCAAATGAAAGCGCAGGGGCAGACCATGAGTGCCGCAGAGCAGGCCGAGTTCATGCGCCCGACGCTCGAGAAGTACGAGCGCGAATCGAGCTGTTACTATTCGAGCGCGCGGCTGTGGGATGACGGCGTGCTGGATCCGCTCGAGACGCGAAATGCGATGGCGCTGGGTCTCGCGGCCTCACTCAATGCGCCGATTCCACCGGCCGCGACCTTCGGCGTCTTCCGGATGTGAGCCGCCGAGCTAGGCTGCGGTCGAGCTGCGGACGCGGCGCGGCTGGGCGCTGAATTTTTCCTGCAGACGTTGCACCGTCGCCTGCTTTTCCGCAGCGCCCTTTCGATCGCGCTCGGAGAACTCGGGCATCACCTCGCGGGCGAACAGTTCGTAAGAAGAGCAGAGCGCCTGATGCGAGGTCTTGCCGGTTTGCGACAGGAAAATGATCTGATCGAGGCCGGTGCCCTCGAAACTCCGCAGCAGGGTGCGAACCTGCTCCGGCGTGCCGATGCAGGTGGTCTTGCCGAGCGGCAGATTCACCTCGCGCGGATGGTTGCGGTATTCGTCCCACAGATCGGTCTTGCCGGGCTCGTGTCCGGTCGAGGTCCAATAGTGCGCCAGGCCGTATGGAAAGAAGCCCTGGTTCTCGCCGGCGATTTGTTGAGCCCGGGCCTCATCGCGATCGCAGAAGAACGGATACATCACGGCGATATTCGGATTGATCGCCTGCGCCACCGGTTCGCATTCGTTCTCGAAGGTCCGGTAATAATCGCGCGCCCATCCAGCCGCTTCCTCCGGCGTGACGAAAGCGAAGCACAGCGCTCCGAGTCCGAGCCGCGCGGCGGTCAGAATGGTCTCGTGACGTGAGCACGCCAGCCATAGCGGCGGATGGGGCCGCTGGTAAGGCTTCGGCACCAGGTTGCGAACCGGAAGGCTCACGTATTTGCCCTGATAGCCCTGAAACGGCACCTCGACCAGGAGCCGGCTGACGGCTTCGAGCCCCTCCAGCCACATCGCGCGTTTTTCCTCCATCGGTACCTGGAAACTCTCGAGTTCGCTGCCGCAGGCACCTTCACCGGTGCCGAACTCGATGCGTCCGTCGCTTATCAGATCAAGCGTCGCGATGCGTTCGGCGACGCGCGCCGGATGATTGATCAACGGCGGCATCTGTACGATGCCGTGGCCGAGCCGGATACGCTGGGTGCGCTGGGTGCAGGCGGCGAGAAAAATTTCCGGCGCCGAAGAGTGCGAATATTCTTCAAGATAATGATGCTCGGCGACCCAGAAATAATCGAAACCTATACGGTCGAGCAATTCGACTTGCGAAAGCGCATCTTTGAAGTAGCGATGTTCGGTTTCGTGGTCCCATGGACGCGGCACCTGATGTAAATAAAATGCGCCAAATTTCATGTTCTGCTCCTGCGCCTCGGCGCGACCGTCAATGATGACCGGCCCGGTGAATGATCGCGACTTGGGTTCGCTAACATGCGGGCGAGAAATTTGTCAAATCACGTTTCATTGCACGGGGTCTCTCAGATTAGGAAGCGATAGAAGATAATCGCGAGCGTCACGCAAAAGGCGCACGGCACCAACCATCGCGAAATCCGCCGGATCCTGAGTCCCACGTCCTTACCATGGATGCGATGAGTCACGTGCACCGTCATCAGTTCGAGTATCGCGATAAACACGAAGACATAGCAAGTAAGGAAGAAGGCGTCGCTGAATGTCAGGTAAGGGACCCTGGGGAGGTTGGATGAAATCGCGAGCGCAAATGCGATCACGGTCAGCAGCGTGATGACCGCGACCTGGATCTGGTTCTGCAAGTCGAAGGTCTCCATCCAGAACACCGTCCATGACAGCAGCACCATCAGTAACAGCGGCAGGAAAACCTTCCACAGATAGAACCCGTAGCGGCGCACTACCTTGACCTCGAAGCGCAGCTCGGAAATTTCGAGCCCGTTCACGACCTTTACTCGGTCGGCGACCGCCGTCATCGCCGCCACGTTCCATTCCGCGAGCGAGCTGTAGCTTTTAAATTCGCTGGATTTCCAGGTCAGTTCGCGGTCGAGCACGAAGTCGACAGTCTGCATATCGCCGCCGGGGAACGGATGGATGTCGATCTGCAACGTCTGCGTGTCGAAGGGAAAGTTGCGCAGAAAAAACTTTGACGACAGCTCGGCGTCGAAGCGCTCGACGTAGCGCACCTCGCCCGCGGCGTCCGCCGTGATACGTCTTTGCTGCCGCTCGCGCGGTTTGACTGCGTTGACGAATTCCAACTCGGGCCGCCAGATGAGCGCAGGATCGACGGCTTGCGGCAGGTTGCCCGGGGTCGGCGGATGGGCCAGCCGTGGATCGCGCCAGCGCATGAACAAATAGCCATCGACCAGGAATTGCTCATTGGCCACATCGATCTGCGCGAGGTTGGTAATCACCAGGCCGATTGCGACCTTCACCGGCTGGCCGTTGACGAGCGGCGGCGTGATCGATTGCTCGGCGTGCGCCTGTGCCACGGCCGGCGCCGGGCAGAGTGTCAGAATTGCAACGACCGCTGCCGCCAGCGCCGCCAGCATTGCGCTGCGGCCCGATCTGGATGCGCTCCGAATCGGTTAACCCTCGGGACCGAGCATCTTTTCCGGCCGCATGTGGCGATCGAACTCTTCGCCGGACAGGAAGCCGAGCGCGATCGCCGCGTCGCGCAGAGTGATCGCTTCGGCGTGCGCTTTTTTCGCGACCTTGGCCGCATTGTCGTAGCCGATGTGCGGGGTCAGCGCGGTCACCAGCATCAGGGAGTTATGCAGCGAGTGATGAAGCTGGCGGCGATTGGCCTGGAGGCCGGCCACGCAATGCTCGGTGAACATATGGATGGCATCCGAGAGCAGCCGAATCGAGTTCAGCAGATTGAAGATCATGACCGGCTTGAAAACGTTGAGCTCGAAGTTGCCCTGCGAGCCGGCAATCCCGATCGCCGTATCGTTGCCCATCACCTGCACGCAGACCATCGTCATCGCCTCCGATTGGGTCGGGTTCACCTTGCCCGGCATGATCGACGATCCCGGTTCGTTCTCGGGCAGGCTCAGCTCGCCCAGCCCGCAGCGCGGCCCCGAGCCGAGCCAGCGGATGTCATTGGCGATCTTCATCAGCGAGCAGGCCAGCGTCTTGAGCGCTCCCGAAGCCATCACCAGTGCATCGTGAGCCGCCAGTGCCGCGAATTTGTTGGGCGCCGAGCGAAACGGAAGCCCGGTCAGCTCGGCGATCACCTGCGCAGTGCGCTCGGCAAACTCGGGATGGGTGTTGAGACCGGTGCCGACCGCGGTGCCGCCGATCGCGAGCTCGAACATATCGGGCAATACCGCATCGATCCGCTTCAAGTCCGCATCGAGCTGTGCGACGTAGCCGGAGAACTCCTGACCGAGCGTGAGCGGCACCGCGTCCATCAGGTGGGTGCGGCCGATTTTGATCAGATCGGCGAACGCGCGGCGCTTCGCGTCGAGCGCCTCGCGCAGTGTCTTGACGGCCGGGATCAGCCGATGAGTCAGCTCCTCAGCCGCCGCAATATGCATCGCAGTCGGGAAGGTGTCGTTGGAAGATTGCGACAGGTTCACGTCGTCGTTGGGATGGAGCGGCTTTTTCGATCCCAGCTTGCCGCCCGCCAGCTCGATGCCCCGGTTCGAGATGACCTCGTTGGCGTTCATGTTGGTCTGGGTGCCGCTGCCGGTCTGCCAGACCCGCAGTGGAAAGTGATCCTCGAGCTCGCCGCTGACGACTTCGTCGGCCGCGGTCTCGATTAGCCGCGCCTTTTCCTCATTGAGCTTGCCGAGCTGGCGATTTACGATCGCGGCGGCCTTCTTGAGAATTCCGATGGCGCGGATCAGCGGGCGAGGCATCTTGTCTTCGCCGATTGCGAAATGAATCAGCGAGCGTTGGGTTTGGGCGCCCCAATAACGGTCGGCGGGCACTTCGATAGCACCCATGCTGTCGGTCTCGGTGCGGGTTTGCGTGAGGGTCGTGGAGTCGGTCGGTTTCATTTCATTACCACCCTGGTTTGTGCTAGGCGTTGGCCCCGAGTATCAGCCGGTTATTGTAACCGAGATTTCGATCGTGCAAAGTGGCCGATACTCAGGTTTGCGCGGCCGGGAACCGGGCCAACAAGGTACCGGCTTGCGCGGGCTTTAAGTCGTCGTCAGGTCACGATAAGTTTGTGCGGGAGGAGAGAATAGTCAGCCATGCCATGGATCATAACCCGCCTTTGCATTGATTGTGTCGACACCGGATGCGTCAGTGTGTGTCCGGTCGACTGTATTTACGAGTATACCGGGCCGGACAAGGAGCATTTTCCTAATCAACTCTACATCAATCCCGACGAGTGCATCGACTGCGGCGCGTGCGAGCCGGAATGCCCGTGGCAGGCGATTTTCGAGGAGCCGGCCGTGCCCGACGTCTTCAAGGACGATATCGCGCTCAATCGGAAATCAGTCGAGATCAGCGATCAGTTCAAGGTCAAGGGCTTCGTTACCGTCGAGCATCCCACGCCCGAACAGGTAGTGGCCAACAAGAAGAAATGGGGACTCGACCCTAACGCCTGAGCGATCGCCGCGATCTATCGCACAACAGCCGGACGGTAGCTCCGTCCGGCTGTTTGTCGTTCAGATGTGGAATTACCGGCGCGCTCAGGTCATTCCGAATGGTGCCGGAAGGCCCTGATGCCCGAATGCTAGATAATCCGCTTCTGGCCGTGCTTGAAACCGCCCTGCTCGCCGATCGCCGGTTCGTGCCCGCGCTCGGGCTCGCGGCCACGCTCGCGGTCCCGGCCGCGCTCCCTTGAACGGCCTTCACGCGGCGCGCCGCCGCCGACCGGGCTGATTTCGATCGATCGCAAGTAGCCCTCGCCCTCCGAACGGGTGGTAATCAGCGGGTCATCCTTCAAGGCCAGATGGACGATCCGGCGCTCGCGCGGCGGCATCGGTTCGAGCTTTACGGTTGCATGCTCGCGCTTGGCCTGCTCGCCCATCGACAACGCCATCCGATGAATCTGCTGGCGGCGTCGCGCGCGATACGACTCGGCGTCGATCACGATCGTGACCGCTTCCTTGACGCGACGGGCGAGGACACGGTTGACGATATATTCCAAGGCATCGAGCGTCTGGCCATGACGGCCAATCAGCAGTCCCGAGCCGTCGCCCTTGATTTCGAGCTCGATACTTTCGGGGTCTTTCTCGCCCTCCCTGATTTCGCCCTTCTCGCCCATCAGCTCAAGAATTTTTCCGAGGATCGCGATCGCCTCGCGAGTCTGTTCGGCGCGATCCTCACTACGACGGGTGTCGGGTCCGGCGCTCTCACCCTCGGCGGCTTCAGCGGATTCGCCGCTTTCTGCGGCTCGCGCCGGACGAGCTTGTCGCTGCGCAGGGCGATCCTCGCGCGGATGGGCACGCTCGTCACGCGGTGGCCGCTCTTCACGGCGTTCTTCGCGATGCGGCCGTTCTTCGCGTGCTGGCCGGGGTTGGCGTTCGGGCGGACGTTCTTCGCTGGTCGATGACCGCGGCTCCTCGCGCTGGTGGAGCGGCCGGTGTGGCGCTGATTGCGATCGCGTGACCGGCGGCGCTGGCGGCGGCGATTGCGCGCTGCTGGTCGCACCCTCGGGCGGACGGCGGGTAACGCGCACCCGCGCCGGGCGTGCACCGAGCCCCAACACGCCGGAGCGCGGGGTGCTCAAGACCTCGATGATCACATCGTCTTCGTGCGCGCCGAGTTCTTCGAGCGCCAGGCGGATCGCCGCTTCGACGGTGGCCGCGGTTTGCTCGCTGGAAATCCTGGTACTCATGTGGTTGCCGGCGCGCTTTGTTTGAATTCGTAGTTAAGGAACACTTGCTGAAAAATCCCGAGCACGTTCGAGGACAAATAATACAATGTCAGGCCGGCGGGGAGGCTGACAAAAATCAGGGAAAAGAACAGCGGCATATACATCATCATCTTCTGCTGATTCGGGTCGGGCTGCTTAGGCGA
>DATJRJ010000212.1:0-10600 GCA_035504735.1 Binataceae bacterium (SeqCode)
GCACCGCCAGTGCAGCCGGCCCGTATGGAAGGCTGCGGACGCTCTTGGCCTCGATCGGATGGCCGTCTGAAGAGCCGCAATCTTCGGAGTGGTGTGGCAGGCGCCCGTAGCTCAACTGGACAGAGCATCGGACTTCGGATCCGAGGGTTGGGGGTTCAAATCCCTCCGGGCGCGCCCCGTTCCGTTCCCCATTTTCGCACCAGGTTCATTGAGTCGAAAAATCCCGCGCGCGATCCATACCATCGCAAGCAGCAGCAACGAGACGAGCGACTCTTGCGATCCATGACGCTTGCGATTAACTAGACTCATGGCATTCTTCGAACGCGGCGGCGCATCCATCTATTACGAAGAACACGGCTCGGGCTATCCGGTCCTGTTGTTGGCTCCGGGCGGCGTGCGATCCAGCGTGGGCTTCTGGAAAGTCACCCCGAACGGTCAAAAGAATCCGATTGATCCGACCCTGGAGTTGGCCGGCGATTTTCGCCTGATTGCGATGGATCAGCGAAATGCCGGCAAGTCGCGGGCGCCGGTATCGCCTTCTGATGGCTGGCAGACCTACGCTGAAGACCAACTGGCGTTGCTCGATCATCTCGGCATCACGCGCTGTCACATCATGGGACAGTGCATCGGATGCTCGTTTTGCTTCGAGCTCATCAAGGTGGCGCCGAGCCGGGTCAGCGCCGCGGTACTCGCGCAGCCGATCGGGCTTTCGCCCGAGAATCGGGACTCGTGGCGCGCCGGCTTTGATCAATGGGCCAAGTCGTTGAAGCAGGAGCGGCCGGAGCTCGACGACCGGGCGCTCGAGAAGTATCGCGAGAATTTGTTTGCCAGCGATTTCGTCTTCAACGTTTCGCGAGATTTTGTGAAGACCGTCCAGACGCCGCTGCTGCTGCTGTATGGAAACGACGCGCCTCATCCGCGGCCGGTCTCCGAGGAGATCGCGAAGCTCGCGCCGAATATCGCAGTCGTCGAGGACTGGAAGACTCCCGAGGTCGCGCCGGCGGCGGTAGCGCGAATCCGGGAATTCTTAAAGAAGCATCGGCCCTAGCCGCTCACCGGGCCGCGGCGGTTTACTTGCGGCCGTTGAAGTTCTTGAAGTGCGGCATCACCTCGCGCGCGAACAGCTCCATCGACTTGCGCGCGATCTTTGGATCCATCCCGGGCAAGCCGAGCGACGGCGACATCTCGTCCATCGGATGCGTGCTGAACAGCTCCTCGAGCTGCTTAATGATCAGATCGGGTGAGCCGATAAACGACGGACCGTAGGGACCGCGGCCGCTTTTGCGCAACTCGCCGAGCGGCGGGACCCGCAGGTCCGGCTTTCCGCTCTTGTCGAGCGGGGCCGAGGTGCTCCTGAGCAGCCGATCCTCCTCGATCATCGAGTAGTGCTTTTCCATGTAGTAATGGATGTGCGGCTCGGCCTCGTCCCAGGCCTTCTCGGTGGTCTCGGCGACATGAACGATCTGATGCATTGAGCGTTTGAATTTTTTCGGATCGTGACCCGCTCCGCGCAGGGCGTTGTCGTAATACTTCTGCATCTCAGCGGGCGGCGTTGCAGCCAAGTGGTAACCGCCGGCGCCGGCCTCGGTGAGTGCCTTGGGACCGAACGCCGCCACCCATAATGGAAACGGTTTCTGCACCGGGCGGGTGGTCATGCGGACGTCCTTGAAGCGGAAATACTTTCCTTCGTGATCGACCTTCTCCTCTTCGAAGCATCTCCGGATCAGCGCGAGCCCCTCATGCATCCGCGCGCGCCGATCGCCGTACGAAATCCCGAACACTCGGTTTTCATTCGGGCTGCCGCCGGGGCCGACTGCGAAATCAAGGCGGCCGTTGGACAGGATGTCGACGGTCGCGGCGTCTTCGGCGGCTTGAATCGGATTATGCAGCGCCAGCAGGTAAATCAGCGTGCCGACGCGGATCCGCTCGGTGCGCGCAGCGATCGATGCCAGGATCGGAAACTGCGATGGCGACCATCCGCACTCCATGAAGTGATGCTCGCTCGTCCAGAGATGGCTGAAGCCGAGCTTCTCGCCGAGCACCGCGTTATCGATGTAGCCCTGGTAGACCTCATGATCGGGACGCTGCCACTTGGGGGGATTGCGCATAATCAATATGAGGCCGAAGTCCATCGATTCATCTCCCGCGCCGAAGTTTCGGGCTCGAAATCGTGTTCCTTATAAGCCGTACCGGGTTGATCGCGCAACCGCCTACGGCGTGACGGACTATCAAATCTGCAGCGCAGAATCCGGTTCGGCCAACTGTGGAGAGCCGCCGCATTCGCGCTTTAGTACCGGCATGATGTCCTGGGCGAAGGCGTGCATCTGCTCCTCGGTTTCCTCTCTCGACATGCTCGGGAAGGTGAACCCCGCGATGCAGAGAAAATCTTCGTAGCCGCCGGCTTCCTTGATCTCCATGTAAGCATCGATGATCTGCTGGGAGCTGCCGAAAAAGCACGGTGCGTTACCCTCGACGATCGGGGGCACCAAAGAGGAAACTCCCGGCGGGACAAATTCGGAGAGAAAATCCCACACATGATTCGCCCCTCGCCGCGTGCGTTCCATGTCGCCGATGCCGTGATCGACGATATGGACGCCCTGAAAATAGCCTACCCCGCGCCTTTTCTCGCAATCCCAACCGCGCTTGAATTTTCCGCGCTGAAGACGATCCGGATAGTCATGTTTTTCGGCTTCTTCGTAATAGGTCGTGACTTCGGCGTGTACGCGATCGACGGCGCTGGCGACGAAGACCGGATTGATACCTCTTCTGGCGCTCTCCCGGATCGTGCGATTGCTCACTACGATCGGTTGCCAAATCTGCGGATGAGGCTTCTGAACCGGCTGCGGATAAACCGACATCTCCTTGAGAGTTGTGCTTCGAGAGTACAGCGGTATCGGCCGGCCGGTCGGCTCGCCAAGCTGAAGCACTTGATCCAGGTTGCGGCCGATGCCGGGTTGCGAAAAATATTCGATCGTCTGTCGATGATGATGGCTGACCCATTTCGGCGGGAGGCTGAAGAATTCTCCATAATGTGCAAACGACGGCTGAGTCCAGGCTTTAATGATGATCTCGTAGCACTCGTCGCAATAGGCGCGGGTGCGTTCATCATCTGAGCTGGTCGATCCGAAGACTTGCCCAAAAATCTCGGTCTCGCGCGGCTGAGCGCCGCGGCCGATCCCAAACTCGAGGCGTCCGCCGCTCAATACGTCGACCATCGCGGCCTGCTCGGCCAAACGAATCGGATGCCACCACGACAGAATGTTGGCCATCTGCCCGATTCGGATGCTTTTGGTGCGAGCCGCGATCGCGGCGCCGAGAATCAGAGGACTGGGGCTGTGCTCCGCGCCCTCCGGCTGGAAATGATGCTCCGTGAAAAAGGAATAATGGAAACCAAGTTGCTCAGCGAGGATCGCCATCCGCACCTGGTTGAGCGTGATTCGGCGGCGCGATGCATGCATGGCTTCGAGGTCGCCCTCGGGCAAGGTGACCCCGCTAGCCATCGTCTTGATTCGCAGGTCAGTCGGTCCATTATCCAGCATCGCGAATTCGATCATATTTCCTCCGCTGACTGTCGCTAGCATTTGCCCGGTGTTTATGGCAAACCGAGGCGGCGTCGGTACCGGCCGCAGCCCGTTCCGTGCCGAACGAGCAATCCAGCGCGCACTTCGCCCGATGACTAAACCCCTATCGTACCTGGCCTCCGTACTACTGCGCTGGTTGGCAATCGACTACGTGCCGCATCCCGAGGAACGCCCGTTTCTGGCGCGGGCACAGACGCGCCGCGAGGGTGAGGTCGTGGTCACGGTTGCAGTGCCCAGCGATCAGGAGGGCGAACGAGTCTTCGGGGTCCGCCTCGCACGCCGCGGATTGCAGACCATCTGGCTGGAGTTGGTGAACGGCGGGCCGGACCCGTTATGGCTCGAACGGGTCCAACTTGCGCCCAACTATTACACCCCGCAGGAAGCCGCCAACCTGATGCACTTCATGGTCGGCAAACGGTTGGTGGCTTTCGGCTTGCTCGGATGGCTGTTTCTGCCGCTGCTGCCGATTTTGCCGCTCAAGCTGATCAGCATGCACTTTGCCAACCGTCACCTGAACAGACTTTTCAGATCGCTGGCCTTCCGGACCGGGTTTATCCCGTCCGGAAAGAAGGTCCGCGGTTTCCTGTTCACTCCGTTGGACGAGGGGGTCAAGCAGGTCGATGTACGACTACTGTCTCGAAGCCGCTCGTTCGACTTCCCATTCACCATCGAGGTGCCGGGGCTGAGACTGCCGCATCTCATCGAAGAAACGAGCTCCGCCGGCCCGGCTGAAGAACTCGACGAGCCCGCCCTTCGTGTATGGCTGGAACAACAGCCTCGATGTACCAGCGATGCACGGGGAATCATTGAGGGTGACCCGCTCAACCTGGTGATCGTCGGGGATCGCGCCAGCATTCAAGAGTGTCTGAGCGCCCGCTGGGACCAGACCGAGGCGCTCACCCTGGCGACCGCCTGGAAGACGGCCAAGGCCTTCCTGCTCGAATCGCGATATCGCTACTCTCCTGTGAGTCCGCTCTACCTGGGCGGCCGGCTGCAGGATCTCGCACTGCAGCGGGCTCGCGCGAGCCTCAACCAGCGTCTGCACCTGCGGTTGTGGGATACTCGCGTTCGCTTTGGCGGCCAACCGGTTTGGATCGGCCAAGTCAGCCGCGATATCGGCGTGCGCTTCACGTTCAAAACCTGGAACCTGACAACTCATCAAATCGATCCGGATGTCGACGAAGCGCGCGATTACGTGCTGGATGATCTGATGGTGGCCGGCCGTGTCGCGCAGCTCGGCTTCATCCCGGGCGTGCAGGCCGCGCCCGCCGCCGCTCCGCGCCACAATCTAACCGGCGATCCGTACTTTACCGACGGCCTGCGGGGGCTCGCCGTGCTCTCGGCCACGCGCGTGCTCCCCTCGACGCTTTCCTGGCCATCGCTGGCAACTTCTCTTTCATAGCCGCACCGACTATGAATACACAGTTGCCCGCGCATCGCGCATCGGGGCAGACTGACTCGCCGGGAGATCTTAAGACCAGTAATGAATGCGGACAGCTTGGAGCCTTCTGAACGCCGGGTGTCGATCGATGATGATTCGCTCCTGATCGTCGAGGGCGGCCGCGGCGAACCGCTCCTCGTGCTTCACGATGAACTGGGGTACCCGGGCTGGCTGAACTGGAACGCCGCTCTTGCCGAGAGCCGCCGATTGATCATCCCGATGGCGCCGGGGTTTGGAATAACGCCGCGGCTCGATTGGGTTTCATCGGTTCGCGATCTGGCCTGCTTGTACGGCCGCCTGCTGCGCGAGTCCGCGCTCGAACGGATGGACGTGCTGGGGTTTTCTTTCGGCGGCTGGGTCGCGGCCGAGATGGCAGCCAATTCACCCGGGCAGTTCGCACGCATGATCCTGGTCGCGCCGATGGGAATCAAACCGGCGCAAGGCGAGATCCGCGATCTGTTCATGAACTCGGCGCCCGAGTATCTTCGCGCTGGCATCTACCAGCCTGCAAGCTGCGCTGAGTATCTGAAACTATATGGCAACCCGCCCGCCCCGGCTCAGATCGAGCAATGGGAGGAGGCGCGCGCTCAGATTGCCCGCCTCGCCTGGTCTCCCTACATGCACAACCAGAGCCTGCCGTTTTTGCTTAAGGGGGTCCGAACCATTTCAACGCTCCTGATTTGGGGCGCGCAGGATGCGGTGGTGCCGGCGGCCGTAGCTGACCGCTATCGGGAATCGATAAACGGCGCCCAAGTCGCAGTTATCGAAGAGTGCGGGCATCGGCCGGAGATAGAAAGAACTCAGGAGTTCGTGAATATCGTTCGCCGATTTATCAGTTCATAGTCATTACATAGTACAGGTCGTATAATGCATATCGCCTATTTCTCCGAACGCCCCTACCATCCGCTGGATGAAGAACTGACTATCGCGGACGGTATCTGGGGAATTCCGAATAAGCATTTCGATCCGGCGGTTGGCGCACGGCTATATAATGAGTATCTCGATCAAGCGGTGTGGGCCGAAGAGTCCGGCTACGATGGCATCGTACTCAACGAGCATCACGGCCTCGTCACCTGCATGGGCGCGGTGGCGAATATCGAGGCGGCGATTCTGGCGCGGATTACGAAGCGCTGCCGGATCATCATGCTCGGCAATCTGCCGACCATCGTCGGAAATCCGCTGCGGCTGGCCGAGGAGCTGGCGGAGATCGATCTGATTTCCGGCGGCAGGCTGGTGAGCGGAATGGTGCGGGGCGGAGGTACCGAGCAACTTTCCAACAATTCCAACCCGGCCTTTAACCGCGAGTGCTTCGAAGAGGCGCACGACTTCATTATCAAAGCCTGGACCACGCCCGGACCGTTTCGATACGAGGGCCGGCACTTTCAATACCGATTCGTGAATCCCTGGGCGCTGCCGCTCCAGAAGCCGCACCCGCCGATCTGGGTGCCGGGACTGGTGAGCCCTGAAACCGTCGCCTGGTGCGCCGAAAGGAATTATCCATACGTGGCGCTGTCGACCTATCTGGAACCGACGATCGATCTCTGGGACGTCTACTGCGAGACGGCGGCGCGCAATGGTTATCAGGCCGGCCCCGAAAATTTCGGCTATTTGCAGAAGGTGATAGTCGGAGAAACGGAGAGTGAAGCGCGCGAGATCGCGATGCTGGAGCTGCAGGGCGGGCGCGCCGCGGCCTTTGCCGCGATCCGGCCTGAGTTTATGTTTCCGCCGGGCTACAACTCCCGGAAAGCCTCAGGGCGAATGGCGCGCCAGTTCAGGAACCCCAAGGGCGGACCCGAGTTGTTCGTGCGCCGGGGCGAGTTCGACGTCGGTGAGGCAAAGAAGATTATCAATAGTCCCGAGCAACTGCAGATCCTGGAAGACAGCTATCGCTTGATCGTCGGCACGCCGGAGAGTGTGCTGCCGAAGATCCGGAAAATCCTGGAGGTGTTGCGCCCGGGCGTCTTTATCATCCGTCACAGCGACGGGCCTTTGGATAATGACACGCGGATGAAGCTGATTGGCTTGATCGGCCAGCGGCTGCTGCCCGCGCTCAAAGAGATCGGTCGCGAGTTAGGTCTGCTGAGTCCGTTCGATCGGAAGCCCGGCAGCCGCCAGGTGTCGTCGGCGGGCGAATGGCAGCGGGTTGCGCATGCTGATGCCCTCGCCCAGCTCTGAGACGCGCCGCCGCGTCGTCAGCTCTTTGGCTCCAGGCGCCGCCGCCGGTACTTCTCGACCATGTAGCTTCCGGCCGCCACGGAACCGCCGTCGACCGGCAGCACCACGCCGGAAATGTACGAGGACGACGGCGAGGCGAGAAACAGCACGGCACGCGCGATCTCGTCCACACTGCCGAGCCGGCGGACCGGCACGTGATCGGCGCGCTCCTCGAATCCGCCCTGAGTCCATACGCTGCGCAACAACTCGGTATCGATCGGACCCGGCGCAATCGCATTGGCGGTGATGCCGAATTCCGCCAGATCCATGGCCATTGCTCGCGTTAGTCCGATGATGCCGGCCTTCGCGGCGCTGTAATGAACCGCGTCCGGCGGTCCCATCAATCCGGCGATCGAAGCGATCGAAACAATCCGCCCGTAACTATGCTTCGCCATCTCGCGGGCCGCGGCCTGCGCGCAGTGAAAGCTGCCGGTAAGGTGAACGGCGATCACGCGGTCCCAGTTTTCCTTCTGGAGATCGAGGAAGCGCGCGGTGTTTCCAATCCCGGCGTTGTTAACCAGGATATCGACTTTACCCAATGCGCGTGCGGCTGACGCGGTCGCCGCCTGAACCTGTTGATAGTCAGTCACATCGACGGCCGCGCTGAACGAACGGACGCCGCAGCCCTCAATCTCATGCGCGGTCGATGAGGCGGAGGCGGCATCGATATCGAAGACTGCGACGTCCGCCCCGCCGCGCGCGAAGCCGAGTGCGATTGCCTTGCCGATACCGCGGCCCGCTCCCGTAACCAACGCAACTTGTCCTGTGAATTCCATTGCATCCCTTCCTGGCACAGTCGTTGAACTAGACTCCAGCGCGCGCTCGCTTCAGGAGACCGCGCGAACCGAAGCCGCCTCGGCCTCCGAGTTGCGGCGCTCGTCACGGAGCAGAAAACGCGGCTGTATCCAGGCGATCAGGGCCGGCAGCAGCAGCACGCCTGCGATCAGATTGGCACTCATCAAAAGGATCAAAAGAATGCTCATCTGGTTATGGAACAGCAGCGGTGAAAATGCCCACGGCAAGATGCCGCCGACCATCACGACGTAACTGGCCAGCACCCAGATACCGGTCGTGCTGATGCCAAGCGCAATGGCCTGGTCAAGGGCGGCGCCGTTGCGGACTTCGTCGCGGATTCTATAGACGGTGTAGATGCCGAAATTGATACCCAGTCCAATACCTAGTGAAAGTATCGGTATGATATCAATTGTCAGACCTATGCCGCGGTACTGCATATAGATGAAAGCAACTATATTTGCAGCTACGCAAGTGATCACGAATAGCAGCCCCGCCATCAGCGAGCGAAACATTATCGCACAGCAAACCAGGATGACTGCGAGCGTGAGGACCAGGTTGGTGATGTTGAGATGTCCCAGTACCTCGTCGGTAGCCAGTACCACCCCGGCGTCACCGCCCAGATAGAGCAGCTTGACCTGGTCGAGCGAGGGGTCGGTCGCGACGCGCGCGCGCACAAAAGCGTCGAGGTCCGTCCGCAGCCGTTCGAGATGCGCATAAGTCTGATCGCGCAGCAGGACCCGGATGCACGAGCTGGTCATGGCCGGCGAGTGGGCGAAGAAGCCACGGATTTCATCGGAGGTCGCGCTGCTAAAGAACATCATCCAGATCGTGCCGCTCAGGGCGACGTCGTTGGAAGTTGAAAGAAACTTCGGCGAACCATAATGCAGCAGCGAGTTCATGGGCCGTGCGGCCATCGAATCAAAGCCCATGATCGCCGCGATGTCGCCGCGCGCCAGCAGATAATCGCCGAGGTCGCGCTCCATCCTGAGGACATCGGGGCCGATACTCGATTGCCGGCTCGGAAAATTAGGCGTGGCGAGCATAATCCAGCCGGTGTTGGTCGGCACGAACCGGTTGATCGCAGCGTAGTCGCCATTGATCGTGGCGTTGGGGCGGAAGATCGGAATACTGCTGCTCCGGTAGCCGATACGGATACCGCGGGCAGAGATGATTCCTGCCACCAGCAGAATCGCGCTCGCCGCGACCAGCACACCGCGCGCAGCTCCCGGTCGGATCGGAATCCGAATCAGCCAGTCGTTAATCGAGTTCAGCGACAAGTAGCGGCCTGCGGCGCGTCTGATCAGGCGGCGTTCGCGGCGCGGCTGCGGACGTGGCAGCCAGCTCATGACGATCGGTTGCATGACGAAGACCAAGGCCAGGCTCGAACCGAGCCAGACCGCGCCGCCGAGACCGATGTGCCGCAGCACCGGAATATCACTGAGCGTCACAAAAATGATGCCCGCGATATTGGCCAGGATGGCGAGCAGCCCGGCCGGCAGCATCGCGCCGGTGGTCTGCGCCAGCGCGGCCATGGTCTCGGGCGTGCGATCGAGTTCGTCGTAGTAGCGTCCCTGCCATTGAATTCCGTGGCTCAGATCGCGAGCCGTAAGTATGAGTGGAATGACCAGCATCACCGGATCGAAATTGAAGCCCGCGAGCCCCATGAAGCCGAGCCCCCAGATCGCCGAACAGATTCCCGTCACGATCGGCACCCACCATCCGGTGTAACTGCCGAGGCTCATATAGACGATGGCGAGGGTCAGCGCGATCGAAAGTGCGAAGATCAACTTAATGCGCGGCAGAAAGTGGTAGCCCCAGCCAAACACCATCACGTCTCCGCTCGCGTACAAGCGGGTGTTGGCGTCCTCGTATTGCGCGCGCAGCCGCGCGACCTTTTTGAAGGACTCTTTGTAATCGATGGCGTACTCGTTGAAGCCGGCGACGATCAAGGCGCCCTTGTCGTCATCGGTAATCAGACCCGCGAGTTGCGGCCGATGCGCCATCACGGTCCGCCGCAGCTCGTCGGCTGCGGCCTGCGTTTTCGGTACGGTCGGATACATGAAAGTCCGGAGGACCAGCGCGCCCGGAACCGTGTGTGCATAAACGACCCGGTAAGAGGCCAGCGAAAAAACCTCATTGTGATTAACACCGGCCAGACGATTAATGGCGAAGGTTAGGTCTTGAACCTTTCGCAAGGTCGCGGGATTGAAGAGGTCGCCCTGCTTGACCCGCAACATCACGACCAGTGTCTGCGCGCGGCCGTAACTGTCCTCAAACTCGCGATAAAGCTTGACGTTGGGATGGCGGGCGGGAAGCAGATCCTCGAACCGGGTCGCGAATCGAACATGCAGCGCCCAATAACCCATGAACAGTGTGATCGCGAGGAACGCGAGGGCCAACGGCTGTCGATAACGCAACAGCAGATCGCCGTACTTGCGCGCACGGCTCGCGGTGCTGGACGGCTCTATCTTCGGTATCGAAAGCAGTTCCAAGTTTGAGTCCCCGATCGATGCGGATTTAGTCCCTCACTCGACATATAGAGGAAAGCCGGCGCTTTCAAGGAAAACCC
>DATJRJ010000213.1:0-21479 GCA_035504735.1 Binataceae bacterium (SeqCode)
GCCGAAAATGGCGTCGAGGGCCGCGAGGTCGTGGTTCTTGAGCGCAGAGACCAGCGCGGCAGCAGCCTCCTGCGGCGACCCGTAGAGTCGCTGCTGCGACCGCGGCACGGCAGCGAGCGCCTCGACCCAGATCCCGATCGCAAACGCCACCAGGGCCAGCATCAAACAGCGCACGGCCGTGCGAAGAGCGAATTTCCCAAGCACTTTCAGCATGCATCCCTTCCTTTTTCAGCAAACCTCAGCCACCCGGCCGGCCCCGCATCGGGAATACTTTGGCCAGTGCCTCGCCTCAGCGTCGAAAGCCACCGCCGCCGCGGAACCCGCCCGAGCTCCATCGGCCACGCGCGCTATCGCCGAACGCACCGCCGCCCGATCGATCGCTACCGCCAAACGCGCTGCGGCCGCCGCCGCCCCACCCATTGCTGCCAGAGCCGCCGCCATACCCGCGATTACTATTGCTCGCGTTGTAGCTCCCTCCGCCATAAGCGCCGTTGCCCTGCCTTCCATAGCTACCGGAGTTGCGCATTCCCTGATTATTCGCCTGCTGCCAATGGTTCGCGCTATTTGAGTTGGGATGGTTCTGGTTCCAGTTGGGATTGCTCTGATTGAAATCAGTTTTGGCCTGCTGCCAATTCTGGTTCCTCATATTGTTGGACCAGTTGTTGTATCCGGAAGAGGGATGGTTACCGTTCCAGTTGTTGTTGCTCCAGTTATGATTATAGAAATTATTCGAATTCGAAACGTAGGTATGATTATTGTAGACGACTGTGTGATTACCCCAGTTGCATCCCCAGCCACTGCTGCCGCTGATGGCCGACCCCACTATCATCCCAACCCCGAATCCGACCAGACCGGCCATCATCATGTCCGTGCTTGAATATCCCGGGTAGGTCTGCACCGGAGCGCCGTAGACCACGGTCGGATTGTATTCGGGCACGTATATCACCTGCGGGTTCGCCGGCTGGATTATGATGGTCTGGCCTTCCTGGGTGACGATCTGTTGGGGAGTAGTTTTGAGGTTGCCGCTCTGCTGTGCCTGATTTCTCAGACCCTGAATCTCCTTCAGCACCGCTTGCGGATCGTTGTAGTAGGCATCGCCCAGCGCGGAAGTCCATGACAGATTCTTATTCATGTTGCTGAGTACCGACGGAAACTGAGTCAGCGATTTGACACTCGGATCCCAGGCTTGCTGATTTACCTGCTGCGCGAGCGCCTGACCCTTCAGCGTCGGATTATTCTTGACAAAGCGTGCGGCCTCGACGATCTGCGAGGGGTAAGTCGACGCCGCGAGAATCTGCGCCACCAGCGTGTCCGGATAGAGCGCGATCGGCGAGACCAACTGCTGCAACTCCTGCGCGCTGGGCGCGGCGCCCGCGCTCTCCGGCGCGGCCAAGGCCAAACCCGACGTTTGCAAAGCGCCCGGCGATGCAAGCAACGTCAGCGCCATCATCAGCAGGAAGGCATTTCTGCGTGTAAGCATCAATTCTATCCCTTTGGCCCGCATCCTCAGATTCGATCACAATTCTCGATCGCGGCCTCAATCGCACAGCCTATCTATTACGCGGTCATCAACGGAGCAAGTAGCTAATCGGTTTTCATCTGCCGCGAGACCCTTCGTTCTTATCGAGACGAGAAAGCCAGCGGCGGCCGTCGATGGACAAGCCGTCGCTCTTCCAGCTAGGTTTCGCCGAGATGGCCGAGGAGCCGGCGGCTTGCAATGAAAATCGATGACGCGATCAATATCGAGGATCTGCGCCGGATGGCGCGGCGGCGCTTGCCGCGTATCGCTTTCGATTACATCGAGGGCGGCGTCGAAGACGAACGCTGCCTGGCGCGCAACGAGAGTTCGTTCACGCGCTACCCGCTGCTGCCGCGCTACCTGGTCGATGTCTCCAAGCGCGATCAATCTGCGATGCTGTTCGAGCGCAAGTACGCATGCCCCTTCGGCATCGCGCCGACCGGGTTGGCGGGCCTGTTTCGGCCGGGCGCCGATTTGATTCTGGCGGAAGCCGCGGCCGGCGCGGACATCCCGTTCGTGATGTCGGGCGCGAGCAATGCCTCGCTGGAAGCCGCCGCGCGGGCGGCGCCCGCGCATGCCTGGTATCAACTCTATTGCGCGCGCGATCCGAAAATTTCCGAAGACATGATCCGGCGCGCGCGCGATGCGGGCCTGGGCGCGCTGGTGCTGACGGTCGATATTCCCGTCAACTCGAAGCGCGAGCGCAATCTGCGCAACGGCTTCGCGCTGCCGCCGCGCCTGAAGGCCAGCACCATCGCGGAGGCGCTGACCCATCCGGCCTGGCTTGCCGAGTACCTGCGGCACGGGATGCCACAGTTCGAGAACTGGGCGCCGTATACCACCAACGGTGGCGGCTCCAATGCTTTGCTGGCGGCGCAGACTCCGGCCACGGTGACCTGGCGCGACCTCGAATCATTTCGGCGGCTGTGGCCGCGCCACCTGGTGATCAAGGGGATTCTGCATCCGCTGGACGCCGAGCGCGCGGTGCAGGCGGGCGTCGACGGCATCTGGGTCTCGAATCACGGCGGGCGGCAACTCGACCAGGCGCCCGCCCCGATCGATGCGTTCGCCGCCATCCGCACGGTGGTCGGCAGCCGGGCGACGCTGATGCTCGACGGCGGGGTGCGGCGCGGCGCTGACATCGTGACCGCGCTCTGTTTGGGGGCGCAATTCGTATTCGTCGGTCGGGCGACGCTCTATGGCGCCGCCGCCGGCGGCCTGCCGGGGGTGCGCCGCGCGATCAAAATTTTGCGCGATGAGATCGATCGGGTGATGGCGCAGATGGGTTGCCCGACTCTCGCGCAGCTCGACGAGAGCTGCCTGATGACGCGGAATCCGGAGCGCGCGCCTTGAAATCAAAACGGCCGCGCACGAGATTTATCTCGCACGCGGCCGTGATTACCAATCAACTTAATCGCTAATTACGTCACGGGCTGATCCGATTCATGAATTTCTCCGGAATCGGCTCGCCCCATTGCGAATTCAAGCCTTCCTCGGCGCTCAGCACATTCGATCCGTTGGCGGCGTTCAGCCGATCGCTGTCGGCCCAATGCTCATGCACCCGGCCCCACGGATCAGACCAGTAATCGTAAACCTGGCTGCCGAGGATGTGCCGCCCGACGCCCCACATATGCTCGTACTTGCCGAGCCGCGTCAGGTACGCATGATCGATAAAGACCGCATCGATATCGGGCACCTCGAACGACAGATGGTTCAGGCCCGCAATCTCGTGGCGCATGCAGAAGAAGACGTGATGATCGACATAAGTGTTGCCGCGATCCAGGCGATTGAACGATGCGATGATGTTCTCTTTGTTGCCGACATAGATGTCGTCCGATGAGATCAGGCCCAGCTGCTCGCGGAACCACTTAAGGGTCTCCTGAAGCCGCGGCGTGCCCATCACGGCGTGCGCGATACGCTTGATCGGCGTCGGCCCCTTCGACACGCGCATCAGACGCCCGGCCCGGCGCAGCGGCTCGTCGCCGGAGTTCACCAAATCGCGAGGGACCTTGATCGGCTCGAGCCGCTGGATGCCCGAGACAATCTCGACCTGGTAGCCGTTGGGATCTTTCAGGCGGACGCGCTTGCCCCCGCCGGGCTCATCGAGGTTTTCGATTCCGGAAGCGCCGGGCGCCTTGGCGACCTTCTTCAGGTCGTCCTCGTTGTCCGCATAGAAGGCCAGGCCGATAAATCCCGGATCGCCCTTCTCGGTCACGTGAATATGATGCGGCGCGTCCGAACCGCGCATATACAGTGCGTTCTTGGTGCGCTCCACCTTGATGAATCCGAAGTTGGTGCAGAACTCTTCCTGGATATCCAGGTCGGGCGAGCGCAGCCGCCCGTAAGCAAGGTCAGCCACTTTAATCAATGCCATTGCGATGCCCTCCGAACGTGTTTCATCATTATTCTCGCACTTTTTCAGACCAGATGCTGCTTGAAAAACGAGACCATCTTGGGCCACAGCTCGAACGCCGCTTTCTCGCGATAACGGTCCGGCCGCGGATCGGCGAAAAAGGCGTGGCCGGCATTGGCAAAACTTTCGATCGTGGCGAGGTTGAGTTTACCCTCGCGCTCCAGGCGCGCGCGCAATTCGGCGGCGTGCGCAGGCGACGGATTCTGATCCTCGGCGCCGAAAACCGCGTACAGCGGCCGTGTCAGATTCTTGATCAGGTCGACCACCGGCACCGGATGCAGCTTGCTCACCCCGGTATCCGGGGTTATCGAGCCGCCCCAGCAATCGATAGTCGCATCGACCTGACCGCTGCTGCAGGCCAGCAGCAGCGCTGAACGCCCGCCCATGCAGAAGCCGACCGCGCCGACCTTGCCATTGCAGCTCGGCAGGCTGCGCAGCAACGCCGCGCCGTTCTCGAGGTCGCGCACCGTCAGCCGATCTTCGAGCTGCGCGGCGCGCTCACGAACGAGCGATTCGTCGGTGCCGAGCGCGATGCGGCTGAAACCGTCGGGCACCAGCACCACGAAGCCCACGTTGGCGAAGCGCCGGGCGACGTCGCGCGCGTGATCGCTCACGCCGAAGATATCGTGGAGGATCATCAGGCCCGGGTATTTTCCGTTCTCGCGCGGGCGGGCCAGGTATCCACCGATCCGGGCGCCCTCGCTCGTATAACTGACCTCCTGCGTGGCCAGCAGTTCCGGATGTTCAACTTGACCAGCTACGGCTGCCATCTGACGCTTCCTCCTGAATCGAAATCCGTCGCGCCAAGTCCCGGCGGATGGGTTGCCTCACTAAGTTGCTTATACTCTGAGACGGGAAGTTATCGCCAGCATCGGGAAATCCTTCAGCGGCCGTCCGACCCCGGCCGGATTCGCGGCCTCAACGTATTCCGGCAAATTTATGGGCCTGAAGGCTCAACCGCCATTGCGGATGATCCATGCAATAGCGCGCCGCCGCAGTCAGGTTGGCGCCCAGCGCCGGCCCGTCCATCGCCTGCAGAAACAGATGCTTGAAGCCGAGCTCGCCGATCGGCAGGTCGCTCGGCATCAGACCCGTCTGCGGAAAAATGAGCTTCAATTCATCGCCGGCTCTCTGCACAAACGGCGCGCCCGCTTTGGGACTGACGCAAATCCAATCGATTTCCGGGATCGACACTGCGATGGTGCCGTTGGTCTCGATCGCGACCTCGAAGCCGCGGCGATGGAGCGCGCGAACTAGGTCGCCCTCGATTTGAAGCATGGGCTCGCCGCCGGTCAGCACCGCGAAACGGCAGTCGCGACCCCGCTTCTCGTTTTCGAGGGCATCGACCAGCGCCTCGAGCGTGTAGTCGGTGCCGCCGAGGAAATCCGTATCGCACCATCGCGAGCACGAGCCGGGCCCGCGCGATCGATCGGCCGGGCGCCCCGACCATAGATTGCATCCGGCGAACCGGCAGAAGAGCGCGGCGCGGCCGGCATTGGCTCCCTCACCCTGGAGTGAATAGAAAATCTCTTTGACCCGGTAAATCTTGGCCATGGCGTTTGCTGATCGTGAGACCGCAGCATACCACTGCCGCGCAGGCCGTCGCCTGCCGGCTCCGATCGCATCCTTCCGGCGCCCTGGCGAGCGACGAAAAGCAAGAGGGACGCGGCCGGATTTTCCGGCGGCGCCCCTCCAAAGATTTTGCGACTAAGTCCGACTACCAGCGATCGCGCCGGCCACCGCCTCCGCCGCCGTTGCCGCGGCCCCCGCCGCCTGGGCCGCGCCGGCCACCGCCTCCGCCGCCAGGTCCGCCACCACCCGGACTGCCCCCGAAGCCACTGCGGCGCGGGCCGGTGCTCTCACGCGCGTGGTCGATCTTGATCGTGCGGCCCTTGAAGTCAGTACCGTTAAGGCTCTGCACCGCCTTCTCCGCCGACTCCTCGTCAGCCATCTCGACAAACCCAAATCCGCGGGATTGCCCAGAAAACTTGTCGGTGACTACCACGGCCTTTTCAACCGTCCCGACCTGGGAGAAGTACTCGCTGAGGTCATCTCCGGTAACCGAAAACGGTAGGTTACCTACATACAGCTTGCTGGGCATCAAAGGCCCTCCTCATGAAGTTGTCGTCTAAAGCTCTCCGGGCAAGAAACCTGCGAATTCAAAAAGGGCGGGTTAAACATCCTGCGGCAGCGAGCTGTCTGGGCGGCAGCATAACGCGGCATCAAAATCATGTAAAGACAAAATTACCGAACGGCACTTCGACCGCGGCGATGAGCGGGGCGACGAACCGGGTTTAATTACTCATCGCGTAAAAGCGGCCATGACTTAGTAAAACCAGCCCAAAACGTCCGTGCGGAGCAACCAGCACGGGTGCAAGACCGGGGGCCCGATTGCGCGCCAGCGCCCAGATTTGGCCGGGGACGATTACGTAGCCTGGCGGCGCGTCACCGAGCCGGCCTCGGAGCGGCCTGACGTAACGATCGAGATAGAACACCAGCGGGGCAAGGTCCTTGGTAAACCCGTAGGCGTAAAGCGGCTCGCGCGGCCCGACCACGCGATCGATCGCCAGGGCCGCAGCACGATATGACTGGTTGGCGCATTCATTCTGCTCGCGCCACGGGATGTATAGGAAATTGAAAAACACCAGGCAGACACAGGCGACCACCAATGCCGCGCGCGCGAAGCGTCCCCAAAACTGCTCGCCGAGCGACTCGAACCACCATCCGATCATCAGCGCCGACGCGGGCCATAGCGGCAGCAGGTAGGCGCGGCGTTTGTAGGCCGCGAAGGAGAAGAAGACGACCGTTACGACCCAGAAGATCGCGAGCTGGCGCAGCGCGTCGCGCCGGCGTTCAGCCGCGTCCATCTCGTCGCGCAACAGGTCCGTATCGGATAACGCGACGCCGGTTTCCGGCCGGCCGAGCCGCAGTGCAAAGAAGGTCGCGACCGGCGCGACCAGGCTGAGCGGCCCGGAGTTGAGCAGCAGCGGCTTGAGGTAATACCAGGGCGGCATCGCGCCGAGCGTGCCGAAAAACCGCCCGAAGTTCTCGCTGCCGAGCTGGCGGCTCAGAAAGCCATAGCGTCCGGCGATGAAACAGGCGAGATACCAGCTCGATCCGATTACAATCGCGAGCAGCGCGGGTCCGGGCATAAACCAGCTCCACAGCTCGCGCATCCGGCGCTCGGAGAGCAGAAAGATGGCGATCGCCAGCCCCGGCAGAATCATCCCGACCGGCCCCTTCGCTATCATCGCCGCTCCCAAAGCCGCCGCGAACAGGTATCGCAAAGGCCACACACCCGACGCCGGCTCCCGGCCCCGCGCCGGGAGCCACCATAAGAAGCTCAGCAGCGCCAGCGCCTCACAAAATGTCAGTGTCATGTCGACGCGGCCCATGCGCGCCAGTTCGATGAATTGATACGAACCGCCGAGTACCAGCCCCGCTAGCAATGCCGCGCCCGGGCCAAAGCGGCTCATCGCGAAGGCCATCACCAGCAGCACCGTCGCGGCGGCGTACAACACCGACGCCAGGCGCAGGTTGAAAGCGGTGACGCGCCTGATACCGCACAGGCGATCGATCGCGAAAGCCGTCCAATGGAACAGCGGCGGCTTGTACATCGGGGTTCCGCCCTGCCCGGTTGGAAACAGCACGTGGCCACGTTCGACCATGTCCTGCACGAAGACGCCCTCGATGGCCTCATTGGTGCCGCATACGTCGGCGCCGCAGAATGCGCCACGGATGAACCGCGGTATCGAGTTGGCAGCCGGAGCGTGGCAGGGACCCGAACCCAGCCGATGCAGCGCGAGCATCAGGACCAGCAGCGTGAGTGAGGCGATGGCCGCGAGGTGAAGCCTGCGCAGGACTGCGGGCGCGGTGATAATCGGCATCACTGCGTCTCAGGCGAGCTCGAAGCGGAAGATAATGAGATGCGCCCGCCGGCCGCGATCGTAGCCGCGCCATTTGGCGGCCGGAACCTCCGCGGGCGTGACTCGGCGGAACTTCAGGCGGGCGAAGAAGTGGGCTGCCCGCTCCGCGCCGGTGCAGGCGAAGGCATAGCTCAAGCCGCGCGACCGGGCCTCGTTGAGAACCTCTTTGACCAGTTCCACGGCGACCCCTTCGCCGGCGAAGCGCGTGAGCGTGTAGAGCGCGGTTATCTCTCCGGCCCGCTCGCGCCGGTAGGGTTCGGTCAGCAGGGAGCAGACGCCGGCCAGATGTTCGTCGCCAACCCGGTAGCCGAAACACGAGGGCAAGAGCGCAGCGCGCTCCTGCGGCGAGCGGGGCAGCAGGACGCCCTCGTTCTGGCCGCGCTCGATAAGCGCCTCGACCTCTTCGAAATCATCGATCGAGACCGGGCGTACCGAACCGTATTGCTTCTCCGTCAGCAGGGTGCCCGTGCCGACGAAACTCAACAGCTCTTCGTATACGCCGCGCGGCGAGGTCAGGTTGACCGAGCCGACGCCGTTGCGAAGCGCACGCGCGGCGGCGCGCAGGATTCCGCGGCGCAGTGGCGCACGCTCGCGCGTGAGCATACGGCCAATACGTCGCAGCTCGAGGAACGAAAGCCGCTGACCGCCGGGGTCGAGCAGCCCGCCCTGGCGATCGAGCAGGATTAGCTTGAAGACCCGCAGCCGGCTCGCGAGCTCCTGGGCAAAGATCGTCAGCTCGGCCGGACCTTTGGCCGCAGCACCCGCAACCACGGTCGATCCGGCGCGCAGTTCCTGCCAGATCGCGGCCACCGCCGCATCCGGCGGATAGGGCCGCGAGCGCCGGCCGCGCGCCGGATCGAATACCGGCGGTGCTGCCGCGGGCGCCATGCGGCCCATCTGCACCACCATTTTGGGCAGCGCCCGGTGCGAGACGATCACGATGCAGCGGGCATGATTACGATGCAACTCGCGGAGCGCGCGCAGCAGTGGACGGAGGTCGCGGGCGCTTTCGCCGGCGGGCGGGATCAGCGCAAACAGCAGGCTCTTGCCGTAGAACTCTTCGAGATAAAAGGTCTTCTCGGTGAATTCGGGCCGCGTAGTGCCCTGGACGCGAGCGACGGCCATCTTAAGCGGATTTCACGCCTGGTTTGTGAAGCTATAGGGAAGCGGTAGGAAGAGGTTACCAGCCGAACAACGTTGGCTAGGGTTTGGCGAGGCCGCTGGCGGCGGCCTCGGTATGGGCAGGGATTGGAGGCATCCCCGGTTGTCTCGAATCGACGATCTCCTTAAGCGTGGTCTGCGAAAACACCTTGAGCAGCACGCGCTGGCCTTCCTCCCATACCCGGTACATCCGGCAAGCTGGTTGTAGCGCGCACATGCTGGAGCCGTCCACGCAGATGTTGAGTGTGATCGGGCCCTCGACCGCCTCGATGATGTCTTTGAATGTCATCAGCTCGGGCGCTCGCGCCAGTTCATAGCCGCCGCCGGGGCCCCGATGGGATCGCACCAGCCCGCCGCGCATCAGGTCGCGGATCACCTTCTCCAGGAAATATTTCGGGATTTGCTCGCGCTCTGCGATCTCGATTCCACGCGCCACACCGCCCGGCCGATCGGCGAGATGAATCATGGCCCGCAGCGCATACTCGATCCGGCGCGGGATCTGCATCAGGCTCATGACTGACCTCCCGCCACGGTCCCGGAAGGCACCAGACCCTGGCGTTCACCTAAAATTCGCTCGACGTACTTGGCGAGCATATCACTCTCGATATTTACCGACGCGCCGGGCTTTCGATGGCCAAGCGTCGTCATCTTGAGCGTATGCGGGATCAACGAGCAGCGAAAGCGGCCCGCACTGATACCGAAGACGGTGAGGCTGACGCCATCGACCGCCACCGATCCTTTTTCGATCAGATAGCGCGCCTGCTCCTGCGCCACCTCGAAAGTAAACAACTGCGAATCGCCCTCGGGCTCGATCGAGACCACCCGCCCTACCCCGTCAACATGACCGGAAACCAGATGGCCGCCGACCAGTTTCTCGAGCGTCAGGCAACGTTCCAGGTTGACCGGGTCGCCGGTCTTGAGCTCGCCGAGCGTGGTGCGCCGAAGCGTCTCCGCAGAGACATCCATCGCGATCGTGCCGCGGCCCTTCTTCGTCACCGTCAGGCAGGCACCGTTGACCGCGATCGATTCGCCGATCTTGAGGCGGCTTACCTGTAATGCGGTACGAATCGTAACGACCGCGCCCTGCCGGGAGACGCGGGTCGATTCGATAGTGCCGAGATCCTCGATGATGCCTGTGAACAATAGATCGTGCCGTCAAAGGTCGCCAAAGAACCCGAAAAATCATATCTTTTTGCACGCCAAGATGGCAACCGGCCCCTGCGATCACGATGAACGGAATCGCCGGCACTGACGCGCGCCGAACTTGCCGCGAATGGGCTAGCGTGCGGATAATCGCGCGATGACTACGATTCGTGAATGGTCGGAAAAACTCCTGGGCGGCGAGGCCTCGATTCGCGAGCATCATCCGTTCCTCCCCAGCGGCGAGTTCGAGGAAGTTGCTGACGGCGTCGCCTTCTTTTCCTGGTTCGCCAACTTCAGCGCTATCAAAACCGCCGAAGGGGTGGTGATGGTCGATACCGGGATGGCGGCGAACGGTACGGATGCGGTTGCGATGCTCCGGCAGTATTCGCCAGCACGGGTTAACGCGGTTATCTACACCAGCAGCGAAGTCGATCATGTTGCGAGCATGAATGCGGTCGTGGCCGAGGCCGGTAAAAACCGCGCCGCCCGTCCGCGCGTCGTCGGCCATCGCGCGATCGCCGATCGTTTCGATCGTTTCCACCGTACCGCGGCCTACAACTTGGCGGTGCATCGCCGCCAGTTCGCATCGCGCGCCACTCAATGGCCCGATGAATATGTTTTCCCCGACACCTATTTCGATCATCAGTACAATCTCGCGGCCGGCAGTCATCGATTCGAATGTCATCATGCGCGCGGCGCGACCGACGACCATTGCTGGGTCTACCTGCCGCAGGCCAAGGTGTTGTTCACCGGCGATTTCATAATCTGGGCCGCACCCGCCACCGGCAATCCGGCGGGCGCGCTCTGCTACGCGCGCGAATGGGCCGAGGCGCTGCGTGCGATGGCGAAAAGCGGCGCCGAAGTGATGATACCGGGACATGGATTACCGGTCTTCGGCGCCATCCGGATCCGCCAGGTCCTGAACGAAACCGCCGAGTATCTGCAGAACATCTACGATCAGACGCTCAAGCTGCTCAACGACGCCACCCCCCTCGACGCGGCGCTCAATGAGGTCAAGCCGCCCGCGGCGCTTGCCGACCGGCCGTATCTGCAGCCGATCTATGGTGAGCCCGAATACATCGTACGCAACATCTACCGCCTGGAAGGTGGATGGTACGATGGCCGGCCGCCTCATCTGAAACCGGTGCCGATGGCCGACCAGGGACACGAGATAATCGAACTGGCGGGCGGTGCCGGCCCACTGGTCGCGCGCGCGATGAGCCGCTTCAACGCCGGCGACCTCAAGCTGGCCTCCCATCTGATTGATTGGGCCTACGCGGCGGCGCCTGACGATCCGGCCGTGAACCACGCGCGGATGCAAATTTACGGCACGGGCGCCGAACAATCGCAGGCGCTGATTACGCGCGGCATCTTCAAGTCCGCCGAGCGCGAGTCGGCATCAAAAGTCGGCCTGGCGGTTCCGGGGGAAAAGAATTAGCGGTGTATCCGCCGCGCGCCTGTGTTGATCGCTAATCAGCCGGCCGCCCGCGCGATGCACGTGTCGTGCGCCGCGCGAACCTAATCCTGCTCATCGGGAGGGGCTTGCTTGCCGCGGCTCAGCTTGAAGATCTGAAACGATGAGACGAGAAGCCGCCATCCGGACGGAAACTCGATCGCACCGCTGTCGTCGCGCGGCTCGGGCTCGATAATCACTTTCTTACCGCGATGCCATTGCACCAGCATAAGCCGATGACTGAGCTGGCGACCGGTAACCCGATCGATCGCGAAACCGCCGAATAGCGTAGTGGTCCTAAGATCGGAGAATGCAGCGCGCAGTCGATTCTGATCGAGCGTGCCGGCGGCGGCCCGCAAAGCGGCAACCGTCAGCAGCCCGGCGGCGTAGGCTTGCGCGGCCGGGTAGTCGCAATCCGCGCCGCTATGAAGCTCACGCATCCGGCGGCCGAACTCAGCCGGCGCGAGCCCGATCTCCGGGTCGATCTCCGCCTCTTCTTCCCATTGGCTGGGACCGACAATCCCCTCGGCATGCTCGCCCAGCTCGGCGCCAAACCCGACGACGCCCGCCGCGACGCAGGCCAGCACGGGGATATTAAGCGCGCCGGCGACGATCGTGCGCATCACTTTGACGTCGTGACCAAAGCTGCCCGCCGAGACCAGTATGTTCACCCGGTTGCGCGCAATGGCGGCCATCAGATGAGCCGGGGGATCGGCCGGCTCGACGTTGCCGTTGAACTTGACGCGCACCCGGACGCCGCGGCGCCACGCATACCGCTCGTTGCACGCGTTCTCGAAACCGGCCGCCACCTCGCGCGCGAAGGTATTGCGCGCCGCGACGATCGCGACCCGCTTGCGGAAGAACTTCATCGCACTTATCAGCCGCGCGAAGCTCTTGAAATACTCACTGGCGGGACTCAGTACGCCGACGATCATCCGCAGCTTATGCTCGTAGAGATCATCGGCGGCGCCGCCATGATTTACCATCACCAGCCCGGCCTGCTCCGCGATTGGCGCGGCGATCCGGACCAGCCGGCTCGAGTACGGTCCGAAGATCAGATCGGCGCGGTTCTCGAAACACAGCGAGCGATAAATCTCGGCACAACGCGCGCGATCGCTGCGGTCGTCATGGCAGTCGAGCGCGAGCTCGTAATGATCGCCGCCCAGCGCCAGGCCGCCGCCGGCATTGAGGTCGGCGACGAACAGCCGCATCCCGGCTTCCGCCTGCCGACCCATCGCGGCATACGATCCGCTGAGCGAAAGACTCGCCCCGATTGTCAGCTTGCGGTTCACGGCGTTTCTCGGATGGTCGCGGGCGCGATTTCTGCGATTCCCCCGCGAATCACCGGCTGGCCGCCGGAGTTGTAGGTTTCGAGCGCGTAGCGCGCGCGGCCCTCGTGCTCGCCATCGTGCCAGATCAGGGTGTTGATGGTCTGGCCGGGAAAAACCGGACGCGTGAAGCGCACGCGCAGGCGTTTGAGGCGCGCCGGATCGCGATCGCAGAGCGCATCGACAACGACCCGCGAAACGAACGCCATCGTGCAGAGCCCGTGGACGATAATCCCCGGCAGCCCGACCATCCTGGCGACGTTTTCGTCTAGATGAATGGGATTGCGGTCGCCGGAGGCTTCCGCATAGCGAAAGGTCTGATCGCGGTCGATGGTCTGGCTGGTAACGACGATCGGCTCACCTGCGGGCCGGGCCGCTTCAGGCGCTCCCGGAGTCGGCGACGACGACCGCTCGCGCCGCGTGCCGCGGATAAAGAGGCCGGTGATCGTGCGCAACACTGGATTGCGATTCTGGTTGTGCGCGATGACTTCTATGTCGAGCGCCTCGCCGGTGGCACGGGTCTCGATCGAAGCGATTCGCGAGCGCGAGCTGATTACGTCGCCGGGGCGAATCGGAGCGAGGAATTCCATGTCCTGCTCGCCATGCAGCAGGCGCATCACGTCCACGCCGACCTCCGGATCGCCGCTGGCGCGCAGCAGCGATTCCCAGGTCACGGTCACGCCGAATAACGGCGGCGCAATGATTCCGCCGACGACCGCGGGATCGAGGTAACGCGGATTATCATCGTTACAGGCCAGCGCGTAGTTCCGGATCGCCTCGCGCGAGACGCGCGTTTCAACCGCCGGATATTCCCTACCGATGCAGCTCTGATTGAGCGCCATGGTCCTCCGGGCCGGTCAACCTCGCGGACGATTTCAGCGCCAGGCGTTCAGTGCAGCTCGCGTCCGCCGATAAACACGGCCTTCAACCTCAGTTCGCTATCGAGCACGATCAAATCCGCGCGCGCGCCCGGCTCCAGCCGCCCGCGATCGGCGATTCCCAGCACCGCCGCCGGGTTGGTCGCAGCCATCTGCGCCACCTCACCGACGGTGACTCCGGCGCGTTCGACCATCAGGCGCATCCCATCGATCATCGAGATGATACTCCCGGCCAGCGTGCCATCGGCAAGCCGTGCCGCGCCGTCCTTGGCCTTGACGTCCCCAATCAGCGGCGTCCGGTCGCTGGTCAATACTACCCCCGCCGCGCCGCGCGCCCTGACCGCCAGCCGAAGCATCGTCGGATGCACATGCACGCCGTCCGGGATCACCGCCGCATAGGCCTGCGAGGAGAGCAGCGCAGCCGCGATTCCGGGGTCGCGGTGATGTATCGGGCGCATAGCGTTAAACAAATGGGTACCCATCCGCGCACCGGCGACGATCGCGTCGTTGGCCTGCTCCAGCGTCGCCTCGCTATGCCCGAGCGATACCACGATACCGCGGCGAACCAAAGCGACGATCGCATCGCGCGCGCCGCCCAGTTCGGGCGCGAGGGTTATCAGGCGGAGCGAGCTCAGATGCGCCACGCGTTCCAAGGCCTCGCCGGCAGGGGCCAGGGTGAGGCGCGGATGGACTCCGCGACGCGCCGACGAGATGAACGGCCCTTCCAGATGCATCCCGAGGATCGCCGCCCCGTCTGCGCGGCCATTTTGTTTCGCGCGCGCGCCGGCGATCGCGCGGTCGGCCGCTTCAACTTGTTCGAGCTCTGCGGTGATCACGGTAGGCAGAAAAGCCGTGGTCCCTTCGCGTGCGAGCAGGCGCGCGAGCTCGATGAGCTCGTCGGACGACGCATCGGCGACACTCAGTTTGCCGGCGCCGTTGACCTGCAGATCGATTGGCCCGGGCAGGACCAGGTCGGCGGCATGCTCAGAGGTCAGTTCAACCGATTCGAGATGCTCGGAAAAGCTCACCCGGCCTGGGCGGGTCGAGCCGTCGGGAAGCGCGATAAGCCCGGCGAGCCGCTGCATCGGGACCCGAACGCTTCAGTTGGCTCGAAAGCGTTCGGCGAGCAGACGCGAGAAGCGCGGCAGGTAGAGCAGATCGAAAGTTTCTTCCTTGCCCGGAAACATCGCCACCGCGGTTCCTTTGAGCGCGCGCACATGCTCCCACGCCTGTTCGAGCGTCATCGAATCGTCCTGCGCGATGGTGGCGTAGGTCAGGTTGACCAGGAAGCGGAGGCGCCGGATGTTCCGATTTTCTTCCTCGAGCTTTGCCGCCCGTTCGTCTTGAGCCATAACAACCTTCCTCTACAAGCCGGCGGCCGAAACACTGCCGGGAGTATAGCAGCATCCCTTGTCTGTTGGCGTGCCGGATGCCAACCTCATCGGCATTGTGGCCCAGCCGCGACTGAAAAGCAGCTTCATCTATCTGGCCAATGCGGTCAACGATCTTCGGGGTAATGTCGGCCTGCTCGGGTTAGTCCTGGCGCCGCTGGTGCTGATCTCCGCGCTCTGCCTGCTGCCCGACGCTATCAATCTGCAATCGGTGGTGGCGCGCCATTTCGGCGCCGGGATCCACAGCGTGAGCCTCATCCCGGCGCAGGTACCATATAGACCCGCGGCCCCCCCTTCCGAGCCGCCGCCGGTGCCCTATTGGGCTGTGATGACTCTGCAGATCGCGTCGATCGTCGTGACGCTGCTCGTCAACCTGGTGGTACTGTGTACGCTCGATCATATCCAGAAGGGAGACCGCGAACCCGGAGTCGTCGGCGGCGCGCTGGCGGTCTACCGCCGTTCGGTCGAGCTGGTGGCTTCCTTCTTTTGGATCGCGCTGCTGCAAGTGCTGGTAATCGCGGTCGGCGTCGTGCTGCTGGTAATACCCGGCGTGCTCGCATTCATCTGGGTTTATTTCGCGCAATACGCGCTGGTGCTCGATTCGCGGCGCAGTTGGCCGGCGCTGCTCTACAGTCGCGATTTGATGCGCGGGCGGTTCTTTAAGGTCGCCGTGCGGGTGGTGGTTTTCCTGGCGGTATGGTCGGGATACAACGCGTGGGCGGGCGGCACGTTCATCGTCATCAGCCGCATCCTCGGCCCGGTCGCGGTTCTGACCGGCACAGTCGGCACGATCGTTTTTCTGCTCGACCTGCTGGCGGTCGCGGTGGCCTATGCCACCGTTGCGTTCTTTCTGGCGGCCGGCGCACGGCTTTACCAGGATCTGGTCGCCCTCACCGATCAGGAGGCGGCGCTCGCCCGCGAGATGGCGCCGCTCAAGACCGCAACCCTCCCGCAAGAGGCCTAAGCTTAGCGTCAGTTTTCCGGCTCGGCGCGCGCCAGGCGCGAGATCGCGCGGACGGCGACCTGCAGCGCGGGCACGCCGATACGCGGCATCGTACGGACCTCGGCGAGCAGGTGCTCGAGCGCGCTGAACTCGCGCGGACGGCCTTCTTGGAGCTTCTTTATCGCTGCGTCCCCGTCGGCCGCATCGAGCGCCCTGCAACAGAATTCGATTCGCGCCGCCCCGAGTTCCATCGTGAGTTCCTGCGCCGCGCGCCGTTCCCATCGATCGCCGTCGACCGCGCCCAAAGCCGCTTCAAGCGTTGCAAAATTGATCTCACCACTCAGGCGGAAATAAGCCTGCGCGACGGTGGTCGCAGGCAGCCTGCGCTCGATGCTCAGCGAGAGAATGTTGAGCAGATGATCGGCGAACTCCAGGCGCGTGAGATCGTGTGCGAGGCGCTCCTCGTGAACCGCAGTGCGCAGATCGCGATAAACCTGCTCGAAGCGCTCGCGCTCGGCGTCGACCAGGAAGTCCTCGAACGACCCGGCCAGGCTGTCGAAGGCCGGCTTGAAGCGGGCGACGGTCTCGCTCATCGAGGACGCAGCCTCGCGGTTGATAAGCGCCCACGCCGAAGCCCGCCGCGCGGCCTGCGCGAGTGCGAAGAAGGCGGCCAGCTCGGCCTCCGCCATCAGCGCCTGCGCGGCATCATGCAAGCGCTCGGTCCAGGCGCGCAAATCCAGCAGGCCGGCCGCGATCGTCCACGCGCGCACGGCATCCTCGGCTTCGACGCCATTATCGCGCACGACCCGAAGCACGAAGATCGAGCCCATCAAATCGACCAGCTCGTTTACCATCCGGGTCGCAGCCAGTTCGCGGCGCAGGCGATGGCGCGGGATTTCGTCGGCACAGCGCGCCGCGATCTCGGCCGGGAAGTACGGACGCACGAACGATTCGATCAGAAAAGGATCGTCGACCAGGTTTGATTTCACGAGCTGTGCGACCAGATCGATCTTTGTGTAGGCAGTGGTGACCGCCAGCTCGGGCCGCGTCAGGCCGGCGAACACGGCGCGCCGCTCGCGCAGCGCCTCGGCGCTCGGCAGCGCCTCCTCGTGGGCGCGCAGCAGCCCGCGCTGCTCGATGGCGCTGAGATGTTCGCGGTAGGTGTCGGCTTCGGTGCGGCTGCGGATCTGCTCGAGGCTCAACGCCAGCACCTGGTCGCGATTATCCCGCACCACGCTATCGGCGACCTCGCCGGACGCCGCGGCCAACAGGCGATTACGTTCCTCCTGACTTAACGCACCGCGCGCCACCGCCGGCTGCATCAGGATCTTCAGGTTGACCTCGTGGTCCGAACAATCGACGCCGGCCGAATTGTCGATCGCGTCGGTGTTGATGCGGCCGCCGAGCAGCGCGTACTCGATTCGCGCCCGCTGCGTAAATCCCAGGTTGCCGCCCTCGGCGACAATTTTGACGCGCAACTCGCGCGCCGTTATCCGGCAGGCATCGTTGGCGTGGTCGGCCGCCTGGGCATCGCTCTCGTCGGCGGCGCGGACATAGGTGCCGATACCGCCGTTGTAGAGCAGGTCGGCGTCGGCGCGCAGGATCGCGCGAATCAGCCCGTCGCTGTCGAGCGCGTCGGCATCGCACCTCAGCGCGGTGCGCGCCTCGGGGCTGAGCTCGATACGTTTCAGGCCGCGCTTGTAGACGCCGCCGCCGCGGCTGATCAGCGCCGGGTCGTAATCCGACCATTGCGAGTTGGGCAGCTTGAAGAGCCGCCGGCGCTCGGCGAAGCTCGCCGCCGGATCGGGATTGGGATCGATGAAAATATGGCGATGGTCGAAGGCGGCGATGAGCTTGAGGTTGTCCGATTGCAGCAGCCCGTTGCCGAAGACGTCGCCCGACATGTCGCCGATTCCGACCGTCGTGATCGGTGCGCCGCGATGCGGGTCGCGTCCCATCTCGCGAAGATGCCGCTTGACCGACTCCCATGCACCGCGCGCCGTAATTCCCAGCGCCTTGTGGTCGTAGCCATGCTCGCCGCCCGAAGCGAACGCGTCGCCAAGCCAGAACTGATGCCGCGCGGCGATTTCGTTGGCGATATCCGAAAACGCCGCGGTGCCCTTGTCGGCCGCCACCACCAGGTAGGGGTCGTCGCCGTCCAGCACCCGGACACGTTCCGGATGGACCACGCGGCCCTCGACCAGGTTATCGGTCAGCTCGAGCATCGCGCCGATCAGCGTCCGGTAGGCATCGACGACCTCCTGATGTGTGATCGGGGCCGCGCCGCGCGGCTTGACGATAAAGCCGCCCTTGCTGCCGACCGGCACGATGATCGCGTTCTTGACGGTCTGGGTCTTCATCAGCTCCAGGATTTCGGTGCGAAAATCGTCGGGCCGATCACTGAAGCGGATTCCGCCGCGCGCGATCTTACCGGCCCGGAGATGACAACCCTCCATGCGCGGGCTACTGACATGAATTTCGTAGAGGGGGGCGAGATCCGACAGGTTCAGGATTTTGGCGCACTCGAACTTGAGCGCGAAATATGGGCTGGCGGCTGCGGGTGCACGGAAATAATTGCAGCGCACCGTCGCTTCCACCATCGACAGGACCGTGCGGGCGATGCGATCGTCGGCGATATTGTCGACGCCGGCCAGCTTCTCGAGGTAGTCGGCGCGCAGGCGCTCGATCTCGCCAGGCGCAGCATCGTGATCCGGATCGAGCCGGGCGGTGAACAGGTCGATCAGGATGCGGGCCAGTTCGGGATGGAGCAGCAGCACGCGGTCAAGCGCCGGACGGGCCGGCGCAAGCCGCATCTGGAACCCGGCCGCGAGATAGGCGCGAAGCAGAGCCGCCTCGCGCCATGAAAGGTCGGCGCTCACGGTCAGCGCGTTGAGCGGATCGTTTTCGGCGCGTCCGCCCAGCACCGAGGCCAGCGCTTCTGCGATACGGGCCGCGCCCGCCGCATTCGCGACGGTCTCGTGCTTGAGACTCTTGACCCGGAAGGATTGTACGAACGCCGCTTGCAGCTTCCCTGCGCCGGTATCGGGCCGCAGCTCGTGCGCATCCTCGGAGATCACCTGCAAGCCGAAGTTCTGCAGCAACGGCATCAGCTCAGACAGGATCGGCGCCACGCCAAGCTCGTACATCCGCAGCTCGCTGATGCCTTCGGCCGCGTCGCCGGCCGCTCTCACCTCGACGCGCGTGCCACCGCCCCCCAACAGCTCTTCGAGGCGTTCGATATCCGTGACCGCGCGGTCGACGCTGGTGCTGGCCTGGTAATCGGCACTGAAAGAGTGTGACCAGCGGCGGCCGAGATTATTCCCGCGCTGCGCGCCCCAGCGCTCGGTGAGCGCTTCCTGCAACCGATCCGACCAAGTGCGCGCCAACTTTTGGACTTCGGCCTCGAGCGCCGGAAGCAGCGCGGGTCGAAACGGGGGCGCGTCGAAAGAAAAATGCAGGCGCGCCGTATAACCCTCGCCGATCGCAAGGTGATAGTAGATGAGCTTGCCGCCGAGCCGCGCCGCCAGCAGCTCCTGGATTTTGATCCGGACCTCTGCCGAAAATCGCTCGCGCGGCAGCAACACCAGCGCGCCAACCACGCCGCGTTCGGGATCGGACAAAAGACTCAGCCGCACCGCCGATTCGTTCTTGACGTCGAGGATCAGGTCGAGCTGTTCGCGCAGCTCGGCGATCGAAGCGCGGAACAATTCCTCTTTCGGAAGGCTGTTGAACGCCGCTATCAGCTCCTTGAAATCATGCGAGCCCGGCAGCGCGTGCTCCGCCTCGATCAGCTCGCCGAGCTTGGCCCGCAGTACCGGTATGTGCTCGGCCTCCTCGGAGTAGGCTTTCGAGGAGAACAGCCCGAGAAAGCGATCGAATGAAATTTCGCCGCCTGGACTGATCCGGCGGATCGCGATGTTGTCCATCGCGCGTCGCCGATGCACCAGCGATTGCCGACGGGTCTTGCCGACGATCAGCACCGGACCGTCGAACAGGAGCTTGCGCTGCTCGAGGTCCAGTTTGCGCACCGGCTGCGGCGGCGCAAACCGGGAGCGCGCGCCGCGCAAAATTCCGAGCGCGCTGGCGACGTCGGCCTCCATCATCGCCACGCCGTGCTCGGGCGCGACCACGCGATAGCGGCGGTAGCCGAGAAATACGAACCCGCCCTGGACCAGCCAGCGCAGGAAGTCGCGCACCTCGACCATCTCGCGCAGTCCGGAGGTCTCCTGGCAGATTTCGAGCGCCCGCGCGGTCATCCGCTCGCGATCCCCGGTAACGCGACGCACCTCTTCAAGCACCTCGCGCAGCTCGGTTTCCATCGCCGCGAGCTGATCGGAGCCGGCCGCGAGTTCGATTTCCAGGTGCAGCAGCGACTCGCGCCGCTCGCCGGCGCGCATCCGCTCGAACGATTTGATCCGGCCGTTCTCATCCCGTGCGATGCTGAACACGGGATGCAGCAGCATCCGCACCGGCGCGCCGAGGGAATGGCAGAACTCCAGTACGCTATCGACGATAAATGGGCAGTCCTCCATCACGTTGAGAACCGTGACGACCGCCTCGCCATCGGCACTGCCGGAGACCTGGAGCTTCAGAGGCTCGCTGCGCTGGTAGAAAAACTCGAAGGCCTGTCCGGCTATCGCACGCCGGGTCTCGGCCGAGAGCCGCTCGGTGAGGGTCGTCGGCTGGCGTGCAAACAGCCGCTCGGCAAACAGGTCGAGATAGCGCGCACGATCTTCGGATAGCGCGCGGTCGATTATCGGATGGGTATCAGCCTGGGTAGCCACGGTTGGATGAACAATCCTCTGGTTGAGCTTCGGCTTCCGGATGTCAGAGGCCGGCTATACTGCTTATACCGTTCCGCCGCGCGCGGAGCATCAGGCCGGTTGCAGCAATCGATCGGCGATCGTCCGGCGGCTGATATAATTAAATAGGAGTCACCCGATTGCCGATGGCTTCACGATGGCGACAGTTGAAATCACCGGACTGACGATCGGTCCCTACGGCGTCGGCCGCATCGACGGACGGGCGGTGATGGTGCCCAACGCCGTGCCCGGCGACCTGCTCGAGATCGCGATCGAAAGCGAGCGGCGCGATTACGTAGTCGGTCGGATCGAACAGATTCTGCGCGCCGGGGGCGAGCGCCGGGTTCCGCCCTGTCCCTTCCTGCCTCGCTGCGGCGGCTGCGATTGGCAACAGCTCAGCTATCCCGCGCAGCTTGCAACCAAGGCCCGGTTGATCGCGGCGGAATTCTCGCGTGCCCTCGGAGCCGAACTCTCGGTCGACGGATTAATCGAGCCGGCATCCGACGAATTCGGTTATCGCGC
>DATJRJ010000214.1:0-52247 GCA_035504735.1 Binataceae bacterium (SeqCode)
GCGAAACATCCAGGCGGCCACGGTGAGCGTGATTACACCCATTACCGAAAGCGGCCACAGGTCGGGTATGAGCTGGCCGAAGCCGGCGCCCTCGAGATACACACGATGGGTTATGTCGATCGCGTATCTCAGCGGATTGACCAGAGTGAAGTACTGAAGAGCCATCGGCATGTTGGTGATCGGTGTGGTTAATCCCGAGAGCAAAGTGAACGGCATCAGCAACACAAATGCAAACAGCATAGCCTGCTGCATGGTCGCGACGATCGACGAAACCAACAGGCCCATACCAACGGCAGCGAGCAGAAACAAACCCAGACCCGCGTACAGTGTTAAGAACGAACCCTCAAATGGGATTCGGAACCATAGCTGCGCGGTCACGAGAATCAAAGTTGCCTGCGTCGTGCCGACGAGCATGCATGGCAACGCCTTGCCGGCCATGATTTCGCCCGGGCGATACGGCGTCACCAGCAATTGATCGAAAGTGCCCTCCTCGCGCTCGCGGGCGACCGACAGCGCCGTCAGCATGAGCGTCTGTAACATCGTGAGCGTTGCGATCACCGCGGGAATCATGTGCCATCGGGTTTCGAGGTTCGGATTGAACCAGGCGCGCATCGTCACCTGCACCGGCGGCCCGCTGGTTCCGTGTGCCGCCCGCCAGGCGGCATTGAAAGAATCGACGATCGCGCCGATATAAGCCGTCGCCGTGCCGGCCGTGTTGGAGTTGCGTCCGTCCGCGATAACCTGCAGGTCGGCCGACTGGCCGGCATCGAGCCGGCGTTCGAAATCCTGCCCGATCTGGAGCACGACCAAAGCACGTTGATGTTCGATGTAATAGCTAACGTCGGCGAGACGTTCGAGATTGGCTACCCGTATAAACACCCCCGACCCGTCCAGCCGTGCGAGCAAATCGTGCGACGCGGCGCTGTGGTCCTGATCGAATACGGCGTAGGGCACGCGGTTCAAATCGTAAGTCGCCGCATACCCATAGATAAGGCATTGGAGGATTGGCGGCACCAGCAGGCTCATGCGACTGCGCGGGTCTTTGAGGATCGCAAGCAGTTCCTTGCGCGCCAGAGCGATGATTCTGAACAAGCTCTCCACCATCACCGGCCTCAGACGATCCGCTTGCGGGTTGCCATTCTCGACAGGACAAGCAGGGTTGTGGCGATCGCCGCCAGCACGATTGCGTTGGATAAGACTACGGACCAGACGTCGCCGGCAAGAAATAGAGTTTGCAAAAGAGCAACGTAGTATCGCGCCGGAATGAGATAGCTGATCATCCGGACCGCAACCGGCATGCTCCTCAGATCGAACAGGAAACCCGAAAGCATCATGGCCGGCAGGAAAGAGACCAGCAGTGCGATTTGGCTGGCGACAAACTGGCTCCGAGTGACGGCGGAAACCAGGAGTCCGATGCCGAGCGCCACCAGCAGGTAGAGCATCGACACTCCTGTCAGCACCCAAATCGATCCGCGCAACGGAACCGCGAACAGAAACTTTCCTGCGATGATGCAGAGGAACAGGCCCATCATTCCGAGCACGAAATATGGAACCGTTTTGCCGAGCAGAATTTCATCGGCGCGGGCGGGCGTCACGAACAAAGCCTCCAGCGTTCCGCGTTCCCACTCGCGTGCCATCACCATCGCGGTCAGAAAGGCGCCAATCAACGTCATGATGAGGACGATCAGGCCGGGCACCAGATAGTAGTGGCTGTCATCGGCCTCGTTGAACCAGAGCCGGCTCTGAACGATCACCGGCCCCTCTACGACGGCATTGCCTTCTGCCGAGCGGCTCGCCGCCCATTGACCGACCGCACCCTGGGCATAGCTCTGGATGATGCGGGCATTGTTCGCGTCGGTGCCGTGGACAAGAAGCTGCACTTCAGCATCGCCGAGCGCCAGATGCCGCGAGAAGTCAGAGCGAATTCGGACGATGCCTTCGATCTGCTGATCGAGCATGAGCTGCCGCGCTTCGGGCATTGAGGCGAGCAGTTGCGCATCGAAATACGGCGACATCTGGAAACTGGCAGCGAGGTCGCGCGCGCTTGGCGAGGAATCTTCGAGCACGATCGCGATCGGCACATTCTTGACGTCGAGCGAGAGGCCATAACCGAACAGCAGCACTAGCATCACAGGCATCACGAAACCGATCGCGACGCTGCTGGGATCGCGGATCAGTTCGTAGGTTTCCTTCCGCATCAATGCCCGGATGCGCCGGAACTTCTTTTGCGCTCGCACCCGATCGAGATAGCCGATCAATTTCACGCGACCGCTCCGACCGCATCGGCCTGCGAGGGATAGCGGCCCGCTTCAACGATCGCGAGGAATGCGTCTTCCATGGTCGGCTCGCGGTTCGGTTCGGCAGGCGCGCGGCTCCGAATCTCGGCGGGCGTGCCCTGCGCCAAAATTCGGCCCGTGTCCAAGATTACCAGCCGGTCGCAGTATTCAGCCTCTTCCATAAAATGGGTCGTGACGATCACCGTGACGCCCTCTTCAACCAACGCTGTGATTCGTTGCCAGAACTCGCGGCGTGCCAGCGGATCGGCGCCGCTGGTCGGCTCGTCGAGGAACAGGATTTCCGGATCGTGCAGCAGCGCTGCCGCCATCGCGAGTCGCTGCTTGTAGCCGCCCGGCAATTGGATACTTGGCAGGCGCGCCAGAGGGCCGAGTTCAAACTCCGCCATCGCCCAATCGATCCGGCTGCGCTTACTTGCGCCGCGCAAGCCATAGGCACTGGCGAAAAATTCCAGGTTCTCTGCTACCGAGAGTTGACCATAGAGCGAGAACTTCTGCGCCACATAACCGATTTGCTGGCGTGCCGAAGCCCGCGCGTGGCGCACGTCCATTCCGGCCACGTGCAAGGTGCCGCTCGTCGCCTGAAGGAGCCCGCACAGCATCCGGAAGGTCGTCGTCTTGCCGGCGCCGTTGGGACCAAGCAAACCGAAGACCTCGCCACGGTGGACCTCGAAGGTAATATGGTCGACCGCGGTGAAGCTGCCGAACTGACGGACGAGGTCCCGAACGTCGACGATTACTTCGGCGCTCGGTTGATCCGGCCGATGGGGAAAGGCCGTCGTGACGGGATGGTCTTGATGCGCGGTTTGCCTGAGCAGGACCATAAAACCATCTTCGAACCGAGGCTGTACCAACACCGCGTTCTTCGCGGCCGGAAGTCCATTGTTTGCGTGACTGCCGGCTGGGGTCACGCCCGCGAGCACGAACCGTACGCGGCCGGCCTCGGGCACTGCGTCCAGTATCTCGGGCTCAGCGAGCAGACGCGTCTGGAAACTCCGCGCCGGTTGGCCCGCGGGTGGCGCAACGATGAAGGTACGATCGCGCGCGAGGGCGGCAATTTCGCCCGGATGACCCTGCGCGAGGGCTTTGCCCGAATGCAGGACGATGACGTGTTCACACCGTTCAGCCTCATCCAGATACGAAGTGCTGAGCAGCACCGACAGACCCTGCTCATTGACCAGCCGCAGAATGATCGCCCACAAGTCGCGCCGCGAGAGCGGATCGACACCGACCGTCGGTTCATCGAGCAAGAGCAGCTCGGGCTCGCGAACCATGGTACAGGCAAGCCCGAGCTTCTGTTTCATCCCACCGGATAGTTGGCCCGCGAGGCGATTCCGAAAAGGCTCGAGCGCGGTCATTTCCATCAACCGCAGATATTGCTGCTGCCGCTGCTCCCCGCCCACTCCGTGCAGGTCCGCGTAGAGATCAAGGTTTTCCTGCACGCTCAGGTCTTCGTACAGTCCGAACTTTTGAGGCATGTAGCCGATTCGATCCTGAACTTCCTGCGGGTGTGCTGCGACGTCAAAACCCAACACCGTCAGCTCGCCGGAATCAGGCGCCATCAGTCCGGCTGCGAGCCGGATCAAGGTGGTCTTGCCTGCACCGTCCGGCCCGACCAGGGCCGTCAGCGTGGCCTTGTGCGCCTCAATCGAGATGCCGTCGAGCGCAGTGACGAGCTCACCGGTCGCGCGATGAAACACCTTTCGGAGATCGCGGCCGAGGATCTGAATGTTCGCCGCGCTGCTCATCACTGACGGGTTTGAAGCGGTATCCCGGCTCCGGATGTCGGGAAGCTGCTCTGCTCGAGCGGCACAAAGACTGTGGCCGGCATTCCGAGGCGCAAGTCGTCCGCTGGATCCTTGACGAACACGCGAACTTCGTAAACCAGGCTGGTCCGCAGTTCCGCGGTCTCAACCGATTTGGGTGTGAATTCGGCAACCGACGAGATGAAGCCGATCCATCCAGCGAAACGGCGATTCGGAAAGCTATCAATCGTGACCCACGCATACATGCCTGGATGCAGGAGTCCCAATTCGGCTTCAGATACGTAGGCGCGAACCCATTTGGGATCGGTGATGGCGAGCGAGAAGACCGGCTTCTGCGGTGACGCCATCTCACCCGGCTCCATCAGGCGCGAGCGGACAATCGCATTGCGAGGCGCCACGAGATTGGCGTCTGCAAGCTGCTGCTCCAGCAACGCGACTTGCGCCTGGTCGGCGCGCAACTGGGCTTCGGCCTGATCGATGTCCTCCTGGCGGGGCCCCTTCACGGCTAGATCCAGCGCTTTCCTATTCAGCTCGACTCTGGCGTCGGCCATTTCGGCAGCGGTCTTCGCGTCGTCGAAATTCTGGCGGCTGGTGGCGCTCCCTTCGAGCAGAATCTTCTGACGCGCGAAATCGCGACGGGCGTTAACCGCATCAGCTTCAGCTTGTTCCAGGTTCGCACGAGCCTCGGCAATCTCTTCCGGGCGACTACCGTGATGCATCCGCTCGACGACCGCGGCCTGAGCGGCAGCCTGCGCCCGGACCTGCGCGACCTCGGGGACCAGCCGGCTGGTATCGAGACGCGCCAGCACCTGGCCCTGACGGACGCGATCGCCCTCCTGCACCAGCACGGCGGCAATCCGCTCGCTGTCGTTGAAGGGTAGCTCCACCTCGCGCAGGTCCACATTGCCGTAAAGAGTCAGGACGTTGGGGGCGACCCGATGATGCACGAACCACCACCCGGTGGCGCCCAGCACGGCCAACACAATCACCAAACCGAAAATTGTTAACCGTCGCATCGCATCATCGCTCAGGCTCAGCTTAAGCTATCGAGTGAGCCTTAGTCAAATTCAAATTTGATTTTGAATTTGCATTTTGAACGAGCTCGGCGTAGGCTTGCTTTGCATGTCCAATCGGCACAGCGCGATCGTTATCTCGCCCTTCCAAAGAAAACGCCGGGATTCGCGCGAGGGCACCCGGGCCGAGCTGCTCGAAGCGGCCGGACATGTCTTCGCCCAAAAAGGTTTCGACCGAGCTACCGGCAAAGAGATCTGCCTGCGGGCAGGCGCCAATAGCGCCGCGATCAATTACTATTTCGGCGGTATCGACGGCCTCTACGCGGCAGCACTCGAAGAGGCAAATCAGCGGCTCGTTCCGCTCGAAGCGCTTTCCGCAGCACTGGCGGGAAAGACCGATGCTCGCGCGAAGTTGCAGGCGCTGCTCGAGCTGGTGGCCGACAAGCTCGTGGGCCCAATTTCATCGTCTTGGGCGTTCGGGGTTTTCAGTCGCGAGATCACGGCGCCATCGCCGGCAATCGAGGCGCTGGTAGAAACCCAGGGCTTGCAGAAGGCGCGCATCATGAAGTCAATCGTCGGGGAGCTTATGGCGCTTCCTGAAGATCACCCGGCGGTAGCGCGCGGGTGCGTGAGCGTTATTGCGCCATTGATTCTGCTTTTTCTCACCGATCGTCGCATGCTGAAGCGCTTGTTCCCCAATTTCGGCTTTGGCCGCGGTGATGCGAAAGCGCTTGCGCGCCACACGCTTCATTTCGCGCTGGCCGGGCTCGCCGCCGTGGCGCGCGACGCTCGCAAAGAAAGTTAATAAAAAAGCCGTAACCTTAGATCAGCGGCTGGTGAGCGACGCCATCGACATTGCAAGCCAAGGCACGTTATTCTCGTGGAAAGCCAAGCCGTGGCGATTGTGGCGGAGAAAACGATGGGCATCGGCCATGTGACTCATTGGACAGAACGCTACCCGGAACTCGATCGGGAGCCGCTGCCGATCACGCGGATGATGTCGCCTGAGTTTCACGAACTCGAACGCGATCGCATCTTCCGCCGGTGCTGGCTCAAGGCAGCGCGCGAGGAGGAACTGCCGCACCCGGGCCATTTCGTAGTGCGTGATCTGCCGGTCTGCAACGCCTCGATCCTGCTGATGCGGGGCAAGGACGGACAGGTGCGCGGCTTCCACAATGTTTGTTCCCATCGCGGCAACCGGCTCTCGCGTGAGCAGTGCGGCCGGCGCGAATCCGGTCTGATGACCTGTAAGTTCCACGGCTGGTCTTATGACTCTTCCGGCCGATTGATGGGCGTGCCCGACGAGGAGAATTTCTACAATCTCAAGAAGGAAGTTCACGGGCTGGTGCCCGTCGCCACCGAAGTCTGGCAAGGATTCGTCTTTATCAATCTCGATCCGCATCCCCGCCAGACTCTGCGCGAGTATCTGGGAGCGGTCGTGGACGAGGTCGAAGGCTACCCGTTCGGCAACATCCCATTCAGCTTCGGCTATGCTGAGGATCTGCGCTGCAATTGGAAGCTCGCCGTCGATGCGCAGATTGAGGGCTACCATGTTGCCTTCTTACATCGGCACACGCTCGGTGACGTTCACCTCGGCGGCGACAATCCGTTTTGCCATCCGCTCGAAGTCAACTTTTTCGGCCCGCATCTGCGCGGTTCCTATCCGGGCTACGGCAACTGGAGCACCCCGATTCGCGACATTACGGCGCGAGTCGAGAATCGATGGAGCATGGGCCGGCTCTTCAGCTTTTCCGATTTCCAGAAATTCCCGCGCGGCCTGAATCCGACTCGCAGCGAGAACTGGGCCTTCGACGTCTACATGATCTTCCCCAATCTCTGGCTCGGGCTCTTCAACGGCTTCTACTTCACTCACGAGATGTGGCCGACTGCGCTCGGTATGACGCGGCAGGAGACGCGAATGTATCAGCCGCTGCCGCGCACGCCGTCGGAGCGCTTCACCTGGGAGTATCAGAAGGCGCTCAACCGCGATGTCTGGCTTGAAGATTTGAGCACGCTGGAAAGCACCTGGGAGGGCCTCAGCTCCGGCGTCCTAAAAGAATATGTCTTGCAGGACAACGAGGTGCTACTGCGGAGCTTTTATCGCACCGTCGCGCGCCTGGCCGACGGTCAGTAAAACGCCGAGCGAGCTCGCAGGCGCCGATCCTGATGCATCAACGCCAGCGGCCAAGAAGGCCCATCAAGCGATCAACACGGTCTTGATATTCACGAACTCTCTGATGCCATAGACGGAAAGCTCGCGACCGTAACCGCTCTCTTTCACGCCCCCGAACGGCAGCCGCGGGTCCGATCGGACGGGCTCGTTGACGAACACGCAACCGCTCTCGATCAGCTCGGCTGCGATGCGCTCGCCACGCGCCAGATCACGCGTGATGACCGCTCCGCCGAGCCCGAAAGCCGAATCATTGGCGATCGCGATCGCCGTCGTTTCATCTTTGACCGGAATGATGGCAGCCACCGGACCGAAGAGTTCCTCCTCGTACGCGGGCATGCCTTTAGTCACATTGGTCAGCACGGTCGGCGGGTAGTACGCACCGGGATCGTTCGGAATCTTCCCGCCGAGCAGACAGCGCGCACCTTTGGCGATACTCGCCTCGACCTGGCCGTGGAGCGCATCGCGCAGATCATGCGCGGCCTGGGGTCCGACCTCAGTCTCCGCGCTGAGCGGATCGCCCATCCGGGCGGCGCTCATACGTTTGACGAATAAGGTCTCAAACTCTTTTAGAACTTTTTCGACGACGATAAATCGCTTGGCGGCGATGCAGCTTTGGCCGGAGTTTACCAGCCGTCCTTTAGTGCAAACCGCGGCAGCCAAATCAAGATCGGCGTCCTCAAGGACCAGGTAGGGATCGCTGCCACCGAGTTCGAGCACCGTCTTCTTGAGCATTTCACCGGCCTTGCGCGCCACCGCCCGCCCGGCCGCTCCGCTGCCGGTCAGGGTCACCGCCCGAATCAGCGGGTTCTCGATGACAGCCTCGACCTGCCGGCTCCCGATCAGCAGGGTGCGAAACAAATGCTCGGGAAATCCGGCGCGTAGGAAGATCTCCTCGATAGCTAACGCGCAGCCGGGCACGTTGGATGAATGCTTCAGCACCGCACCATTGCCCGCCATCAACGCCGGCGCGGCGAAACGAAAGACTTGCCAGAACGGGAAATTCCACGGCATCACGGCCAGCACAATGCCGAGCGGATTGAAGGCGACGAAGCACTTACGCGCTTCCATCATCACCGGCTCGCGAGCCAGAAAGCGTTCGGCGTGCTCGGCATAGAAATCGCACCCTGAGGCGGATTTCTGCGCTTCCGCGATTCCATCGCGCACCGGCTTGCCCATCTCCTGAGCCATCAGCCGCGCGTACTCAGCGGCATTGTTGCGCAGAATCTCCGCCGCCTTGCGCATCAACGCGGCGCGATGGGCGAAAGTAGTCTCGCGCCAGGCGAGAAAGGCCTGCTGTGTCTTGCCAACGATCTCCTGCACCGTTGCCGGGGGCATTTCCTGATAACTTTTCACCACTTCTCCAGTGGCCGGGTTAATCGCCTGGATAGCCATCGTTCAGTCCTCCGGGGATCGGTGTCTGACGCAGTTTCAGTCCCGGCGCCTTCCGAATCAGTTTGTATCCCGCGCTTCGCCGCTTTCAAAATTGACCTGGCGGCTGATCTTCATGCGAATGTAGTCGCCGCAGGTCAGCGCCGTGTGCCTCGGTGGATTATCGGCCTCACTGCAATTGGGCAGACATTCGATAATCGCGTCGTAGTTCGGCGCATGAAAGAAAACCATTGACATCCGACGGCTCGCAAGCGCCTGGTCGCGCGGCGGGTTGACCACTCGATGCATAGTCGACACCCAGCGATCGTTCGTCCAGCGCTGCATCATGTCGCCAAGATTGATCACCAATGAGCCGGCGACGACAGGAACGTCCACCCATTCCTTGGCGCGCGTGAAGACCTGGAGGCCGCCCGCCCGATCCGGGTTGTCGTGCCGCAAAATAGTCAGCGTGCCGTAGTCGGAATGCTCGCCGGCGCGCAGTTGTCCGGGCAGCGGCTCAACGGGCTGATCGGGATAGTTGATAACCCGGAACCCGCTGATGTGCCGATCGATTTTCCGGTCGAAGTAAGTTTCCGGAAGCTCCAATGCCAGTGCGAAGATCCGCATCAAGCTCACTGCGAGGCGTTCCATCACGCGGAAATATTCGGTGTAGAGCGCCTTCAATTCGCGAGGACGTTCGGGCCAGCGGTTTTCAGCAAAGCTGCTTCCAGCGGCCGGGTTGCGATAATAGTCATCGTCGGGTACCGCGACCTGCCCTATCGACAATGACTCTTTGAGATCGCCTGGCGCTCGCTTCAGAAGGCTATAGGCGACCCCTTCGGCGGCGATCGGGCTGAATCCGCGCGGGGCGTCGTTGAGGCGCTGCTCGATCCTGAGCTTCTCCTCGAGCGACAGATCGAAAAATTCGCGCGAGGTCGCAAACATCCGCTCGCTGAGCCGCGCGTCAACTCCATGACCGTTGATGACAAGGAAGCCGATTTCCTCGCAGGCCCGGTTGACCTCGCGCGCTACTTCGCGTTTGGCCGCTTCTCCACCGCGAAAGTACGGGCCAATATCGATAACCGGCACGGTTAGCAAAGGCATGGTGGCTCACCTCTTTGAGTCTGCAGGGTCTTGGTCTATTTGTCCCCCGCCATGCTGAACTTGCAACCCTCAGCCGATCGCGCAGGGTCTCTGCTTCGCTGGTGGTTTTCTGCTATTTGATCCGCGATGAAGACTCTAACCGAGCCGCGAGTGTAGCAGATGGGCAATGTGGATCCGTTTACCTTTGAGATCATCAGACACAAGCTTTTCCGAATTATCGATGAAGCGATAATCACGCTGTGCAACGCGTCAGGTACGGCCGTGACCGCCGAAGGCCACGATCTGCTGGTCGCGCTGTATCGTGCCGATGGCACCATGCTGTTGTGCGGCCTGGGCTTTCTTCATCACACGGTCCCTGCCACGCAGGCGGTCAAGCATGTGGTGCAAAGCTTTGCCGACGATCCGGGAATCTTCGAAGACGACATCTTCATGGTGAACGATCCGTACACCGTGGCGATGCACACGCCGGACATCTACATGGTCTCGCCGGTGCATTTCGAAGGTAAGTTGGTGAATTGGGTAGTCAATTATGTTCACGTGACCGACATCGGCGGTATCGACTTTGGCGGCTTCTGCGCCAATGCGCGCGAATGCTTTCAGGAGGGCTTCGCGACCAAGGGCCTTAAACTCGTCGAGCGCGGGAAAATCAGAAAAGACGTACTGGATACTTTCATGAACATGATCAGAGACCCCGAAATGACGGGTCTCGACCTGCGCTCGCAACTCGCTGCCGACCACGTCGCGAAGCTTCGTCTCCAGCAATTGTATACTGACTATGGCGTCGAGAGTGTGGATTCGGTCGGCAAGCTGCTGATCGAACAATCGGAAACCCTGCTGAGAGAGCGTCTGCGCGAGCTTCCCGACGGTACCTGGAGAGCGCGGCAGTGCCTCGACCTGCCTGACAAGACCTATCGGCTGGAACTCACCGCGTCCAAAGCGGGCGACCAGCTAACCTACGACTTCGAAGGCAGCGACGAACAGGCGCCGTATGGGATCAACTGCTGCTACTGGTCAACCAAAGGCGCATCGATAGCGCCGTTGTTCCCGATCCTCGCGTGGGACTTGACCTGGAACGAGGGCATCGTCCGATGTCTCGAGGTCACGGCACCGTCCGGCAGTCTGGTCAATTGCCAGCGTCCCGCACCGGTCTCGCTCGCCACCATCGCCTGCGTACACAGTGTCAATATGCTTTCGGTCGCCGTACTCTCGAAAATGGTCGGCGCGAGCGAGAAGTACAGCCGACGCGCGGTGGCTTGCTGGATGGCGTCGCAGGTCGTCTATTCCACGTACGGGCAGAATCGATGGGGCGAGCACGTCGGCGCGATGGGTGGCGACCCTTTCGGGATGGCGGAGGGCGCCCGGTCGTTCATGGATGGCGCGGCTTCGGGCGGCCATATCGTGAATATCGCGCAGAAATTTCCTAACGTCGAATTTGAGGAGCAGGCATTCCCGAAACTCTTTCTCTATCGCCGGGTTGTTCCGGACTCGGGTGGGCCGGGTAAATTTCGTGGCGGTCCCTGTCATGAAATCGCTGTCGTCCCGCGCGGCGGCCAGGGCAACGGTTTCTTCGCCGGCATTACGCCCGGAAAAGGAAAAGGCTACCTCGGCGGACAGGGTATCTTCGGCGGCTATCCCGGCTGCAGCACCGAGAGCATGTTAATCGTCGGCGGCAACTCCGCTGAACTGCCGTACGATTTCTCTTCGACACGCGGCGAAAAGCAGCAGGACGTGCGCGGCCGAACCATACAGATTCATCGCGATGATATCCTCTATCTCCGCCCCGACGGCGGTGGCGGTTACGGCGACCCGCTCGAACGCGAGCCGGCCCTTGTGCTGAACGACTTGCAAATGGGACTGGTCACGAACCTGCCGGCCCGCAATATCTATGGAGTCGTCATCGACGAGCAGCCCGGCACCGTGGATTTCGAGGCCACACGCGATCTTCGACTGGCGATTCGCGAGCAACGCGTCGGCCATCCCGTGCCTCGTGACGTGACGAATCGGCGCGCGATCCCACGGACGGCTTATCGTCTCGGTGAGTACTTACAGGTCGCGCGGCTGAATGGCAGCGCGATGGTTCAATGTACCTGGTGCGGAGAGTTGCTGGGTTCTGCCGCGACCAATTGGAAAGATCAGGCGGTAATGCGAAAGGCTTCGCTCGCCAGCGCCGGGCCGCTCAGAAACGAAGACGCCGAGTTTTTCCTGCGTGAGTTTTTCTGTCCCGGGTGCGCGACCGTGCTGGAGGTCGAAGTAGGCTCGGATAATACGCCACCGCTTTACGATCACGTCGAGCAGCCTGCGCGCTGGTGATTGGCGTGAGATGGGAATGACGGGCAATCACTATAGTTCCGCAGCGCTAAGAAAATTGGTCAAGCGCGACCGGGTACACGGCAGCGTCTACACTGATCCGGCAATCTTCGAGCTCGAAATGGAGCGTATCTTTGGCCGCGCCTGGGTTTACCTGGGCCACGAGAGCCAGATACCCGAACCCGGCGACTTCCTGACTACCACCATCGGGAATCAACCGGTAGTGCTGGCGCGTGGCGGCGACCGCACGGTGCATGGGCTTTACAACCGCTGCGGTCATCGCGGGAACAAAGTTGCCGCGGCCGCCTGCGGCAACGTCGCGTTCTTTCGTTGCCCTTATCACGGCTGGACCTTCCGCCCCGACGGTGCGCTCCTGTCGGTTCCTCTGCGACGCGGTTACGATCAGGCTCGACTGCAGGCCGCCAGCAAGGAACTTTCGATGCAGAAGCTGCCATGCATCGAGAGTTTCGGCGGCTTCGTTTTCGGAAAGCTCACCGCCAGCGGCCCCGGCCTCAAAGAATTTCTCGGCGGAACAGTCAGCTCGCTGACCGACATGGTTAATCGTTCGCCGGCCGGCCGCATCGAAATTGCAGGCCGCCCATTCCGATTGCTGCTGCGTGCGAATTGGAAATTGTTTCTCGAAAATCTGATGGACGCGATGCATGCACGAGTAGTCCACGAATCGACCGTGGAAGCGGCCAGGGTACGGCTCGCGCGGCCGGACCAGGCGCTCGCGGGATCATTCGCCGGCGAAATTATTGCTGCGGTCGAGCGCAACGGATCATCCTATGAGACTTGGGAAAAGATCGGCTCGACGGTCTATGCGCAGGGACACAGCTTCATCGGCGGCTTCTTCAATCCCGACAATTTCCCGCCCTCCTATGTGAAGGCGCTGGAAAAAAGCCACGGCAAACAGCGCGCGGCGGAGATCCTGTCCGTCAATCGCCACAACACGATCATCTATCCGAGCGTCACGACCCAGGCCGCCTACCAGCAGATGCGCGTTATCAGGCCGCTCGCGGTCGATCGCACCGTCGTCGAGGCGTATCAGTTCCGGCTGGTCGGTGCACCCGCCGAGAACACCTCCCGCGCGCTAACTTTTGCGACCGTACAGAATTCGCCATCTGCGATGGTGATGGCTGACGATATCGAAATATACAATCGGGTGCAGGAAGGGCTGGCTGCGAAACGCCCTGAATGGATCGATCTGGGACGCAATCTGAATGATGATGTTCGTGCCGATGGCGCGACTTCCGGTTTGGGGACCAGCGAGCTGCCGATCCGGAATCAGTTTCGCGCCTGGATCGATTACATGAGCGGCCCGCAGCGAAAAATCCCAGCGCGCGTCTGATTCACAGCGCCTTCAATTCCCGCTCAAGTCAGGGGCGCCATCAAACTTTCATCCGGTGCGCGCGACTTTAGGAGCATAAAAGAAACGATTCTCCGGCCGCGGCAGGCCGAGATTTTCGCGCAGCGTGGTGCCTTCGTATTCGCGCCGGAAGAGGCCACGCCGCTGCAATTCGGGCACCACGAGATCGACAAAATCATCCAGCCCGCCGGGGAGATATGGAAACATCACGTTGAATCCGTCGGAACCCTCGGTGACCAGCCACTCCTCCATCTGATCGGCGATCATGGATGGCGTGCCGACCATCGACAGGCCGGAAAAGCCGCCCATGCGCTGGGCCAGCTGCCGCACTGTCAGGTTCTCATCCTTCGCCATCGCGATCGCCCGCTCGCGTCCACTTTTGCTGGCATTGCTCTCGGGAATCTCGGGCAGCGGACCATCCGGATTGAATTTCGATGCGTCGCAGCCAAGCGCAATCGAGAGCGAAGCAATGCTGCTTTCGTAGTGGACCAGGCTGTCCAGCAGCGCCCGCTTCTTTTGCGCTTCGGCGCGCGTTTCTCCCACCACCACAAACGCGCCCGGCAAAATCTTCAGATTATCGCGCGGACGCCCGAGATTCTCCATGCGGCCTTTCACGTCGGCATAGAAGCGTTGGCCGTCGGCAAGACTCGACAGGCCGGTGAAAACCGCCTCTGCCGTCTCAGCCGCGATCTGGCGGCCAGCCTCGGAAGCCCCGGCTTGCACGATGACCGGCCAACCCTGGATAGGACGGGCGATATTGAGCGGACCTCGGACCGAGAAATACGGCCCCTTATGGTTCAGAATGTGCAGCTTGTCGGGATCGAAATAGATACCGGCATCGACATCGCGGATAAACGCATCATCCGCCCAGCTATCCCAGAGGCCGGTCACGACGTCGAAAAATTCGCGCGCCCGCCGATAACGCTCGTCATGTTCGACATGCTCTTCAAGGCCAAAGTTCAGCGCCGCATCCGGATTCGAGGTCGTGACCAGGTTCCATCCGGCGCGTCCGCCGCTGATATGGTCGAGCGACGCGAACCTCCGGGCCACGTGATAGGGCGCGTCGAAAGTAGTAGATCCGGTCGCGATCAGACCCAGATGCTCGGTCACCGCGGCCAGTGCCGGCAACAGCGTCAGCGGATCGAACGAGGTCACCGTCGCACTGCGCTTGAGGGCCTCCATCGGCATGTTCAGCACTGCAAGATGATCGGCCATGAAGAACGCATCAAAACGTCCTCGCTCGAGCGTCTGGGCAAAGCGTTTCAAATGCGCGAAATTGAAGTTCGCGTCAGCGAAGGCGCCGGGATAGCGCCAGGCGCCCGTATGGATACTTACCGGCCGCATGAAAGCGCCCAGCCGCAATTGACGTGAGCCGCTCATCTCCGCCTCCTATCGATCTTGACTCTCTTCGTTGTCGCTCGGTGTTCGTCACGCAATGGACGCGCCAACTCCGAAAAGGATCTAACCGTCCCGGCAGCGCTTGCGATTTGTCGTCTTCTCTAATCTCTCAGTATCCCTGGACTTCGCAAAATGTCGAGTTTTCGCATTCTATCAGACAAGAGTTTGGCGATATTGCCTCACTCATCAGAGTTCTTTTGGTGGCACCAGTCTTGCGCATTAGCGATGGCTTAACGGAGTAAGGCCATCATGTTGATACCATCGCTTTCGATTCTACTGCTTACGTTTGGCATTTTGGCGTTGCTCGCCATTGCCGATTGGTACGTATCAGGTTTCTCGGTCGAGCCTCGTCCCCAGCTTCGGCCGGGCGTAGATCGCATGGCTGATTCCGACCGCGATAGTGCTGAGAGCACCGGTCACTTCAAGCAGGTTGCGTAACAAAGCCGCAAGCCGATCGCGAGCGCCGCGTCCGGAACTTTCGCTAGCCGGACGAACGGCGATGGGCTGGGCCGTGCGCGCGGCTCAGATTGCAGGCGGAGTTGACCAGCGAGACGTGCGTAAAGGCCTGAGGAAAATTGCCGAGCTGACGTTTCAGGTCGGGATCGTACTCTTCGGCAATCAAGCCAACATCGTTACATAGCCCGAGCAGCCGCTCGAACAGCGCGCGCGCTTTGGTTTCCTGTCCCACCAGCGCCAGGTTGTCGACCAACCAGAAGCTGCAAGGCAGAAATGCGCCCTCTCCGGGCGGCAGATGCTCGACATCTTCCCGGCTCGCGTAGCGTTTGACGAACCCGTCGTGGATCAGCTCCCGCTCGATAGCGGCGACGGTCGAAACCATCCGCGGATCCGTCGCAGGGATGAATCCGACCAGCGGCAGCATCAGGAGCGACGCATCGAGGGTCTCGCCACCATAGAACTGAACGAAGGCCTTGCGCCGGCGGTTAAATCCCGAGTGCATCACATCCGCATGAATCTGCTCGCGCAGCGCGCGCCAGCGCTCGACTGGACCATCCAGGCCGGACACCTCAACGGCCTTGATGGCGCGATCGAACGCAACCCACGCCATCACCTTCGAATGCGTGAAATGCCGCCGTGGACCGCGTATCTCCCAGATCCCGTTGTCGGGCTTCTGCCAGGCGCTTTCGAGGAACTTCATCATCGCGCGCTGCATGGCCCAGGCCTCGGCATCCTGCTCTACCGAATGCTTGCGGTCGAGGTGCAACATGTCCATCACCTCGCCCCAAACGTCGAGCTGGAACTGGGCATGCGCCGCGTTGCCGATCCGTACCGGACGGCTGCCGGCGTAACCCTCGAACCATTTCAACTCGAGCTCCACGAGCCGCCGCTCGCCCGCAATCCCATAGAGCACCTGAAGTTCTTGCGGATGGCCCGCGACCGAGCGCAGCAGCCATTCGCGCCACGCGCGAGCCTCCTCGTTATAACCCGAGGACAGCAAGGCGTACAGCGTGAAGGTCGCATCACGAAGCCAGCAGAACCGGTAATCCCAGTTGCGCACGCCGCCGACCCGTTCGGGCAGCGAAGTAGTCGGCGCCGCCACGATTCCGCCGGTCGGCGCGTAGGTCAGGCCTTTGAGCGTGATAAGTGAGCGCATCACCTGCTCGCGCCACGGACCGTCATATGTGCATTGCGCCGACCACGCCTTCCACCGGCGTTCGGTTTCATCGAGCATCCGATGGGGTTGGCGGGCGGGGGGCTCCGGGCGATGCGACGGGTACCAGGTGATAGTGAAGGGAATCGACTGTCCTTCCTTGACGGAGAAATGGGCGATGGTGGTGAAATCTTGGCCGTGCAGTCGTGCTGGCGTGCGCAGCGCGACCGCGTCGGGACCGGCAACCGCCCGCAATCCGTAGTCGCGCCGCACTACCCATGGAATCAGATGGCCGTAGTCGAAGCGCAGGGTGAGTTCCATCTTCATCGGCACCGTACCGCGGCGCCCTTCGACGATCCGCACCACATCGACCAGGTCGCCGTGCTCGACAAACGGCATGAAATCGATTACCGCCGCGACGCCGCTCGCGGTATGGAACTCGGTCTCGACGATCAGCGTGTCACCGCGATAGCTTCGCCTGGTGCTGGTGATTTCGCCGTCAGGCGCGATCAGCCATCGTCCGTTGTCAGGTTCTCCGAGCAACGCAGCAAAGCAGGCACCCGAATCGAAACGCGGCATGCAAAGCCAGTCGATCGAGCCATCGCGCCCGACCAGGGCGGCCGACAAGGTGTTGCCGATGAGCGCGTAATCCTCGATCCGTAGGGCCATCGAATTCTCCGGCTAGTTCACGATCAAAGGTTGTACTGTATTGTCGCGCCGCGTCCGTCGTCACGCCAGCACTCCGGAATCAGGAGCGGATAATCGGCGCACATTTCGCGCCACGCTGAACGTGAACGTGCTCAGCGCGACGCGCGCGGTAAGACTGGGTTCCGGGCGAAGAACCCGGAGAGTACGGCGCAGGCTTCTTCCGGAGTCTCGACCAGCGTCATGACGTCATATTTTTCGGGCTCAGTGGTGAGGTTCTCGCGCCAGCTCGTCACAATCGTGCGCCACGCCGATCCGACCAGGACCAACGGCCTCGGCGCGATCATCCCGACGACCAACTCCTGCCATGCAAAGCTGATTTCTGCGAGCGTGCCCATTCCGCCGCGCATCGCGACGTAGCCGTCGGCCCGCCCGATCAGCCATCGGAAGCGGCCGCCGAAGCTTGCGCTCGGGATTTCATCCTTCACGTAGCTGTTCGCCTTCTCTTCGAAAAGCTTGAGCGTCACACCGACCACGTGAGCACCGGCCTGATGCGCGCCCCGGCTCGCGGCCTCCATCAACCCGGTGTATCCACCCGTCATCATGTTGAAGCCGGCACGGCCGATTAGCTCGCCCATTCGGTGGCCCTGCTCGTAGAGACCATCGCCGGGACGAGCCGCCGAACTGCCGAACACTGCGATCAGCGGCTTGCCGGTTGGCAGCCGATAGCGGCCGGCGCCCGAGCTGGATGGTTCCCGGTCGCCGGTCCCAGGCCCTTTGAGCATCCACGAGAATTGACGTCCTGTTCCACTCATAATCGCGCCCTGCGTTTTATTGATAGTGCGTTACGGCGGCGAGCGATGCGCATTTTATTCGCCGCCGCGGCTGAAGTCAGCAGCGCTAAATGTTTACCCTGATGACACTTGCGGCTAGAGTCTGATTCGATCCCAACAATTTTGAGGAGCAGTAATCCAATGGCTGAAGAGCGTAAGGCAGCAGTTACGATGCGCGGCAATCCGATGACCCTGGTTGGTCCCGAGCTGAAAGCCGGACAGAAGGCGCCCGGTTTCACCTCGGTCGGCAAAGGCATGGCGCCGGTCGGGCTCGACGAGTTCAAGGGCAAGGTTAAGATTATCGCGACCATCCCGTCGATCGATACGCCAGTTTGCGATGCGGAGACGCGGCGCTTCAATGAAGAGGCGGCGAAACTGCCCGGCGACGTCCAAATCCTGACGATCTCGATGGACTTGCCGTTCGCGCAGGCGCGATGGTGCGGCGCAGCGGGCGTCGACAAGGTCACGACCCTCAGCGACTGGCGGGGCGCCGAGTTTGGTCAGAAGTACGGCGCGCTGATCAAGGAACTGCATCTGCTGACCCGGGCCGTGTTCGTGCTCGATCGCGACAATAAAGTCGTGCATGCCGAGTATGTAAAAGAAATCGCCAACCATCCAGACTACGAGGCCGCCCTCGCAGCCGCACGCAAGGCGGCAGCCTAGCGGGCTCGCGCTGCGCATGCGTGGGAGGAGCGGCACTTTCCGCATCCGGTAAGGGCCGCCACTCCCACGCGCTTCACCACGCGTGAGGCGTCGGCCGGCGCCGCGCGCGACTACTCGGGCAACCGCTGTTCGGCGGCGAAATAGCGCTCGGAGATTGAGCGGATTCGGCGGCGATGCGCTAGTAGCTCATCGAGCATCTGCTGCGCGCCGCCTTCGCCCTCGTAGCCCATTCGGCGCGCCAGCGGGGTTAGCTCCGCGGGCGAGGCCGGCAAGTCCCAGGCTGCGTGATCGGTCTCGATTCGGAGCCGGTTTTCGAGATGCGCCAGGAAATGGTAGTCGGACTCGAGTTGCGCCGCATCGTCGGCGCTCATCAGGCCCTGCGCACCGAGCGCCCGGATGAGCCGCTTGGTGCCGCGAGCCCTGAGATCAGCGAAGCGGCCCCCATGGCGCATCGCCATCATCTGCGTCACGAATTCCACGTCGACTAATCCACCTGGTCCCTGCTTGAGATTGAGGCGCTGGCCGTCCTCTGCGCCCAATTCGCTTTCCATTCGCTGCCGCATCGTGACGATTTCGCCGACCTCCGCCGCCTCGAGCCCGCGTTCAAACACGAATTCGTGGCGCGCCTGCTCGAACTCCGCGCCGAGTGTGTCGTCGCCGGCAACCATCCGGGCGCGAAGCAGCGCCTGGCGTTCCCATACCGCGGCGCTCGCACGATGGTACTCGCGGAAACCCGCCATCGATGTGACCAGCGGGCCGGCATTGCCCGACGGCCGCAGGCGCAGGTCGAGTTTGTAGGCATAACCTTCACGGGTGCGGGCTTCGAGGATCGCGACGATCTTCTGCATGATGCGCGAGGCGATCTCGCGGCTGGCGCCCGCGACCTCGTGCGGGTCGTGGTAGATGAAAATCAGGTCGAGATCGGAATTGTATGACATCTCGCTGGCGCCGAGCCGGCCCATTGCGATCGCACAGAGTTTCAACGTGGGCGCAATCGGGTGGCGCCGCGCAACCTCCGCGGTCGCGATCGTCAAGGCCTCGCGCAACACTGCCTCGGCCAGCGAGGTCAGCTCGATCTGCACTTCATCGAGCCCGAGCGTGCCGGCGAGGTCGGCGATCGCAATACGCAGGAATTCCTGGTGGCGGAAACCGCGGATGGCGTCGAGCTGCGCCTCGAAATCACTGCTCGCAGCCACCAGACCGGAGAGGTCACCTCGCAGATCGTCGGGATTGCGACGGATTCTCGCCAAATCGGATCTAACCAGCGTATCGAGCAGCTCTGGATGGCGAATAAACAGCGCGGACAGATACCTGCTCGACGCGAACAGCTTCAGCAGGATACGCCGCGTCGCGGGATGATGCTCCAGGAGCGACAGGAACGAGGTTCGCGCGCCGACTGCGGCCGTGAAATCGGCGAGATTCATCAGCGCCAAATCGGGATCCGGCAGCCGTGCGATTTCGTCGATCAGCACCGGGCCGAGTTGATCCACTAGTTCGTGACGGCGCGGGCTGGCCGGCGCATAAGCAGGGCCGCGCGCGAGCATCACCAGATGCGCCGCGCTCTCGACGGGAGTCGCGAAGCCGAGCCGCGGCAGAATGATCGCGGCGGCTCCGGGCTCCAGCGCGGAACGCCATGCCGCTTGCGCGTCGGCGGAGGCCTCCAGCTCGCGGCTTTCGCCGCCGGCCAGGGTCTCGCGAAACTGGTTGGCGACGAACTCGCGATGCTGCCGAAGCGCGATTCGCAGGCGCTCGGCCGCCTGTGGACCTTTGCCGAGATGCAGGCGCGCGGCAACATTAGCCAGCGCCGGTTTGTTGCCCGGCAGACTGTGCGTCTGCAGGCCGGCGGCGACCTGGAGCTTATGTTCGACATCGCGCAGAAACAGGTAGGCAGAAGCCAGCCGCTGCGCATGGCGGGAAGCGAGATAGCCGAACGACGCGAGGCGCTCCAGCGCCTCCAACGTGCGCCGCGTGCGCAACCGCGGGTCGCGTCCACCGTAAATCAGGGTAAGTGCCTGCACGATGAATTCGAGTTCGCGAATCCCACCGTAGCCTAGCTTGATGTTGCGTTCGACCATGCCCGCGGGACGCAGCTCGGCCTCGATCTGATGCTTCATCGCGCGCAATTGGCGTAGCGTTTCGAAATCCAGATAGCGCCGATAGACAAAGCGATCGAGCTCCGTCAGCAAGCGCTCGCCGAGCGCCATCGCGCCCGCCACCGGCCGCGCCCTCAGCAACGCTGCCCGTTCCCAGGTCTGGCCATAAGCCTGGTAGAAACCGAGTGCGCTCTCGAACGAGGCGACCAACGGCGAATTGCGCCCGCCCGGCCGCAGTCGCAAGTCGACTCTGAAACAATTGTTCGAGAGCAGTTCGGTCAGTGCTTCGCCGAGCCGCGCGGCGGCCTGTTGGTCCGATCCATCGAACAGGTAGATGAGGTCGATGTCCGAGCTCAGGTTCAGTTCCACTGCTCCCAGCTTGCCCATCGCCAGGGCGCAGAACTGGCCGACCGCCGCGGCGCGCGGCCCGAGCATCGCCAGCGCTGCCGCCAATGCGGCCCGGATGCATTCGTCGGCCAATTGCGACATCGCGTTCATGGTGTCGACGACCGGCGCACGGCCGAGCAGATCGGCGATCGCGATCTTGAGGAAGGCCTCGCTCTTGAAGCGGGCCAGCTCGGCCTCCACCGCGCTTCGATCGGCGGGATCGCCGATCTTCCAGCGCGCGCCGTTCATCAGAGCGGATCCCTCGGCTGTTGCTGCCTCCCGGAAAAACGGCAGCCATCGCGACCCCATCGCGGCTAGACCGCTGGCGATCAGCTCCGAGCCGCCCAGACAGAAGACCAGGCTTGACGATAAATGTATATCGATTAGCGCTTCGCGTAGTTGCGCAGGCGATTCCTCGGCCAGCTTCAGGATGAAGGCCAGCGCGAGCCGTTCATCGGGCGCATGTTCGCGGACCAGGCTGAGCGTATCGGCTCCGAGCCGGGAATCGCCCAGGCGCGCAGCAGCGCGCTCGGCTAGGGGTACAAGATCCGAAGCGAATGCCGCGCCGTCGGCCATCCTACTAGGATATCAGATTAAGCTATCAGAGGGCCGAAACGGGATGCGTGGGAGCCGAAATACCGCGAGATGGCGTCGATCAACCTTCCGCAACGTGCCGTGCATGCTTGGTAACGGTGCAGCGGCCGGTGCAGGCCCGCGCGTGACGCCGATACGAGGCATGGCGGAAACGCACGTGGCGCGCCAGAACCACGCTGGGCTGGCGCGGCGCTTCTATCGAATCATATTCGATACCGGGGAAGTACTGCTCCTCGTGGTCGTAGATCTGGAGCGCGGCAAGGAATTCCGAATAGTAATTTTTGGCGGCGAAGCCGAAGTGCGGACCGTCGAAGTCCTTGAAAATCCGGGAATAGTCGCGGTCGTAGGCCTCGGCTGCCCGTGCCATGCCGCCGGTGCCGTAGTTGTAGGCGGTGATCGCAAGCGGCCAGTCGCCGAGCACATCGTGGTTGTAGCGCAGCAACCTGGCGGCGGCTTCGGTCTCGCGCAGCGGGTTGAGCCGTTCGTCGTAGCGCGAGTTGATTCTCATGTACTCCTTGCCGGTCGCGCGTGTGAACTGCCAGATACCGACTGCGCCGGCGCTCGAGCGCGCCCCCGGATAGAAACCCGACTCGACTTCGGCCAGCGTCACGAGCTCAGCCGGCAACCCGGCCTCGCGAAAGATCCGTTCCATCGTCGGCAGGTAATAGCGGCTGCGCAATATTCCTTCACGGAAACGTTCACGCAAGCCCTGCTGCACCCGCAGATTCTGCGCCGCCAGCAAATACGCCGACGGCGAGGCATGCGGGAACAGCGCCGCAACCTGTCGCTCCTCGTAGGTCGAAGGCTGGGCGCCAGTCGCCAAATGGTCCAGGATGGCGGTGTACTTGGCCTTCAGATAAGCGTTAGTCCATTCGACGTCGGCGGCGCTGGGACAACCGTCACCGGGCAGATGCATCACCTGGTAGATGCGCCTGAGGTCGTCGCGATCGTGGACGATAAAGTCGCGATACGAGTAGTCGGCGAAGACCTTGACCCAGAATTGGACGTTGGGTTCGACCTCGGCGGGACGCGGGAACGTGACCTCGCTTCCGGCCCACGCACTGAGATGCGCGAGCGCGATCAGAAGCGCAACCGTAACTGGTAAAGCTACGGCTCGGGCTATCCCCCGGGCCGTCATCACCCTCCATCCCTCATCTCAGCCTCGCGGGCCCTTAAAATTCCAAGGAGCCGGAGAGTCCCCCTCCGTCCCCTATGACCCTCCTATCGATTACTCGCCGTGCCTTTGCTAGTCAACGAAATCGCGTCAAATGGTTCACGAAACAATGATTTGGACGATAACAGAGGCCGCCTACGCTTGTATGATAACTATCGCGCTGCTGCTGGCTAACGGATGCACGCGTGCGCATCAAGAGAATGCCGCTGGCCCGCATCGGTTCGAGGCCGCCCTCCTGACTCCCGGCCCGGTTAGCGACGCCGGCTGGAACGCCGCGGCTTACGAGGGTCTCAAGCTTATCCAGCACCAACTCGGCGCCGAGACCGTGCCGGTGCAGACCAGTTCGCCGACTGATTTCGAAGATGCTTTGCGCGATTTCGGATCGCGCGGGTTCGACCTGGTCTTCGCCCATGGCTTCGAGTACACCGACGCGGCGCTGAGCGTGGGCCCCGATTTTCCGCACACCTATTTCGTCGTGACTTCGGGCAGCGGGTCGTCCGCCAACGTCGCCTCGCTGTCGTTCCGAATCGAAGATGCAACTTACGTCGAAGGCGTGCTGGCTGGAGGCTTGACGAAAACCGGCGTGGTCGGCGAGATCGGCGGCATCGAGATGCCGCAAATCACGGTCACGTTCGACGCTTTCCGGCGCGGATTCCTGGCCGTGCGACCCGACGGCAAGGTGCTGCTGACCTATACCGGCAGCTTCGATGACGTCGGCGCGGCAAAGGAAGCCGCGCTGGCGGAGGTCAGCCAGCATGCGGACCTGCTCTTCCATAATACCGACGCTGCCGGCTTGGGCGTGTTCGAGGCCGCCGCGCAGGCGCGGGTGCTGGCCTTCGGCATCAATCGCGATCAGAGCGCGGTCGCGCCCGACTGGATCGTGGCAAGTGCGGTGGCGGAAATTCCCCAGGCCTTTCTAACTATCGCGCGCGAGGTCCGCGACGGCCACTTCCATCCCCGCATGATCGAGTACGGGATGCGCGATGGGATGGTGCGGCTGGTCTACAACCCGAGGTTGATAAAGCGGATTCCGCCGGCGGTGATGGATCGCGCGACCGACGCTGAACGCGCGATCATTTCCGGCCGCCTCTCGATCGAACCAATCCCGCCTGCCGCAGAATCAAAGTGATCGCGGTCCCTTGGCAATTGGACAGCCGCCGGGGCGGGTTGAGCCCGCTTCCAGATCGCGGCTAAGCTCACTGGGAGTGTCGGTCGAAGAAATCGAAATAACGCCCATCACTCACCTGCTAGATGCGGCGATCACGCCGCCCGGCTCCAAGAGCATCACCAACCGCGCCCTGCTGCTCGCCGCGATGGCCTCGGGCAGCTCGGCGATCGAGGGTGCTCTGTTCAGCGACGACACCCGCCAGATGGCCGGCGCGCTCGCGCAACTCGGTTTTCAAATCACTGCCGACGAAGCGCGTGGCCGAATCGAGATCGTGGGCAACGGCGGCACGATTCCGGTCTCGGATGCAAACTTGTCGATTGGCGGCGCGGGCACCGCGATGCGCTTTCTCGCCGCTTTCGCGACGCTCGGTCACGGGCGCTTGCGAATCGACGGCAACCAGCGGATGCGCGAGCGCCCGATGGGCGAGCTGCTCGATACCCTGACGAGCCTCGGCGCGCGCGCTTTCAGCGAGCACGGCAATCGTTGTCCGCCAGTGATAATCGAGCGTGGCCCCGAGCGCTTTGCCGGCGGCAGCGCATCCATCGACGCACGAACCTCCTCGCAATTCGTCTCGGCACTGCTGATGCCGGCGCCGCTATGGCGCGACGGCTTACGACTGCAGGTCGAGGGCGAGACTGCGCGCCCGTTTATCGAGATGACGCTGCGGCTGATGGAACGACGCGGGGCGCGCAGCTCGGTCGCCGGCAACATGCTGATCGTGCCGGGCGGACAGAGCTATCAAGCGGGCAGTTTCACGGTCGAACCCGACGCCTCGGCAGCGAGCTACTTCGCGGCGGCGGCGGCGCTGGCCGGCGGCACGGTGCGGATTCGTGGCCTCGACGCCAGCTCGGTGCAGGGCGATATCGCTTTCATGCGCGTGCTCGAACGGATGGGCGCTGCGGTGCGCTTCGAGAATAGCGAGATCGCAGTCTCAGGCCGTGGACGCCTCACCGGCGTAGACCTTGCGATGAACGCGATGCCCGACATGGTGCCGACGCTCGCGGCGCTCGCGCCGTTCGCCTCGTCGCCGACCCGGATTCGCGGCGTGGCCTTCATTCGCCATCACGAGAGCGACCGGCTCCGCGCGCTCGCTGTCGAACTGGCCCGCATCGGCGCGAGCGTGCGCGAGTTCGACGACGGACTGTTGATCGAGCCGGCTTCCGGATTGCGTCCGGCGGCGATCGAAACCTACGACGATCATCGAATCGCGATGGCGTTTGCGGTCGCCGGGTTGCGGCTCCCCGGCCTGAAGATCAGAAATCCCGGCTGCGTCGCCAAGACCTATCCGAATTTTTTTGCCGATCTTGCGCGCCTGGGTTGACGCGACCGCGGCGCGCTAGCCCGGGCCGCCCGCTGCGCGCGCAATCTGTGAAGCGTGGATTCGCGCCCGTATCAGCGCGATCTCCTCGGCTGCCTCAGCATAGCTCGGATCGTAAAGATTCATGCCGGAGAGCTTCTCCTCGGATCGTTCCGCTTCGTGCGTAAGCGCAGCCTCATCGGCGACGCGCGGCTCTTCGGCCTCGTCGGCCAGCACGGTCATCGCGCCGTCCTTGACTTCGACCAGGCCGCCAGTGACGAGGTAGCGGCCACGCGCGCCATCCGGGGCCGTGATCGTGAGGATGCCGGGGGTAAGCGCCGTTAGATAATCGCAATGGTCGGCAAGCACGCCGAATTCGCCGAGCGGATTGACCGCGTCGACTTCCCGCACCGGGCCGTCGAACAGCACCCCGAAGGGGGTGACCAGCCGCAGCGTGAACTCATGCGCCATCGAACTTGCCTAGCGGGCTTCGCCGCGCGCCAGGCGTTCGGCCTTGGCGCGTGCGTCGTCGATCGTGCCGACCAGGTAGAAGGCCTGCTCGGGCATGTCGTCGCATTTGCCGTCGAGAATCTCGGCAAAGCCGCGTACCGTCTCCTTGCGCGGCACGTAAGTGCCCGGAATGTTGGTGAAGGGCTCCGCGACATGCATCGCCTGCGACAGGAAACGCTCGACGCGCCGGGCCCGCGCTACCACCAGCTTGTCATCGGCCGAAAGCTCGTCCATGCCGAGGATGGCGATGATGTCCTGCAGATCGCGATAGCGCTGCAAAATCGCCTGCACGCGGCGCGCGACCTGGTAATGCTCCTCGCCGACCACCTGGGGATCGAGAATCCGCGAGCTCGAGGCGAGCGGATCGACGGCCGGGAAAATTGCCTTCTCGAAGACTTTGCGGTCGAGCGCCGTGATCGCGTCGAGATGCGAGAAGGTCGTCGCGGGCGCCGGATCAGTATAGTCGTCGGCAGGCACGAAGATCGCCTGCACCGAGGTAATCGAACCCTTCTTGGTAGTCGTGATGCGTTCCTCGAGCTCGCCCAGGTCGGTGCCCAAAGTGGGCTGATAACCGACCGCGCTCGGCATCCGGCCGAGCAGCGCCGAGACCTCGGAGTTGGCCTGCACGAAACGGAAGATATTGTCGATGAAGAGCAGAACGTCCTTGCTCTCTTCGTCGCGGAAGTACTCGGCCACGGTAACCCCGGACAGGGCCACGCGGGCGCGCGCGCCCGGCGACTCGTTCATCTGGCCATAGACCAGCGCGGTCTTGGCGAGCACGCCCGACTCCTTGAGTTCGAGGTAAAGATCGTTGCCCTCGCGCGAGCGCTCGCCGACACCGGCGAATACCGAGACGCCGCCATGCTCCTTGGCGACGTTATGGATCAACTCCATGATGGTGACGGTCTTGCCAACTCCGGCGCCGCCGAACAGGCCGATCTTGCCGCCGCGCGAATAGGGGCAGATCAGGTCAAGGACCTTGATGCCGGTTTCGAGGATCTCGACCTCGACGCCCTGATCCGCGAATGCGGGCGCGTCGCGATGAATCGGCATGGTGTGGTCGGTGCTAATCGGTCCGGCTTCGTCGATCGGGTCGCCGATGACGTTCATCAGGCGGCCGAGCGTGACCTCACCGACCGGTACTGCGATCGGCGCGCCGGTATCGGTGACTTGCATGCCGCGCACCAGGCCGTCGGTCGAATCCATCGCGATGCAGCGCACGGTGTTTTCGCCCAGATGCAGCGCCACTTCGAGCACCAGGTTGCCGGGGCGATCGCCGAGCGCCGGATTGGTCACCTTGAGGGCGTTGAGAATCGCCGGCAGCGAGCCGTCGCGAAACTCGACGTCGATAACGTTGCCGAGGACCTGTGAAATCTGACCGTTGGCTTGCTCTGTCATGTTACGCGTTCTTTCCTGAAAAGGCCTTTATCTAAAGTCGTCAGGCGCGCAGCGCCTCTGCCCCTCCGACGATATCCATCAATTCCTTGGTGATAGTCGCCTGGCGGGCGCGGTTCATCTCGAGCGTCAGGTTCTCGATCATCTCCGAGGCGTTGTTGGTGGCGTTGTCCATCGCGGTCATCCGCGCGCCATGCTCGCTCGCCTCGCTTTCGAGCAAAGCCTGGAAGATCGAGCCTTCGACGTAGCGCCGCAATACGATTGGCATCAGCTCAGCACGGCTCGGCTCGATTAGATAGCGCGTCGCAGCAGGGGCCGGCAGCGCATCGGGTTCGGCGGCGGGCACGGGCACCGGCAGCAGCCGCGCATATACCGGGCGCTGCGAAAGCGCCGAGCGGAACTGGCTGTAAACTATTCCGGCTTCGCGGATCTGACCCGAGCGAAAATCCGACAGCATCCGCGTCGCGAGTTTGCGGGCGAGCGCGAAAGTCGCCAGGCGCGGAACATGGTTGATGCTCTCGGCGGCCAGCGTAACTCCGACGCGCTTGAAATGATCGGCCGCCTTCCGGCCCACGGCAAAGAAGTGCGTCTCGAGGCCATCACCGCGCAACCGGCGCGCTTCCTCCTCGGCCTTGCGAATCAGGTTGGCGTTATAGCCGCCGCAGAGGCCACGATCGGAGGCGATTACCAGCATCAAAGCTTCCGGCGGCGCATCCTCGGCCGCGGCCAGCGCGGCGCCCTCGATCGACAATATCGAACTCGCCACGCGATGGAGCGCCTCATGATAGGGACGCGCGGCTAGCAACGCCTCCTGCGCGCGGCGCAGGCGTGCGGCGGCCACCAGTTTCATCGCCCGCGTGATCTGCTGGGTCGATTTGACCGACGCGATACGCCGGCGGATAGCCTTGAGGGTCGCCATTGACTAGCTGCGGGACGCGATCATGCGGCGCGGCCGGCGCCGTTGGAATGCTCGGCCGTGAACGTTTGTTTGAGGGCTTCGAGCGCCGCGACCAGCTTCTTGCGCAGCTCATCGCTCAGCTCGCGCTTGGTCCGGATCTCATCGAGCAGGTCGGCATGGCGCGAATCGAAGAAGTTATAGAGCGCGCGCTCGAAGGGCTTCACCTGCTCCACCTCGAGGCTGTCGAGATAGCCCTCGTTGGCGGCGAAAATGATCAGCACTTCCTTTTCGATCGGGAGCGGCTCGTACTGGTTCTGCTTGAGCATCTCGGTCAGCCGCGCGCCGCGATTAAGCAGGCGCTGGCTGGCCTGGTCGAGCTCGGAACCGAACTGCGCGAATGCCGCCATCTCGCGATACTGCGCGAGATCGAGCTTGAGCGTGCCGCCCACCTGGCGCATCGCACGCACCGCCGCCGAGAAGCCGACTCGCGAAACCGACAGGCCGACATTGACCGCGGGCCGGATGCCGGAGTTGAAGAGGTCGGCGTCGAGCACAATTTGGCCGTCAGTTATCGAGATGACGTTGGTCGGGACGTAGGCCGAAACGTCGCCGGCCTGGGTCTCGATAATCGGCAGCGCGGTGAGCGACCCGCCGTGCATCTCGTTGCTCATCTTGGCGGCGCGCTCGAGCAATCGCGAATGGAGATAGAAGACGTCGCCGGGGTAGGCCTCGCGTCCCGGCGGCCGGCGCAGCAGCAGCGAGAGCTGCCGATAGGCCTGGGCGTGCTTGCTCAGATCGTCATAGACCAGCAGCGCATGGCGGCCCGAATCGCGGAAGAACTCGCCCATCGTGCAGCCGCTGTAGGGAGCGATAAACTGCAGCGGAGCGGCTTCGGAAGCGGTGGCGGCAATGATGGTGGTATATTCCATCGCGCCGCTGCGGCTCAGCCGCTCGACCACTTGCGCGACCGTCGAGCGCTTCTGCCCGATGGCGACGTAAAAACACTGCACGTTGTGGCCGCGCTGGTTGATGATGGTATCGATCGCGATCGCGGTCTTGCCGGTCTGCCGATCGCCGATTATCAGCTCGCGCTGGCCGCGCCCGATCTGCAGCATCGAGTCGATCGCCTTGATGCCGGTCTGGAGCGGCTCTTTGACCGGCTGCCGGCGGATGATACCGGGCGCCTTGATCTCGATACGGCGGGTTTCGCTGGTCTTGATCGGCCCCTTGCCGTCGATCGCCTGGCCGAGCGCGTTGACGACCCGTCCGAGCATCGCCTCGCCGACCGGCACCTCGGCGATGCGCCCGGTGCGTTTGACTTCGTCGCCCTCTTTGACCGCCTGTTGGTCGCCAAACAGCGCCGCGCCGACGTTATCCTCCTCGAGATTGAGCACCATTCCATAAATCGAATGTGGAAACTCGAGCAGTTCGCCGGAGGCCGCGTTCTGAAGGCCATAGATGCGCGCGATCCCGTCGCCGCACGAGAGCACCCGGCCGGTCTCGCGCACCGATACGCCGCCCTCGAAGCCCTTGATTTCGTCCCTCAGGATCTCGCTGATTTCAGATGGTCTGATTTCTGCCATGGTGTTCGTGATTACGGCCGGTTTACTCCGCGAGCCGGCGCTCGGCCTCCGCGATCATTGTCGCGAGGCTGCCATCATAAGTTTTTCCTTCAAGTTCCGCGACCACGCCGCCCAGCAGGGCACCGTCGATCTTTACCGTCGGAATGATCGTCCGGCGCGCAATCGCAGCCAGCCCCTCGACCACCCGGGCGACCTCCTGGTCGCCGGGCGCAAACGCAAAAGTAAGTGTGGCGCGCGCGCGTCCCATGCGCTCATCGGTCAGCTCGCCGTACGCCACCGAGATTGCGGGCAACTCCGCGAGCCGGCGATGACGCGCGAGCACAACCGCGAACGAGCGCAGCGGGAAGCTCAGTTTGAGGCGTTCGGCGATCCTGCCGATCGCCTCAATACGTGCCTGATGTGACAGGTCGGGCGAGTCGAACAAGACCCTCGCCTCGGGCGCTTCAGCTAGCGCCGCCAGACGCTCGAGTTCGGCGCCCCACGCTTCGAGCTGCGGCGTATCGGTGGCGAGCTCGGCCAGCGCGCGGGCATAGCGTTTGGCCAGTCCGCTCACGGGCGAGCCTCGGTACTGAGCTTTTCGGCAAAATCGGTCAGCATCCGGCGCTGATCGTCGGGATGGAAATTCCGCTGCACCAACTCCCGCGCCATCACGCCGGCAACTCCCGCCAGATAGCTGCGCACACGCCGGCGTGCCTCCTCTACGGCGGCCGCGGCCGTCAGTTCGGCGTCGCGCCCGATGCGCGCGGCGCCAGTTTGCGCGGCCTCGCGCAGAAGCTTTAATTGGAATGCGGTTTCCGCTTCCATCTCTTCGCGCAGGTGAGTCTTCTCAAGTTCAAGCTGCTGGATGTGTTGGGCGGCCTCGTGCGCCGCCTCTTCGGCCGCCTTGAGGGCGGCCTCGGCCCGCGCCCGCCGCTCGCGAAGATCGCCGGCCCGTTTGGCGAAGTGCTGGCGAATCGCGGGACGCGCGAAGTAAACGCAAAGGGCGACGAAAATCGCTGTGTTGATGAAATAAAAGATCAACGCGCTCCACGATCCGTCCCTGCCGGCGCCGGCCTCACCGCTCGCGGCCGCAAAGGCGGTCGCCGCATACAGGTTCGCGCCGCCAAACGCGAAAATCGCAGTGATCAGTTTCATCTTCAATTGCTCGCCGCCGACTCTACCCGACGCCGCAAAAGGCGTTCGACCAACTCTTGCGCCAGCCCCTGCCCTGCGCGTTTGAGCTGCCCCTCAGCCGCTGCCAGCTCTTGCCGCACAGCCTCCCGCGCCGCCTCAATCGATTCGTGCGCCGCGCTCCGTGCCCGGTCGATCATCTGCTGCGCCTCGCCCTCGACCGTACGCCGTTCAGCCTCGCGTCGTGCCAAGGCTTCGTGCCGGAGGGCCGCGAGCTCCGCCGCACGCCGGGATTCTGCGTTTTCCCTCTCCTCCATCAGTCGCGCGGTGCGCTCGGCCAATTCGCGCAGACGCTGTTCGCGGGTCTCGAGCAGAAGCAGATAGGGCCGCAGGAAAAGCCGGTTGAATATAAACCAGAAAACCAGAAAGGAGACAATCAGGACCGTGAAGGTTCCCCAGTCCGGTGGAATATGCATATTTCTACGTCTCCGCTACAGGGCGCGGCGCAAGCATCGAATGCGCGCGCAAGGAATCGATGCGCAGGTTGTGACGGGCAGCAGTGCGATCAGGCCTGCTTGTGACCTCCGGCCTGCGCGAGGCGCTCCTCCTTGGGAAATACTGTGACCTTGCGATCGTCCCGCCCGGCCTCCGCCTGCATCGTGCAATGGCCCTCGAAGGTTGCGCCCTCGTGGATCACCAGAATTGGCGAGGCCAGGTTGCCGATCACACGCGCCGAGGGGCGAACCTCTAAACGCTGGCTGGCGCTGATATCGCCGCTGACCTTGCCTGCCACCACCACCGAAACCGCACTGATCTGCGCGGTGATGACCGCAGTTTCGCCGATAACGAGGCTTTCCTTGGCCGAGATCTCGCCATCCACCTGTCCGTCGATACGCGCCGCGCCGTCGAAAGAGAGCTTGCCGCTGATGCGCGAGCCGCGATCGAGATAGGCACGCGCCTCGGCGGCCGCTGCAGGCGCCGCGGCGGTAACGCTCTTCGCCGCAGGTTTCTCGTCGGCCACTACGCCGGTCGGCGCGGGCAGCGTGGACTTATCGGACCATTGCTGCTGAGGCTGCACAGGCTTCACGGTCTTGTCCGGTTCTTTATTGAAAAGGGCCATCGGCTAACTCCTGCAATTGATCTACATCAATGGCTAATTGCGAATCGTCCCCACACGGCCTAGCGAAGGCTAATTATTCCATACGCCCAGCGGAGTCAATTGCGGCGCCGATACATCCTCACGACCGTTCAGCCCTTCTAATTCGCCTAATACTATAGAAGCGCCTCAAAAAGTACAACTTATATAAAGAAGTTTCTGCGGATAGCTCGACGGGCGGCTTTTCCCCCTCACTACGAAGCTCCCACTCGGAGGATCGGTCTGATATTCTGACTGGCCTCAACCACACTCACAACAATTCAGGAGCGTCCCCGATGGCTGTTATTCCTGCAGAATTCAACGATCTGCTGACCGAGAAGGTCGCCTTCGCCAACCTGGCCACCGTGCTGAAGGACGGTACGCCGCAAGTCACGCCGGTCTGGTTCGAGTACACAGATGGCAAGTTCAAGCTCAACACCGCGAAGGGCCGGGTCAAGGCCCGGACGCTGAAGCCCGGCGCGGTAATCGCGATGGCGATCGCCGAGCCCGCCAATCCTTATCGCTATCTGCAGGTTCGCGGGCGCGTAACCGAGGTCACTGAGAAGGGCGCGCGCGAGCATATCGACAAGCTGTCACAGAAGTACCTCGGCAAGCCGTACCCGCATTCGCAGCCCGGGGAAGTGCGAGTTACCGCGATCGTGGAGCCCTTCTCGGCCGCAGGCAACGGCTGAGCTTGGCGCGATCGAATCGGGCTACATCAGGGGCTTGAGCGGCGTGTGCTCGATCTTCGTGCCGCAGACGCTGCCGCATTGCGGGCACAGGTACTCGTACTTGTCGCCCTCAGGCAGAATTAGCAGCAGACGTTTGCGGACCGGAACCGCCCGCTTACAACGCGGACAGGCGAGCAGGGTCGCCTCCAGTTGATCGTATGACGGTTTGCGATGCCCGTTCGTCATGGCGCTCGATCATCAACAATAGCGGCGGGAGCGGGCCGGGAGCAACGCGCCGAGGCCTCGCGGCGTTGTCGGCGCGGCCGCTTCTCCTCTAATATTCCGGGCAGCCGATGAACGCCGCATCTGCCATCAGCGCCGGGCCTCGCGTCTATCTCGAGACTTACGGCTGCCAGATGAATATCGCCGACTCCGAGCTGATCGGCGGTATTCTGCGCCGCGCCGGCTACGACCGCAGCCCGACTCCCGAGGACGCCGACGTAATCCTGATCAACACCTGTGCGATTCGTGAGCATGCCGAAGAACGCGTGCTCGGGCGGCTCGGCGAGCTCGCGCGCTTCAAGCACGCGCGCCCCGGCACCCGTATCGGGCTGCTCGGCTGTATGGCGCAGCACAATCGCGCCGCGCTGATCGGCAAAGCGCCCTGGCTCGATCTGGTCGCCGGACCGGATTCGTATCGGCGGCTCCCGGAGCTGCTCGGACGCGCGCGCTTCGATCCGGCCGTCGATGTTCGGCTCGATCGCGCCGAAACTTACGCCGGTCTCGAGGTCGATCACCAGGAGAGCGTGCGCGCCTACGTTACTGCGATGCGGGGCTGCGACCGGTTCTGCACCTTCTGCGTGGTGCCCTACGTGCGCGGACGCGAGCGCAGCGTCCCCACCGATGCGATCCTGGCCGAAATCGCGGAGCTTGCGACGCGCGGAGTCCGCGAGATCGTGCTGCTCGGGCAGACCGTCAATGCCTATCGTTTCGGCGCGGTCGATTTCGGCGACCTGCTGCGGGCGGTCGCGGCCATCGACGGCATCGAGCGTATCCGCTTCACCTCGCCCCATCCGTGCGACATGAGCGAGTCGGTAATCGATGCGATGGCGTTGGAGCCCAAGGTTCAGCCCTATCTCCATTTGCCGGTGCAATCGGGATCGGACCGGATGCTGGCCGCGATGGAACGCGGCTACACGGTGGATGAGTATCTCGGCCTGGTCGCGAGGCTGCGCGGCGCGATTGCGGGTCTCGCGCTCTCGACCGATATCATCGTCGGCTTCCATGGCGAGGCCGACACGGATTTCGAGGCGACGCTCGCGCTGATGCGCACGGTCGGGTACGACTCGGCCTTCACCTTCAAGTATTCGGTCCGCGAAAATACCCGCGCTTTTCGGCTCGGCGATTCGGTCAGCGAGGCTGAGAAGGCGCGCCGGCTGGCAGCGGTAATCGACCTGCAGGAAGCGACCGCGCTGGCGCGAAATCGCGCGCTTATCGGCAGTTGCGTCGAAGTCTTGATCGAAGGTCCGGCGCGGCGCGGCGGCGGGATGATGGCGGGCAAGACCCCGCAGTTCAAGACCGCGCTGCTGCCCTCGCGGCCCGGAATGCAGCCCGGCGAGACCGTCGCGGCGCGCGTCGAAACGGTCACCGCCCATTCGCTCATCTGCACGGCCTGACTTCCTGAAAGAGCACAGGAGAGATCACGATGCTGGAGCTGGGCGTATTTCATAATGGTGCGAGCGATCTGAAGACCGTCACCACGCCCGGCGCGATCACGGTCACGGACGGCAGCGTCACCGAGGTCCACGAGAGCAATCAGCGCGTGCTCTTGAGCCAGGTGCGCCAGGGCATCCTCGCCGAGCGGCTCGGCTTCAACTACTTCTTCATGACCGAGCATCACTTCCAGCCCGAGGGCATCGAGTTCAGCCCCAATCCGCTGATCGTGCAGAGCGCAATCGCGACGCGCACGCGGCGCATCCGTCTCGGCCAGGCCGCCAACATTATCGCCTGGTGGCATCCGATCCGGATCGCCGAGCAGGCCGCGATGCTCGACGTGTTAAGCGGCGGCCGCCTCGAGTTCGGTATCGGCCGAGGCTACCAGTCGCGCGAGGCCGAGACTTTCGGTTGGCCGTTCGGCTCGACGATCCAGGACCAGGAACGCAATCGCGCTTACTATCACGAAGCCTACGAGATAATCCTGAAGGCCTGGACAGAGCCGTCGTTCTCGCATCGCGGCCAGTTCTTCACCATCCCGCCGGTCTACACGCGCTGGAATCACCAGTCGACCATCGCTTATTTCAAGATGCCGCATGCGGGCCGGCGTCTCGAAGAAGTCGTCAAGCTGGGCCCACCCGATCCCTACGGCGGCCCGAACCCGGTACTGCAAAGCTCGACCACGTTGCGCGAGCTGTCGGTCTTTCCGCAGCCGCTCCAGAAGCCGTATCCGCAAATCTGGGAGCCGCTCACGACCGAGCGCTCGATTCGCTGGGCGGCGCAGAACGGCATCAACGGTTACTTCGTGGTCGAGCCCAATTCGCGCCTGCGCCGCAATATCGATCTTTATTATGCCGAGGCCGAGAAGAGCGGCTGGCCCGACCGCCTGAATCGCGGACGCTTCAAATATGGTTGGGACGCAGCGCGCAAACGCGGCATCGTGACCGCGCGCTTTGTGCACCTGTTACTGCCCGGGATGGATCGCAAGCGCGAGCTGGATCGCTACCGGATGGCGCTGGCGGCGCAATCGGATTACTACGCGCCGTTCGGCTTCGGCCTGATTCTCGCCGACGGCGAAGAACTCTCGCCTTCGCCCAATCCGCTGGCCGGCGCGGACAAGATAATCGAAAAGGAAGTCGCGATTTTCGGCACGCCCGCAGAAGCCGCCGAGAAGATCATGCGCATCAAGGCGATTGGCGGCTACGAGGATTTCATTCTCAACGCCTGGTTCGAGACCAATGGCTTCGAGGGCCGGGAGATCGAAGATCAGATGCAATACTTCGCCGAAGAAGTCCGCCCGCTGCTGGTCCGCGAATGCGGCGGGCAGATCGAGAATCCGGTACTCGGCCATGAGTTCTGAGCAGGGATGCTAGCCGGACAACTTGCGCTGATCGCCGCCGCGCTGTTCGCCGGGGCGGCGTTCTATATCAACCTGGCCGAACAGCCGGCCCGGCTGAAGCTCGACGACCGCGCGCTGCTGACCCAGTGGCAGCCGGCTTACAAGCGTGGCTTCGCGATGCAGGCCTCGCTCGCGATCATCGGCGCGCTGTTGGGACTGCTGGCCTGGTGGAACCTCGGCGACTGGCGATGGATACTCGGCGCGGTCGTGCTGGCAACGAACTGGCCCTGGACCTTACTCGGTATCATGCCGACCAATCGCCTCCTGATGGAAACCGTTCCCGAACGGGCGGGACCCGAGAGCCGATCGCTGATCGAGATTTGGGGCCATCTGCACGGGGTGCGCACGATTCTGGGGATCGCTGCAACGCTGATTTTTCTGTGGGCCTCGGTACGTTGAGGGCTGCTCACAGCCGGGTTGTCATTCTGAGCGCAGCGAAGAATCCCGAAATCGATCGGACGCGACCACAACGCTATCCGGGATTCCTCGCTCCGCAACTCCGATCGAAATGACAAATTGCAACCGGCATAAGGCTGGGCGCTACAGGATCGAACGGCTTTGGGCGCCGTCGACGACCAAACTTGCGCCCATAATCCAGCTCGCGCGCGGCGACGCCAGCATCGCGACCGCATACGCTACCTCCTCAGGACGCCCGAGGCGTCCCGCCGGCAGTTCGCGGTTGACGAAATCGCGCTCGAACGCCGGGTCCGCCTGGAAACGCCGCTCCCATGCGCCACCGGGATAGAGAATCGAGCCGGGCGCGATCGAGTTGACGCGAATCGCTTTGGGAGCCAGCTCGCGCGCCAGCATCTTGGTGAACGCGATTAGCGCGGCCTTCGAGGCGACGTACGCTGGCTGGCCGCCGGCCTCGCGTCCCCAGATCGATGCGATATTGATAATCGCGCCGCCGCCGCGCCGGTCCATCTCGGCCGCGCATAGCCGCGCGAGCTGTGCCTCGGCGAAAAAATTGAGATCGAAGGCCGCCCGCCAATCGTCGTCGGCGAGATCGAAGATTCCGCCCTGCCGTGATGCACCCGCATTATTAACCAGGATATCGACGCCGCCGAAGCGCGCGACCGTCGCTTTCAGCCAGCGCTCCATGCTCGCCGGATCGGTCTGATCAGCGGGATGGGCGAGCACCTCGGCACCCGCTGACCGCAGCTCGGCGCCGGCCGTTTCGAGCGCTTCAGCGCCACGCGCGCAGAGGCTCAAGCACGCGCCCTCCGCAGCCAGCGTGGCGGCGATCGCACGGCCGATACCGCGGCTCGCGCCGGTTATCATCGCGACCTTGCCCTTCAAATCCAGCTCCATTGGCCTCGCTCCTCGAATGCGCATAGTCTCGAAGACGGATGTTGACACTGTTGGGGTTCGGACTTAAGCTCGGCTGCCTAATTATGAACGATGGAGCTTTATGGAAATAAAGGTTGAAGGCTCGCTTGACCAGGCGATGCGCGTGTTGAAGCGCAAGCTGGCCAAAGAGGGCGTTTTCAAAGAGATGAAGAAGCGGGCCTTCTACGAGAAGCCAAGCGTGCGCCGCAAACGCAAACGCTCGGAAGCCCAACGCCGCCGCCGCAAGGAACAGCGTCGCCGCCGCGCCTCGGCGATGTAAGTCCATCCTGTCGATTTGCCGCCCGCGAGCGGGCGGCTCTCCAGCCCGGTATCGATTATCCGCCCCGCCGAGGGAGCGGACTGTGCGCCGCCAACCTCAACGAGAGGTCAGGTCTAATGAAGGTCCGTTGAGGGTCGTTCCAGCGGCCGCCAGGTAAAGACCATCCGGCCTTTCGAGACATAACAATCGAGATCGAAGTGCGCGAGGCCGCGGGCTTGCCGCTCTGCGCGGAATTTCTCGATCGCACGGCGGACGCGCTCGGGCGCGTTGTAGCGCCGCGAGGAGCTACCGAACGACGCCACAACACAGCCGGGCGCGCAATGCAATTGTGCATCGGCAGGCGCGGCAAAGACCGCGCACTTCAAACAAATGAAGGGCGAACGCCGATCGAGCGTGCCCTCGGCGAGGGTAGCCTCGAGCAGGCCTACGGCGACCGCGCATTCGATCCAATGTTCGCGCGCCCGGACGGCCGAGAAGTGGCGGACCGCCCGCGCAAACTCGCGCAGCATCGCATCGCTCGACTCGCGCCCGGCGCAATTCATAGCTCCGCCGTCGACGCGCATCGACGAGCGCATCCGCTGGTTCAGCAGCGAGCGCAGGTTGATCGGCAGATAGTCGGTCAGCGCCGGGCAAACCTCCGCAGAACCGGACGCGCCGCCGCTCAGCCCTCGCGCCGCCAAATCGGACAGCGGCGAGCCGGGGGTTAGAGGTTTAATCAGCCCTCGCCAAGCCGCCGGCCTGGTATCGAGGGAGGGACGCGACGCATATGCCTTTCTGTGACCCAGATGTCCGCTGCGCAAATGTGACTCTCCCAATGCGCAAAAATGGCGGCCTGCCGAGGACGCACTATCCGGACGCAAAAGTCCGGTGCGCCGCCGGCTTGCGTCCGGCCCGCCAAGGTTTTGGAACTATACGAGAGTAAAAACGAGTTAGCTAAAACTGCGAACGTTCGAGCTTCGAATCCTATGCCGCGCGCGCCGTCGTCAAATCGACGGTCTGGGCGGAAGTGGTCTCCGTCCTTCTGAAGAGCGAAAATGCCCGCACCAGCCTTTGGCATGCAGCTCGGCTCTTCTCACCAATCCACCAACCGGCATGGCTCCCCCGCCCATCTGCGTCCCCCGCCCCCAAGCGGCTCGATGGTCCAGGCACCGCTGGTCACGGGAAACTACAAGCTTCAGTATCCCTTGACCCGCTGTGCAGCGTCTATTCGTCCGTCCCAATCCGCCCGAACCTCAACACTATTACGCATCGGATTAGGACGGGGCAACCACATCACCAATATTATCGAATGGGCCTGAGCTTGACATTGCTGACCCCGCGTGTGCCATCGCCAGACGGGCGGTGCTTCGATCCGACCTCGGCCAGAGTCTTTGACTTTGGCATCTTTCGGTCGGATGATTGCGCTCGGTTCGGAAGGAACGATTGTGTCACCTGGATAACCAACTTCCAGTGGGCGGCCGGTAGCTAAATCGTTACCGATCGGGGGAGAAAGACCGATGTCGCTCAAGACCGCGCTGGCGATCGTGGGGATAGTGGTCGCAGCCGGATTCGCCACCTTGCGATGGGCGGGGGCCACGACCCCGACGCCACAGCCTGGCGCACTCGCCGAGCCGCAAAGTTCCAAGCAGGCCGGCTTTCCCGCTGAGCTTTATGGCTGGGTGCTGCCGGCTGACAATCCGCAGACGCCGAACGAGGTGGCGCTCGGCAAGGCGCTGTTCTTCGATCCGCGACTCTCCTCCGACAATACCGTAGCCTGCGCAAACTGCCACGATCCCGAGAAAGGCTTCACCGATCAGCTTCCGACCTCGATGGGCGTGCATGCACAGTTCGGACAGCGCAATGCGCCGACTGTGCTCGACGCGCTGTTCAATATCGAGCAATTCTGGGATGGACGCGCGCAGACGCTCGAGGATCAGTCCAAGCTGCCGATTCTGAATCCGATTGAGATGGGGATGGCGAGTCCGGATGCGGTGGTCGCGAAAATCAACGGCATCCCCGATTATCCGAAACAGTTCAAGGCGGTGTTCGGCCGTGCACCCAACTATGACGACCTGGCGCGCGCGATCGCGGCTTACGAACGCACCCAGCTCGCCTTCGATTCGCCGTTCGATCATTACATGGCGGGCGACCAGCAGGCGCTGACCGCGCAACAGCTTCGGGGCTGGGCAATCTACAACGGCAAGGGCCGCTGCATGTCGTGCCACGGATGGAATCCGACCCAGCCGATGTTCTCCGACAATCGCTTTCACAATATCGGCGTCTCGGCACACAAGTCGGACTTCGTGGTGCTGGCGCGCAAGGGGCTGGCGGTAATCGCTCACGGCGGCGGCGCCGAGGATATCGACAAGCTCGCGATCCAGACCGACATGAGCGAGCTGGGCCGCTTCCTGGTAACCAAGCAGCCGCACGACATCGGCGCCTTCCGCACCATGGACCTGCGCAATCTGTTCGTTACCGAGCCCTATTTCCACGATGGTTCGCAAACCACCGTGTGGGACACACTCGATCATTATAATAAGGGCGGCGTGCAGAACCCGTTTCTCGACGGCGGCATCGTACCGCTCGGCCTGAGCGAGCCGGAGATCGATGATCTCGCCGCGTTTCTCCTCAGCCTTACGAGCGCCCGCTACGCCCAGCTCGCCAAGGTGGAATACCATCGCCAGTTCGTACGCTCGCGTACCGATCGGCCGCAGCGCGACACCGCGGCGGCGATGGGGCTCACGGGACGCAACGGCCCCGGGCTCGGCGGTCCCTTCGGCGATATCGGTCCGGGCATGAACAAGATGGGTGAAAATCCGGCGCTGCTGGGCGGCAAATGAAGCCGCCGCGCTGCACTGTTTTCCGCGCGAGCGAAGGGATCCAATCACATGGCGCCACGTTATAAGAGCGTTGAGACCCGCTTCATGGAGGAACGCGATGCGCTATTGCGCGCGCTGCGCCGCTGCGACCGGCGAACCTTCCTGAAACTGGCGGGAGCCACGATGGGCGCGGTGATGGCCAAGGGGCTGATGCCGCCGCATTCTTTCCAGCTCGTGACCATCGCCGATGCGGCGATCGGAAAGGACACCAACGCCGAAGGCAGCAGAGGCGGCCGGCCATTCACCTTCGCCTATGTCTCGGACACTCATCTATATGAGCGGACCCTCAACCAGCGTTTCGTGCGTGCTGCAGTCAAAGCGGTCGAGGACGTCAACGCGCTCGACCCGCAGCCGGATTTCGTGCTGTTCGGTGGCGACCTGGCACAACTCGGCTCCCCGGCGCAGCTCGAACTAGGCAAGCAGATTCTCGATGAGCTCAAGGCGCCAGTTAAGCTCATGGTGGGCGAGCACGACTGGTTTCTCGATATGGGCGAGAAGTGGCGCGACATGTTCGGTCCGCCCAATTATTCTTTCGATTGGAAAGGCGTACACGTCGTGGTCCTGATGAGCGTGCATGAAAAGGATTTCTGGACCGCGCGCAAGATGACGCCGGAGCAGCGGATGCAGACCGTGGCCGGCCTCGACAACGGTATACAATCGCGGTTCGAGGTCGGCGACGAGGAGCGCGAGTGGCTGAAGAAAGATCTCGCCAACGTGCCGCATACCACGCCGATCCTGGTCTTCTCGCACTCGCCGCTCTACAAATACTACCGGAACTGGAATTTCTGGACCGAGGACGCCGAGCAGGTGCAGGCGATTCTCAAGCCTTACAATCGGGTCACCGTGATCCACGGCCATACCCATCAGATGCTCTTCAATCAGATCGGCAACATCAGCTTTTACGGCATGCTCTCGACAGCATGGCCATGGCCGTACGCACCCGAGGGGTTACCGCCGCTCACGATCCAGATGAATCGCGCCGATCCCTTCGACCAGCTCGACGGATGTGGGGACGGACAATTTACGGTCGCCAACCCCGGCCTGGTCGATACGATTTACAATCTGTGGGATCGCAACCCGGTTAACGTGAGCGCCGAGTACCTGATATCGGGCGGTATCCGCCACCGGCCCGCTGCGACGCAATTCGCCAGCTACTGAATCGCGGCGTGACTTATCGCCGAGCGGCTGATCGGGAAAAAAGATGAAAGGCGCATCAAGAACCTTCCTGGCGGTAATCGGAGGAGCAATTATCGGCGCCGGCATGGTCGGCCTTGCCGCACCTCGACGGCTGCCAACCGCGATCGCCGATCCGCTCCCGACACATCACGCCTCCGCGACTAACGACGGCGTCGACATCGTGCTTTGCGACGGTGTCACGCACATGCAGGTGCCGGGGCTCAAACCGGGCCAAAAGATGCCGCGGGCGCAGGCGCTGGCGGTGACGCGGGATCTGATGGATCAATGGCAGCGCAAGCATCCGGGCGAGCACTGGGTGACGGCGCAGAACGAAGCCGCGAAGCCGGCCGCGTCGCAATCGGCCGGGGCGCCGGCCGGCGCCAAACAGAACATCGCCGGTCCGGGTGGGGCCGCCGCTTCAAAACTCAAGGTTCAGCAAGGCGACACGTACGCGAGCTTCACTGAACGCGACTTTAAGGTATGGCAGGCGCAGACCGACGCTTTCGTCGCAGAGGGCAAACGCATCTTTCATTCCGCCGACGCGCTGGGCGGCACTATCGGCGTGAGTTGCGATATGTGTCATCCCGACGCGGCTAATACCCATCCCGAGACCTATCCGAAATACCAGGTCCAGCTTCAGCGGGTCGCCCTGCTGCGCGATATGATCGATTGGTGTATCGAGAATCCAGTCAAGGGCCCGACTCTCGCCCCTAACGATCCGAAGCTTCGCGCGCTGGAGGCCTATATCCTCGCGCAGCGTAAAGGTGTGCCGCTCGCGTACGGCAAGCATTGAGCGCAGCCGATCCCCGGACTGAGTTTTCCGAATCGGTATTAAGTTAATAATCGGAGTGTCGTGAAGAAGTATTCGACGCTCGCATTCATCCTCGCCGCACTAGTCTTCGCTTCCTGCGCCCTCTTTCAGAAACCTCAGTACGCCGGCGCTCCCGTTTATCAAGCCGCCGTGCACCCTCCCCTGCCATCGGCGCCCTATCGAGTCGGACCCGATTTCCTCTACCCGAATCCGCAGCTCACGCCCGGAAAAGCCGACACGTTGAACCCAGCTGAGCTTGCAGGCTCATATCGATGCCCGCCGAGAATCCATCGGGTATATTGCACGTATTCGCAGGCGCATCGCTACGAATCCGCGCAGGAGCGACGAGCCGTGTACGACGAATACAATGTGCCGGCGGCCGACCGAAACACCCACTACGGAGAAGTTGACCATCTTTATCCAATTTGCGCCGGAGGCTCTAACGATCTCGCGAACCTCTGGTATGAGCCGGCATTTAGCGAGTGGCATGGCGAGAACTTCGGCTACCACAAAAAAGATGTTCTGGAAGCTTACATCTGCGAGCAAATTAAAGCCGGCCGCCTCGATCCGGCGGATGCATATCAAAAGATTACTACCGACTGGGTAGCCTATTATCAGGAACTCGGCCTGGATCAGCGAGCGCGGTACTACAAATGAGATCGGTTAGAGCGCGGCAATACTATCTCGACCTATGCCTCGGGCGGCCTCTCACTGGGCGGCGAGCATTTGCGCGGTACTGGTTAGGTTGAGCGTGCGCGTGGTCATGAAAGGTATCTGTAGTGTGTAGGAATAGGTGATCTGAACCTGCGCATCCTGACGCGAAGGGAGATTCGGATCAGCCATCCATTTCACGTTTACGTTGCTGACACTCAGGTTCACCCCGGGGGCGGCGTTGATCGCGACCTGCTGGATCTGCGAGGTGCTCGCCGGATACGGACTATTGGGACCATGCGCGATTGCATAACGCACCGCCTCGCGAGCCGCCGAAGAAACCATATTGTAGTTGTAGACCGCCAGCGCCAATTTCATGGTCACGAAGGTCATCAACAGAAAGACCGCGATCGTAAGCGCGAATTCGACCGTCGCCTGCGCGGCACGAAACCACGATGCGGTCGCAGCCGCGCTGCGGCTCATTGCTGAACCGGCATGATCGCCTGACCGTAAAGCGTCAACGAGGAGGGCAAGCCCGGATAAGTGATCAGGGTATGGAACGGGGCCTGGGCGTTGACGGTTATGTAGGTCGCCTGGGCATTATCCGCGCAATACGACGTCGGGCACGGGGCCACCGAAGAGTCGCCCAGACAGGTACATTGGCTGGCGGTCACGCTCAGGCTGACGATGCCAGCGCCGTCGGCCTTGGCGGCGGCAATGATACCGTTGGAATCGGCTGCGGTTATCACGCTCTGCGAGCCATAGTCCGCACCGGCGCGGGCCGCATCATCGACACCGATACTGACGAAAAAGACGCGCGCCAGATCGATCCCGATCAGAAGCAACAGGGTCAGCACCGGCAGCAGTAAAGCGAGCTCCGTGGCACTCTGTCCGGCTAAGAGCAATATCCGTCCGCGTTTCGTGATTTGGGCAGGGTGAGGATTAATTTGGGCATCACGGGGATTCACGGCCTGCTACCCACAGAAAGGCTATTCATAGAGCGTGGTCGACTTGATCGGTGAGCCGTTGGTGAGCGAGGAGTAATTATCGCCGATCACCATCGTGGAGTTGCCGGTGATCGAGAGTTTGTCGGCGATCAGAATGGTGTATCCGGAAGAGCTCGAATTTCCGTTGTAGGTCAACGTAGTGGTCGGAAAATAAAGCGCTCCGTCGAAGGTCGACTGCGAGTTACCGATGATCGAACTGCCGGCCGAGCCGGTGGGAATCGTGCGATCCTGGAAGAACAGAATTCCCGCCAGCGCACCCGAAGTCGGCGCGCTTAAGTTCGCTTGTTCGTTGCCGCTCAGGTTGATGCCGCTGTAGCTCCCGAAACCGGTGGTATCGTAGAAGGTCACTCCGGCGCCGGTCAGGCTCGAATTGCCGGTCACCGAAAGTCCGCCGCCGGCCAGGATGTAAGTGCCGGGGTTGAACGTTACGGCCGCATTGCCGGAGATACTGATACCTCCGTAGTAGAGTCCCGGACTGAAGGTGACGGCGTTGTTACCGGTGATCGAGACCGGGCCACAAAATGAATAATTGCCGGTCGTAAAGGTCGCCTCCGCGTTGCCGGTAATCGTGATGGCGCTGCCGCTGCCACCGCCGCTCTGGTACTGACCCGGATTGAAGGTCACGCTGCCATTGTTTCCGATGACCGCAATGCCATTGCCGTAAGTCCCGGCACTAAAGGTGACTGTGCTGTTATTGCCTCCGACGCTGATGCCGCTGGGGTACACACCGGGTGGAACGGTCACGATCGGATTGTTGCCGCTCACGCTATAGCTGCCGCTTTTGTTGGTGGCCGCCTGAGTGCATGACGCTACGCTGGGTGCCTGCAGCGCGGCCAGCGGATCGGGCGACGGCGCGATATGGATGAGGGGGGTCGGAGTGAACGAAACGTTTCCGTTGGCCAAGTAGTTCCCCACCACCCCCAGCGAGCTGGTGGTCACTACGCCGTTGCCGTTGGCCGTCATGGCCGAGGAGCTATCCGAATCGGCCAGCACCCCGCAGGCTGAAGTGACGGTGAAATTGCCATTCAGCGCGATTGCACGCGAGGCCGAAGGATCGAGCGCGTAAATGCAGGCCGGACCATTAATCGTCCCGGCGACGGCGCGCGCGCCCACCGCCACGGTAGTGAAACCGATTACGCGCAGAAAATAGGTGGGGACCGCCTGTGCGACGTTCACCTGGACGTAATTCTGGAGGGCTGCATAGGCGCCGGTAAGTGGGGGAGAGGAAACGGTTACCGTCACGCCGTTTTGACCGTTGGTAAACCCGTTGATTGCCGTAACGTCGGTTGCGGCCTGCTGGTAGCTGCCGCTGCCTTGCATGACGTTCGCGGCAGCGACAGCCGCAGCGTCCGCGGTAGTCTGCATGTGCCGCCGAACCGTAAGCAGGTAGCCCCCATCGATCGCCAGCCCCACCATCCCGACCAGGGCGATAAGCGAGATGCTAGCAAGCACCAGAATCTGCCCAAGTCGTCCACCGAGCAGCATAAGCTCTAAACCTCTCTATCTAGAGCCAGAGCAATTAGTATGCCTACGATGTCACGAATAGATTGAGTAAAATCTATCTTAAATAAGAATAACCTAATTCAAATTATAAATGGAAAAATCTGCTAGTGAGTATGTAAAAAAGCACTAAAGAAGCGGCAGCGTCTCTGGACCTTCGCCAGCGTCACAGCACATTCACTAGCGGACGACTGTCGCCCGGAGAATCGGGATATGAGGGACTTCGGGGGTAAAAGGAACGCATCCGCAACGGCATCGCCAATGACAGTTTTCTGCCATCGTCGTGACCGATTCCCGGCGACTGCCGCGCGCGATCGGCGTAGCAATCGCGATCGAAGGGACGCAGACTGCGCTAGCCGAGAGCCTGGCGAAAAGTCCGCAGCGCCGCCTCGATCGTCGGGCGAAAGCCCACTGAATAGACCTGGTAGTGACTCATCCCGGGCAGGATGATCAGCTCCTTGGGATCCTTGGCCAACTCGTAGAGCCGGCAGGATTCCTCCCAGCCGACCAGGTAATCCTGGTCGCCGGCGATCAGCAGCAGCGGACGGGGCGCGATTTCATGGACGACGCGCTCGGGCTGATAACTCATTATATCGTCCGCAGTTTCGAGCGGCAGCGTAATCCGCAGCGCCGCGAGGTCCTGGCCCTTGTACAATTCCTCTTCGGGCGGCGTCGGCAGCAGGATCTCGGAAAAATCCACGTATTCGCTAGCGCCGGTCGTCACGCGCCGCTGCCGATCGCGCTCAACTGCTCCACGCAATCGATAGTATTCCCAGAGCCGCCGCGAGTTACGCATCCAACGGTCGCCATCGCCAAACGTCACCACGCTGACCACGCATCGCACGCGCGGGTCGCGCGCAGCCACGCCGATCGCGGTTGCGCCGCCATAGCTGATCCCGAACAGACCGATTCGATTCGGGTCGACTTCGGGCTGAAGACCGAGGAAGGTAATCGCGTTGATAATATCTTCCTCGCGCTCGCGCGATATCAGCCGATGCCGAGGGCCTTCGCTCTCACCAAAGCCGCGATAGTCGGGGATCAGCGCCACGTAACCGGCGCGCACAAACTCCTCGGCAAAGGCCGGCATGAACACTTTGCGATCGGCGCGCAGCCCGTGACACAACATCGCGATCGGACGCGGACCGCCGCCGGCGCGATCGTCGGGCAGATAGAGTGTGGCCGCGAGCTTCAGCCCATCGCTATAAAAGGTCACTTCCCTGGTTTTTGCCATCGTTATCTTCCGTTCGTGCAGGAACCGTTGGCCGAGCAATCAATTTTCTGGCTGCTGATAGATATCTGCCGGGTGAAGTGCTGAGCGGGAACCTAGCGAGTGAAAAGCTGCCGGTCAACGGCAGCCGGCCCGGCTTTTGACGCTCTTTGCGATGGGAGAGTAGAGTCCGCACCGATGGGAAGGGATTAACGATGAGAGCCGGAACTACGCGCAAGAATCGATTCCTGGCCAGCCTGGTTTCATTGCTGCTGATCCTCGCCGCGCCCCTATCCGCGGTGCAGGCCGCGACCAGCGCGATGGCGGTGGTCAAGTCGGCCGTCAACCAGGCGCTCAAAATCATCGCCGATCCGAAATACAAGTCCGCACCGGAGGCAGAGCGCGCCGAGTTGCTCAAGGTGCTCGACGCCGATTTCGATTTCAAAGCGATGGCGCACTCATCGTTGGGAACCCAATGGAAGCAGCTCAATGAGGACCAGCGCAAGCGCTTCGAGGTCGCGTTCCAGAATTTTATGGAAGCGCGCTACGTCAAGATTATCGAGAGCTACTCGGGTCAAAAGATCGATTTCGTCAAGGAGAGCAGCATCGGTCCCGATCTTTCGGAAGTCCATACCAGTGTCAACAGTCCGATGCTGCAGAGCCCGCTTGATTTCAACTACCAGCTGCGCCAGGAAAACGGTGAATGGAAGGTTTATGACCTCGTGATCGCCGGGATCAGCGAGGTCGCCAGCTACCGCAACGATTTCGTCAAGCAGTTGAACAGGGGCGGCTTCGATGCGCTGATGAAGAAGCTCGCCAATCCCGACTAGCGCCAGAGCTGACGGCTCGCCAGCTCCGCGCCGGCCACCAGCGCTTCCAGCTTGGCCCACACCAGTTGCGGATGAATCCGTCCGCCCAGTCCGCAGTCGGTACTGGCGATCACATTTTCGCGCCCGACTACCTCGGCATACCGCAGAATACGATCGGCCACGACCTCCGGATGCTCGACGACGTTGGTGGCGTGGCTGACGACGCCCGGGATGAGAATTTTACCGTCCGGCAGCTTGATGTCGCGCCATATCTTCCATTCATGCTCATGGCGGACGTTGCCGGCTTCGACCGAGAAAGCCCCGGCACGCACCTTGAGCATCACCTCGGCGATATCCTTCAGCGGCAGATCGGTGGAATGCGGGCCGTGCCAGCTACCCCAGCATATATGATAGCGAATCCGATCCTCGGGCAGGCCGCGCAAGCCGTGATTGAGCGCTTCGATTCGCACCATCGCAAACTTTCGATATTCCTCGATGGTCGGCTCGGGATTGGTCAGGTCCCAGGTATCCGGCAGGCCGGGATCGTCGAGTTGCAGCACGAAACCGGCCTCGACGATGGCCCGATACTCTTCTCTTAGCGCTTCGGCCAGTGCGAACTGGTACTCCTCGTCGGACTTGTAATACTCGTTCTGCCGACGGCCCAGACTGCCCGGCGCGATCGAAGTGATAAAGCCTTCCTCGGCACGGACCCTGGCTAGTCCGGCTTTGAAGTTTTCCAGATCGATATGCAGAGCGGACTGTCCCGTATAGGTAATCGGCGCTTTGAAAACTTGCGGCCGACCGCTCATCGGCGTGGTCGAAGTCTGGCTGTTCTGATTCAACTCGCGATAGAAGTCGGCGAACTTGACACGGTCGCGGCGCCCGACGGTTTGCGGCATGTCGCGCGCCGGTCCGTATTCCCAGCCGCCGACGCGCCCCCATGCATAGCTCTGCCAGGCGCCATAGTCGACCGGGCCGCGCGTCGCCTTGCCGAACTCTCCGTCGTTGATTACGTCGATACCAAGTTCGCTCTGGCGGCGGCAGATATCCGCGACCGCGGCGGACAAATGACTGGCATAGGTTTTTTCGTCGTGCGACTTGCTGCTCAGCTTGGCGACATTCAGTTCGATCAAGTCCTCCGGACGCGGCAGGCTGCCGGAGTGGGTGGTTAGGATGCGTTGGGTGCTGCGTTTCATCTCGTCTCCTTGTCAGCCGCCGAATCGGCGGGCGCGGTCACGGTTCGATCCGTTCCATCATGCGCGGGAACGGGATCGCCTCGCGCACGTGATGGATGCCGCAGATCCACGAGACCGCTCGCTCGATGCCCATCCCGAAGCCCGCGTGCGGCACCGAACCGTAGCGGCGGAGATCGAGATACCAGCTAAACGCTTCGAGCGGCAGATTATGCTCGACGATGCGTCCTTTGAGGGTCTCGTAATCGTCCTCGCGTTGGCCGCCGCCGATTATCTCGCCATAGCCCTCCGGCGCCAGCATATCGACGCACAGGGCGACCTCCGGCCGCGTCGGATCGCGCTTCATGTAGAATGCCTTACACTCAGCGGGGTAGCGATGCACGAGCACGGGCCGATCGAACTCGGCCGAGAGCGCGGTCTCTTCGTCACCACCCAGGTCTTCGCCCCATCGCACCTCTAAGCCCTTGGCCTTGAGCCGCACGAGCGCTTCGTCGTAGGTGATTCGCGGATACGGTTTGGCGGCAGCCTTCTCGAGCAGGGTCAAATCACGCTCGAGGATTTTCAGCTCTTCGCGCCGCCGATCAAGAACCCGCGCTACGATCGAGGAGACGAAATCTTCGGCAAGCTGCATATCCTCATTGAGCGTGAAGAAGGCGACTTCCGGCTCGACCATCCAGAACTCGGTCAGATGGCGCCGGGTCTTGGATTTCTCGGCGCGGAAAGTCGGTCCGAAGCAGTAGACCTTGCCGAAGGCGAGCGCGCCGGCTTCCGCATAGAGCTGTCCGCTCTGCGTGAGATAGGCCTTGCGCTCGCCGAAGTAGTCGAGCTCGAACAGGTTGGTAGTGCCCTCGCATGAAGTCGGCGTCAGCATCGGCGCGTCAAACAGCACGAAGTCGCGCTCGTGAAAGAAATCGCGGCAGGCGGCTTCGACCTCGCTGCGGATGCGCAGGATGGCGTGCTGGCGCGCGGAGCGAATCCACAGATGGCGGAGGTCGAGCAGGAAGGCGACGCCGTGCTCCTTGGGAGTGATCGGATAATCGTTAGCCGCGGCGATCAGCTTGAAGCTCTTGAGCGTCAGCTCGATTCCGCCCGGCGCGCGCTTGTCCTCGCGCGCGATACCGGTCACTTCGAGCGAGCTCTCCTGGCCCAGATGGTCGGCGGCGGCGAAGTTCTCGGGGCCGAGGTCGGTAATCGAGGCGACGCACTGGCACAGGCCGGTACCATCGCGAATCAAAAGGAAATGCACCTTGCCGCTGGAGCGCCGGGTGTAGAGCCATCCGCGCAGCGTGATTTCCCGGCCCAGGTGATGCTTCAGATCCTCGATATAAACCGCTTCCATTGCATCTATTTAAAACAGGTGATGCCGCGCGCGCGAGCGCTGCACCGTTTCGCGATCGTTTTCCTTTGTGCGATGCTGCCCGCCCGGCTGAGCCGCACTAGCCCAAAAAATCATTTGGCGCGGCATCGGACGCGCCGCACCACCGGGCCGCCGTTGGGAAAACTGACGGTGCGATCGAGGATTGCTTCGCAAATCGCGGTCATTTCGGGCAGCTTGCGGTAAAGCTCCTTCGAGGTATTGCTATAGCCGCACGCGAGCCAATAACCGCGCTTGCTCGGCGCCAGATTCCAAATTTGAACGATTTCCGATTTCCGTTTGATCTCGCGATCGTACTTGAGCGAGGCCTGGTCCGCCGGCGGCCCGTCGTAGATCGTCATGCGATCGAGCTCCGGTTTCTCGCCCGAGTCGCGAACCTGCCAGTCACCGGTGGTGCTGGTCGCGTTCTCTACCACGCCGATCGTATCCGGACACAGCACGTCAGCCGCGGCACCAGGCGCCATCGCGAACATAATGCCCGCAATCAGGGCAAATTCTATGATCAGGCGGTTTCGGTATGAGTTGCGCGAAATTGAGACCATCGGCATCGACTCCTCTCGATGCGTAAACCTAATCGCTGGCGCGGTGCGATGTAAACGTGGGATGCGCGGGTGGCGGGCGCATGCTAGTTTCGGCTCGGCTTCGGGATGGGGACTTAAACCGTGGCAGCGAATCTAAACGGGCTGGATTATACGATTATCGCGGTGATCGGCCTGGGCGTTATCTATGGGTTCTCGCGAGGCGCGCTCAGGATGGTGACTTCGCTGCTGTCGCTGATCGGCGGGCTCTACGCCGCCTCGCTCTACCACGGTGCGGCGGCCGACATTGCCGGCCGCGAATTCGGCGCCGGAACCGCAACCGCCCGGATCATCGGCTATGTCGCGGTTTTCGTGCTGGTCTTCATCGCCATCGAAATCGTCGGGAATATGGTTATCCGGCTGGTTCAGCTCGTACGGATGGGATGGATCGATCGGCTGATCGGCGGCGCGGCCGGGGCAGCGCTCGCTACCATCGCGCTCGGCTTCGTGATCATGGCGATGATGGTACTGCTGCCGCCACGAGCGGAGATTCTCAAGAATTCGCAGCTCGCTCCCGAGCTGCTCAACTGGGACAATCGGCTCCTGGACCGCATCCCGCCCGAGCTCAAGGAGCAATATGAGTCGCGCCGCGCCGATTTTATGGCACTATGGCGAGCTCAGGAGCGGATGAGGAGTGAGCTGTCGCCGGAGCCCAGCCCCTCACCCACTTCTTAGTGAGCTGAAGAACAATCAGGCGATGGCGCTGTCGACCGCCTGCACCAGGTTGCCCTTGGGCACCGCGCCGACGATCTGATTCGCGACCTGGCCGCCTTTGATGATCAGCAGGTTCGGAATTCCCCGGACATTATAACGCTGCGGCGTCTGCGGATTGTCGTCAACATTAATCTTGACGACCTTCAGACGCCCCGCATACTGCACCGCCAGTTCGTCGATCAGCGGCGCGATGGCTTTGCACGGTCCGCACCACGGCGCCCAGAAATCGACCAGCACCGGCTTATCGGACTTCAGCACCTCTTGCTCGAAGTTCGCGTCGGTCACATGCGCCACGTTTTCATTTGCCATGTTGGTTTCGCACTCCTGTCCTTGAAATTAAGGACGCCGATGCGGACAGTCAAGGCGCTGGTAGCGCGGAATCTGAGAATGCCCAGTCGCATCGCGGGGTTTTCCCGCTTTTGGTATGGTGGCGTAGCCATCGCGCCGGCCCTCACCCGGGCGGCGTCAAGTTTCATGAGGGAGTTAGCCCGGTGATTAATCTGAAGCGGGATTTTCTGCGCGGTTCTTACACGCCGCTCATAACGCCGATTACGAATGGCGCAGTCGATTACGCGACCTATGCGCGGCTGGTGGAACACCAGATCGCGCAGGGCTCGCATGGCATCGTGGTGGCCGGCACCACCGGCGAGCCGACCACACTCTCGATCGAGGAACGGACCACGCTGCTCAAGGTCGCGATTGATACCGCCGGCAAGCGTATCCCGGTGGTCGCGGCGACCGGCTCGCAATCGCATGCCGATACGGTCGAGCTGACCACGCGCGCCGAACAGGCGGGAGCGGCGGCGGTTTTGATCCTGACGCCCTACTTTATCCGCCCGCCGCAACGCGGAATCGTCGAGTACTACGCCGACCTCGGCCAGCGTACCAGCCTGCCGATGATGATTTACCACATCCCGGGCCGCGCCTCGATCAGCGTGACCTGCGATACGGTCGCGAGAATTGCCGAGCGGGCGCCGAACCTGGTCGGCATCAAGCAGGCGGTCAAGGATCTCGAGCTGGTGAGCGAGCTGCTGGTGCGGCTCGGCCCCGAGTTCCGGATTTTCGTCGGACTCGAGGACTTGAGCTTCCC
>DATJRJ010000215.1:0-15264 GCA_035504735.1 Binataceae bacterium (SeqCode)
GAGCGCGTATTCCGTCATCGTCTGCCCCTTGTGGAACTCGCTCGCCCGCACATACAATTTGGTGATTAGCTCCATTTCACTTCCTCCTTTTTTGTGGCCGATGTTGTCGTCAGCCGACGTACCTTACGTTCTGAGGTCTGATGAGGTTGGCGGGATTGGGCTCGCCGCTGGTATGGCCAGGAGCGGTGATCGCTCTGGGCTCAGCAACCGGATGCGAGTAACGTCCAGTCAGGGTATTGCTGATCGCGATCACACCCAGCAATAACGGTAGTGCCAGGGCGAGATAGATCACGGGATTGGCTCGCTCCTGTCCGGCGTCAGATGCTATATCCAAGCGACTCCCCCTCCCGATCTCGTTTGCTAAAGATGCTTCGTTGAATCGTGTCGGTGGCCTTAGGCCTCGCAACGATCCGAGACGCGTTGGTTGATAGAGCACGCCCGATGCCAATGCAGAAATGCAGTAGTGGCGCGGATCATTTGCTACTCGAGGCCTGCCGCGGAGCCGCCTTGCAACCGCTCCGTTGCGCGGCGGCAACGGGAACTTTCTGGTTGCGACAATAGAGCCTAATTGGGCCCGTCAGATGGCAGGAATTGAAAAATCCGCGATCACTTGCGCCGGCTGCCGCTTACGCGACCCGCCGGCGTTGCTGATGATAAGACGCTACACATCGTAGCGGCGGCGCACGCGGACTGGATTACGATGTGCTGTGGTTGCCTACGATTACTCCAGAGTGATCCGATCACCCACTTGTGTCCCAGTTCGCCGCGCCGCGCCGGACGCCAGTTCGAGCGCTCGCCGCGCTCTCCATACCGGCGCCGAAACTCGCCAGGGTTTGAGCTGATGGCTGATGCGAACCACCCGGTCGTGCCGGTCGATGAACACGATGTCGATCGCAAAGCGCATGAAGAACATGTGCATCCACATGAACGGCTCCAGGCGGCCGGCCTCGAACAGCATCCCGGCGTCGTCATCCAGACGGTCGCGGCCGAGCAGCCCGCGGCTTTTTCCGGCGACGCCGCCAGCCTGCTCTAAACGGGCACACAGCACCACCCCGCGCGTTTGATTGATGGCCCTCAGGTTAGCTCGGTTCATCGTGACCCCCCGGCGTGTGACTTTTTCTATGCCCGCGCGTCCGTATCGAGGCAAGCATGCTGCATGTTCAGGCCCAATGTATAGATAGAATAGATAGATAGGACTGTCCCGCCTCCCCGGCCTGTAATAGAATTGGCGGCGTTTTGTTTCGCCGTCCGCGCAACAGAAACTCCCACACTGATGGGGCTTCCCGATGAACCCGATCTGGATCGGTGGGGCCCTCGTCTGTTATGCAGTCGCTTCCGGATGTTTCTTCTTCGGGCGCGGACCGGGCCGCCGCCGAATCGCGAACTGGGGAACGGCGCTGCTGGCGATGGGGGCCGCTTTCAACGCAATGCATCTGATCGCGCGCGGGCTGCAAGCGGGGAATATGCCGGTGGCGAGTTTCGGCCAATCGCTGACCCTACTGGCGCTGCTGGTCGCATTGATAGGGGTGGGCTTGATAATCCGTCTCCACGTGGCCGTCGTCGGCCTGTTCGTGGCGCCCGCCGCGACGATCGCTTTGGCAGTAGCCGCGAGCCTCGCCACCCCGGGCCGGCTGGTATTGCCCGAGAGCTTGCGCAGCGGATGGCTGCCGGTTCATGTAACGCTGGCGTTCCTGGGCTATGCGATGTTTCTGTTGGCGGCCGGCGTGAGTCTGATCTATCTGATCTACGATTCGCGTCTTAAGTCGAAACGTCCGCTGCCGGGTCCGGGTGAACGGGTGCCGAGTCTCGAGACTCTCGATCGGATTAACTATCGCCTGCTCTGCTGGGGCTTCGTGATGCTGACTCTCGCGATCGCAAGCGGCGCCATCTGGGCGGATACCAGGTGGGGCCATTTCTGGTCCTGGGAGCCGCAGGAATGCTGGTCGCTTATCACTTGGATTCTGTATGCGGCGCTGCTCGAATCGCGGATGACCGTGGGATGGCGTGGCCGGCGTGCGGCCGCATTGACGATCGTGGTATTTACCGTCTTGGCTGGTTCGTTCCTCGGGCTGAGCCTCGTGCATCCGGGCCATCACGGCGGCAATTTCGATTGAACGATGGAACATCGATTAGTCATCCTGGGCGTCAATCATCGTACCGCGCTGGTCAATCTGCGCGAGCGCCTGGCCTATACCGAGGAAGAAATCGTTCCGGCGCTTTCGCGTCTCAGGCTCGCCGCGCCGGCGATCTCCGAGGCGGCTCTGATCTCCACCTGTAACCGCGTCGAAATCGTTGGAGTCACCGCCGATTGCGAGGCCGCCGCCGAATCCGGGCTGCGCTTCCTGGCTGAAGACCGCCGGGTCGGCGCGGAAACTTTCGGTGCGGCGGTCTATCGGTTCGACGGCAGTGACGCGGCCCGCCATCTGTTCCGCGTCGGCGCCAGTCTGGATTCGATGGTCGTCGGCGAGCCGCAGATTTTCGGGCAATTGAAGCTCGCCTATGCGCACGCGGTCGCAGCCGGCAGCGCCGGCTTGATCCTCCATCGCGCGTTCCATCGCGCCTTCTCGGTCGCCAAGCGGGTACGGAAAACAACCCTTATCGGTCATGGCGCCGTTTCGGTAGGCTCGGTTGCGGTCGCACTCGCCGGGCGCATCTTCGATACCCTGAAAGATAAAACCATCATGCTGATGGGGGCCGGACAGATGGCTGAGCTGGTCGCCCGCCAGCTCAAGCGCCGCGGCGTCGAAGCGCTGCTGGTGACCAGCCGGACCTTCGATCGCGCGGTCGCGATCGCACGCGAGCTGGATGGCACTGCGGTGCCGTTCGACAACTATCACCCCTACCTTAAGATTGCGGACGTCGTGATCGGCTCGTTGAGCGTCGAGCAGCCGATCCTGTCCGCCGAGGATTTCGAGCCCCTCATCCGCGAGCGCCATTACCGCCCGATGTTTCTGATCGACCTTGGCGTGCCGCGGAATTTCGATCCCCGGCTCAACCAGGTCGAAAACGTCTATCTCTACGATATCGACGACCTCGGCCAGGTCGCCCGTCAGTCGCAGAGCGCGCGCGAGAGTGAGGCCGGCAAAGCCGAAACGATCGTCCTGGAGGAGTTGGAGGCGTTCGATCGATGGCTCGACGAACTCGGCCTGGTGCCGGCGATCAAGGAGATCCGGCTCAGCATGGAGCAGTTGCGCGACTACGAACTGCGTCGCCATCGTAACTGGCTCGCCGGACTCGCGCCGGGCGAGCAGATGCGCGTCGAGCTTTTGACCCGCGGCCTGGTCAACAAGCTGCTCCATCGCGTGCTTGCCGGCTTGCGCCGCGACGATGACGAGACCGGCAAAGCGCTATATACGGCAGAGCTTGCCCGCCGGCTGTTGTGTGGTGATCCGGAGTTCGACGCGGAAATCGATGATGATGATAACGGTCCCGATGACGCCAAGTAGACACACTTCCGGCGTGCAGTCGCACGGAGGTCTTGCGCGATGCCTTGGCGGCTGAGGATCGGCTCGCGGCCGAGCGTGCTGGCGATGGCGCAGGCGCGGTTGGTCGAGGATTGGCTAAAGGCCAGCCTGCCGGCGCTCGCCATCGAAATCGTTCCTATCCGGACCAGCGGCGACCGGCTGACGAGCGCTTCGCTGGCAGAGGCCGGCGGCAAGGGGCTGTTTGTCAAAGAACTCGAGCAGGCGTTGCTCGCGGGGCAGATCGAGCTTGCGATTCATTCGATGAAGGATCTTCCGGCGCGGCTGTCCGCTGGGTTCCGAATCGCCGCGGTTCCCTGCCGTGAGGATCCGCGCGACGCGCTGGTTTCGCACCGCGGCGGCGGGCTTGGCGGGTTGCGACAGGGGGCGCGGCTCGGCACTTCGTCGGCGCGCCGGCGCTTCGAGGCAATGCGGGTGCGTCCGGACCTCGACGTAGTTCCGCTGCGCGGCAATGTCGATACCAGGCTCGCCCGCCTCGAAGCGGGTGAATTGGACGCGATTATCATCGCAATCGCGGGGCTGCGCCGTCTGGGCCGTGACGGCGCAATCGCGCCCGAGCTGCTTGATGAGCAGCACTTTGTCCCGGCCGGTGGACAAGGGGCGCTCGCCGTCGAAGCGCGCGACGATTGTGGGATCGGCGGCTCGGAGGAATTGGAACGGGGCGTGGCCGCGATCAATGATCTTCAGGCGGCCGCGGAGACGGCAGCCGAACGTGCGTATCTCGCGACGATTGGCGCCTCGTGCGCAACCGCGGTCGGCGTGCGTGCGGCGTTCGACAGCAACCACATGAAAGCGCACGCGCTGCTGTTCGATCGCGAAGGACGGCACGCGCTTGAAGACGAAATCGAAGCTACGCTCGCAGATTACGGACTCGCAGCAGCCGCTGAGCTTGGCGTCCGGCTGGGCGAGCGGATGCTCGCGCGGGGTGCTGCGGATTTGGTCGGCGATGGCAAACCCTAACGAACCGCTCAGCGCGGAGGCGCCGCTGCGCGGCCGCTCGATCGTGGTGACACGGGCGCAGGGCGCGGGTGCGGAACGCTTCGCCAGACGGCTGCGCGCGATGGGCGCCGAGGTCGTCGAATTTCCAACTATCGAACTCGCATCACCTGATGACTACGCGCCGCTAGACCGCGCGATCGCGCGCCTCGATTCGTTCGATTGGCTGATCTTCACCAGCGCGACCGGGGTTGATGCGTTTATCGCACGGATGAAAACCCTCGGCCGCGAGCTCGATCAACCGAAATCCGCGTCGCTTGCCGCGATCGGACCGGCGACTGCCCGCCGGCTGCGGGATTATGGCTTCGAAGTCGCGGCGATGCCTGCCGAGTACCGGGCGGAGGCAATTATCGGTGCGATCGGCGAAGAACGGATCCGCGGCGCGCGCTTCCTGGTGCCACGCGCCCAGATCGCACGCGAGCATCTGCCGCGAATGCTGGCGGAGAAGGGTGCCGCCGAAGTGGTCGTCGCGCCCGCCTATCGGACTATCATGCCGCCGCCGGCCGGGGTCGATTCGCTGCGCCAGCGGCTGGTGACGGTCGATCTCGTAACCTTCACCAGCTCGAGCACGGTGGATAATTTTTGCGCGCTGATCGGGGCGATTGCGCCGGGACAGAAGGCCGCCGTAATCGGTCCGATTACCGGAGAAACCGCACGCCGCCACGGCTTCACGGTCGTCATCAGCCCCGCGAAATACACGATCGGCGCGCTGGCGGACGCGATCCGCGACTGGTCAATCGGGGCCGGCGCGAAATAAGACCTGCTTCGCGGCGCCATCTTTCACTATATAATCGTCTGGGACCGCCGGGGCGGCGGTCGACATCGTATGGCTTTTCCCATCACCCGACCGCGGCGCTTGCGCCGGACCGAAACGCTGCGCCGGATGATCCGCGAGACGCGGCTGTCGCCAGACGACTTGATCCATCCACTCTTCGTTTGTCCGGGCCGCGACCTCGCCAAGCCGGTCGAATCAATGCCCGGCGTGGCCCAACTCTCGGTCGATCGCGCGCTCGCCGAGGCGCGCGAAATCCATGCGGTGGGCGTGCCGGCGATCATGCTGTTCGGAATTCCCGCGCATAAGGACGCTCGCGGCAGCGAGGCCTGGAGCGATAGCGGTGTGGTGCAGCGCGCCGTCGCCGAGATCAAGCAGCATCTGCCCGACCTGGCCGTGATTACCGACGTCTGCCTGTGCGAATACACCGACCATGGCCATTGCGGCGTGGTCAGCGACACCGAGGTTGACAACGACGCGACGCTCGAACTGCTGGCGCTGGAAGCGCTCTCGCATGCGCGCGCCGGCGCGGACCTGGTCGCCCCTTCCGACATGATGGACGGGCGAGTCGGTACGATTCGCGCGGCGCTCGACGAGAATGGCTATCAGCAGATTCCGATCATGGCGTATGCCGCCAAGTTTGCCTCCGCGTTTTACGGTCCATTCCGCGAGGCCGCCGAATCGACCCCGCAGTTCGGTGATCGCCGTTCCTACCAAATGGATCCGGCCAACGGCGACGAGGCGATGCGCGAAATCGCACTCGACCTGGAAGAGGGCGCGGATATCGTGATGGTGAAGCCGGCGATGCCCTATCTCGATTTGATTTATCGCGCCCGCAGCGAATTCAATTGCCCGCTCGCCGCCTACAACGTTTCAGGCGAGTACGCGATGGTGCGTGCGGCCGGTCTCAACGGCTGGATCGACGAAGAACGCGCGGTGATGGAAATCCTGACCGGTATCAAACGGGCCGGAGCGGATTTGATCCTGACCTATTTCGCGAAAGCGGTGGCGCGCCGCCTGCGCGCGTAAGCTCTACTTAACGCGGTGCAGTCCCCTGGTCTTGGGGTTAACCTGAGGACGATCGGGTGCCGGCGCGGAACCCCGTTTGGCTTTCACATACCAAGGCCGGCCGGCGCTCGCGATTCGTGGCCGCCGCTCGCGCGGCCGCTCGAGCATCGCGAACAACATCGCCAGCGGCCAGCAGAAAGCAATAATTATCCAGCTCGTATACTCGAGCCCGATGAGCGTGGCCAGAATCGAACCGAAGGCAGCGCCAATCGCGAAGATTAGCGCCTGACGGAAACTCACTGAAGTGCGCCGGGCGCCGGGTCCGGTCGGAGTCGCGGAGTTGCCCTTCAAAAGCCTCATCTTGCACCTCCGTCCAGAATTCACCGTTCATCCGGCCATCTGAAGAGTGTCCCGCGTCTTCAATCCAATGATAGCGCAAGAGCCCGCTCGCTTGCCATAGAAAGTCCGGTCTATTGCGATTCTTTCGGCTTGATCGAAGGATAGCGCCCCCCATAGTAGGCACGAATCGCGCCCAGCGAACGACGCTGATGGTAGACCAACTCTTCGTCGGGGTATCGATGCTCCGGGCCCAGCACACATCCGACACGCGCGTGGCATCTATTGTCGCAATCGGCTTCGACCTCGAGGCGATGCCGGGTGCATCGCGGGACATCCCAGCCCGCGGCCATCGTGACCGCACCGACCGGGCAGGCTGGGATACAACTGCGTACGATGCAGCTTGGACAGGGATCAAAGCCAGCGGCCTCACCCGGATCGTCCAGGTCCGCATCGAGCAGGATCATCGCGCGAAAAGCGATCCAGGGTCCATAGATCGGATGGACCAGGACGCCGACGATGCTTGGAACTCCGAGTCCGGCGAGGCGCCCCAGCTCCAGGAAGTTGAAGGTGCGTGGATGGGTGAGAAACGGATAGGCGGCGACGGCCTCGAAGCCCATGCCGACCAGCGCCGGCAGCAGCATCCGCTCGACGACTTCCTGCGTGAAGTCGTCGAGCGGATGCTCGCGCTGCCACCATCCGGGATGGGCTGTGGCGTGCGCGGTGAGCGCATGCCACAGCCCACCGCCGCCATTGCCGAGCACGAGAATCGAGCGGGCGCGGGGATGGGCCGCGCGCACGCTCGATTCCGCTTCCGCGCTGGTGGCGGCATAAAGCTGCGCGGGGATGGCCGCGACCAGGTTCATCCCGTACGGCGCGGCGGCGCGGCGAACCAGCTCGAGGGCCTCGTTCATGACCGGGTGCGCGCCAGCTCCAGCGCCAACTTGACCGCCGCGTGCGGATTGGCGGCACGATGCGGCCCGGCGATTTCCACCCACGCATCGAGCGCGATCACCGGACGCCCGATCTTCAACGCGAGTCCGATTTCCGACAGCGTGCCGGCTTCTCCGGCCAGCGCGATTACTGCGTCGGCGCTTGCGACGACGATAGTGTTGCGCGCCTCGCCCATCCCGGTCGCGATCACGAACTCGATGTACGGATTGGCAGTCGTAGGCTCGTAGCTCGGAATGATTCCGATGGTATGGCCGCCAGCGGCGAGCGCGCCCTGCGCCGCCGCTTCCATCACGCCGCCGCGCCCGCCACATACCAGGGTCGCGCCGCGGGCGGCGATTTCACGTCCCAATGTGGCCGCCAGCCCGCAAAGCGCCGCCGACGCGGTGCCCGCGCCGATCACTGCGATCATGGGCTGCCGGGTCATCGCAGGCCTTCGAGCAGGGCCGGCAGCTCGCTCAAATCCTTGATGATGTACTCAGGTCGGGGGATGTCGGGCGTGAGCGGATCCTTGCGATCGTTCAGCCATACCGTCCGCATCCCGGCCTGATGAGCGCCGAGCACGTCGTAGCGCGGCGTATCGCCGACGAAAAGTATCTCGGCGGGAGCGGCCTCGAGCATCGCAGCGATCTGCCGGAAGATCTCGGGATGCGGTTTTCTCAGTCCGACGTCGGCCGAGATGATGATCGCATCGAACAGGCCGGCGATCCCCGTATCCTGTACGATCTGATGACCGGTCTCGGAATCGTCGAAGTTGGAGAGCAAGCCGAGCCGATAATGCGGCGCGATTTGCCGCACGGCTTCGACCCATTGCGAAGGCGCCCAAGTGACCTCGCGCACGCCCGACATATGAAGACGCCGTAACTCCTCGGCGAGTTCCCGAACTTCCCGGTCATCGCCGAGGCCGAGGCGGACCAGCATGCGAACGAAGCGGTCGAGGCAGCTAATTTCGATCGCATCGCGCTCCCGCTCGTCGTTGACTTCTTTGAGCACCTCGAAGTAGGCGGCGACAGCGGTCTCGCGATCGAAGCGGTTCAAGAGGGCTTTTTCGAGATGGTCGATAAACCAGGGCACCGTGCTGCGCATCTCGCGCCCCCGCCATGCGAACAGCGGCAACCGTTCGGGATCCCATCTCACCAGTGTGTCGAACAGGTCGAGCACCACCGCCGTGATCAACGGTTGCGGCGTCACGGCTTAACCCCGCGGTGACAAGGCGGCTGCAGTGCTCGCGAGCGCCAGCAGGTCGAGAATCCCGGCCAGCACGAAGAGCCGCGCCGATTGATGATGGAGCCGGTCGAATTGCGCCTTTAGGACCGGGTCCGGATTAGCCTCTTCGGCGACCGCCCGGAGCCGATGGACCTGCGGCGCCACGACCATCCCGTCATAGCCCGTGAGTGCCAGCGCGATCAGCAGGGCCGCTGCCGCCGCCAGCCACCATCCTCGCGGCCCTCGCGCGGCGGCCAGATAGAGCGCGAGCACGAACCCGATCGCGCCGCATGCATAGCCCAAAATGTGGTAGCGCGGCAGGATTACACTTACGACCGCGCCCGCCTGCGCGGTCGTCAAGCGGGTGAACAGGACCGGCGCGACGAACCCGCCGAAGAATGCTATCCCGCCCAGCCATAACACCAGGCAGAGCAGGTAGAAAAACAGCACCATCAGGATGCGGCAGTCGCCGGTCTCGACATAGGATTGGAGAGTTTCAATTCAAATAAGTCTTGGGGGCGCCGCGCAGTGGCCGGCGGCTATCGAAACCGCCCTCGATGCTGTGCCAAGCAATCACGTGGGGTTCGCCATACTGCCAGCACAAGAAGGCGACCTCGCCCTCGGAATCGAACGGAAAGTCGACCAGTCCCTGCTCGATGTCCTTGAGCACGCAGCCGAAGCTCTCGATCTGGGCCGCCATGTCAGCCATTCGGTTGGCGATTTCCTTGAGTTCCGGACTGAGTTCCATGAGCTGGCTGAAATCGGCGCCGACTAGTTCCCGATCAGCGCGCGTCAGGTCGGCAACCGTGGTGCGCAGGTGCGTGGCCTCGAGTTGCAGCTCGCGCATCAGAACTTCGAGGCGCGGAATCAGCTCGTTGGCCTCAGTGGGAGTGAACAGCCTGTCGAATCGCTCGCTTGGCAAGCGCAATGCTCCGGCATTGGCACGGTGGGTAAACCGTGGTTAACCTAGCAAGTGAGGGTACCTTTGCCCGCGCCCAGACCGTATACTACGCAAACGAGCTGGGCGGTGGAAGCACGGATCGTGGGCGTTCCCTCCAGAATAAAAGGAACTCATGGCAGAGAGAACAAAAGGGGAGCGGCGCTTTGAGCTCGAAGAAGATCTGAGCGGAGTGGAAATCCCGGCCGAACTGCCGGTCCTGCCGCTGCGCGGAATTGTGATCTTTCCGAGCCAGATCCATCCGTTCCTGGTGTCCCGGGCGTCATCGCTAAAACTAATCGAAGAAGTTGGAGGCAGCCCGCGAGTTATCGCGCTGGCGGCCCAGAAAAATCCCGAAGAAGAAAGCCCGCGGCCCGATGGCCTCTTTCAGCGCGGTACTGCGGTCCGCATCCTGAAGGTCCTCAAGTACCCGGACCAGAGCGTCCGTGTCTTGGTACAGGGCTTGGCGCGAATCGAGCTGGCTGAATTCACGCAGCAGGAACCTTATTTTATCGCTCGGGTGAAGCGCCTCGATGAGAACTTTACCCAGGACAAGGAAAGCGAAGCGCTGCAGGCCCATCTGGTCAGTCAGTTCTCCAAGTTCGTCTCGCTGGTGCCGTACCTGCCGGACGAGTTGCAGGTGATGGCGATGCAGGTGCGGGAGCCGTCGCGGCTCACCGATCTGGTGGCCTCCTATCTCAAGATTCCGGTTGAAGAGGCGCAGGATCTGCTCGCCTCGCTGGACGTGCGCGCGCGGCTCGAAAAGCTGATCGCGATTCTGACCCGCGAAATCGAACTGCTCGAGCTGGGACATAAAATCCAGTCGCAGGTGCAGACCGAGCTCAATAAAAACCAGCGCGAGTATTATCTGCGCCAGCAGCTCAAGGCGATTCAGAAGGAGCTTGGCGAAGGCGACCAGCGCTCATCGGAGATCGAGGATATCGAGCGCAAAATCTTCGAGGCCAAGATGCCCGAGGAGGCGCGCAAGGCTGCCGACAAGGAACTCGAGCGGCTCAAGATGATACCGCCCGAGTCGGCCGAGCATACGGTGGTCCGCACCTACCTGGATTGGCTTACGAGTGTGCCGTGGAGCGTCGCGAGCACCGACAATCTCGACATTAAACATGCGCGCCAGGTGCTCGACGAGGATCACTACGATCTCGAAAAGGTCAAGGAGCGGATCCTCGAATTCCTGGCAGTGCGCAAGCTCAAACAGGATACCAAGGGGCCGATCCTGTGCTTTGTTGGCCCGCCGGGCACCGGCAAGACCTCGCTCGGCCGATCGATCGCGCGGGCGCTGGGACGCAAGTTCGTGCGGCTCTCACTGGGCGGTATCCGCGACGAGGCGGAAATCCGCGGCCATCGGCGAACCTATATCGGCTCGCTGCCGGGCCGTATCATCCAAGGTGTTCGTAACGCCGGTACCAAGAATCCTTTGTTCATCCTGGATGAGGTCGACAAGCTGGGTGCGGACTTCCGCGGCGATCCCGCGTCAGCGCTGCTCGAAGTGCTCGATCCTGAGCAGAACAACAGTTTTTCCGATCATTACCTCGATGTACCGTTCGATCTCTCGGGGGTCTTGTTTATCACCACGGCCAATGTGCTCGATACGATTCCCGCGCCGCTCCGCGATCGGATGGAGGTACTCGAGCTGCCCGGATACACCGAGGAGGAAAAGCTCCAGATCGTCGAACGGCATCTGGTGCCGAAGCAGCTCCACGAGAACGGACTGGATTCGCTGAAGATCGAATTTCCGCAAGAAACCATGGCGGAAGTGATTCACAGCTATACCCGCGAGGCTGGGCTGCGAAACCTCGAGCGTGAGATCGCGCGTATCTGCCGCAAGATCGCTCGCTCGATAACCGAGGGCGAGCAGCCGCCCGAGCGCGTCACTCTCGAGAGCCTCGACAAGTATCTTGGCGCCCCGAAGTTTTTCTCGGAGGTCGCAGAGGGCGGACAGGAGCCCGGCGTTGCGACCGGACTGGCGTGGACGCCCAACGGCGGCGATATCCTCTTTATCGAAAGCACCCGGATGAGCGGGCAGAAAGGGCTCACTTTGACTGGATCGCTGGGCGACGTGATGAAGGAGTCGGCGCAGGCGGCGCTGTCCTACGTGCGATCGCGTGCTGAGCGCCTCAATATTCCTGCCGATTTCTTCGAGAAAACGGATATCCACGTACATATTCCGGCGGGTGGAATTCCGAAGGATGGACCCTCGGCCGGAGTGACAGTCGCGGCCTCGCTAGCCTCGCTGCTGAGTGGGAAACCGGTCCGCTCGGATGTTGCGATGACCGGTGAGATCACGCTGCGCGGCAAAGTCCTGCCAGTCGGCGGTATCAAGGAGAAAGTGCTGGCTGCGCGCCGGGCCGGAATCAAGACGGTTATCTTGCCGCGCCGCAACGAGCGCGACCTCGAAGACATTCCTGCCGAAGTCAGGAATGAGCTGAAGTTTATCTTCGTCGACACGGTTGACGACGTGCTCAAGGCCGTGTTGCAGGCATCGCCCGATCACGAGGCACCCGGCAAGCCGCCACGACGGGCGGAGCGCAGCACGGTTTTGAACTGATCGAGATCGATTGCACGCTTCGGCGCTGATCTGTTTCAATCATTCTTACGTACCGATAGGTGGTGTCTTTTGGGACGAAAGGGCCTAATTGCCATTCTATGTTCTGGTGATTTGATTTGTGATACGGCTAGCTAAGAGTGGTGAATATGCGGATATTTAACTCTGACGGGTCTCTGCCAAGAGATTGCCTTGTATGAGAATACATCCCGCTGCCGGCCGCCACACCAAGAGCGCGGTCGCGCCCAGCAGCAGCCAGGCTTGGCGGATTGAGGCCGGGTAGCCCCCGGCATCGGACCGCAGGCTATCCCAGCGAGCCTGCACATGGCGAATCAAAAACCCCCAGATCGTCTGCTTGACCTGCTACTCGGTGATACGCCGAGGCGCCGTAAAGTGCCGAAGCCTAAGCTCGCAAAGCCGGCTGCCGCCGCGCCACGTAAGCGGGCCAAGCCGCCGCCGGTTAAGCCCGCGAAGCCGCGCAAGCCCCCGAAGGCGCGGATGACCGCCAAACCCATCAAGCTCGCCAAGACATCCAGAGGGACGAAGCCTCCGGCTGGCGGCGGCAAGCGGCCGAAGCGCGCGATGCCGCAGGCAGTCGCCCTGCCGCACATAGATCCACCGCTTGTAGACGTCGTCCCGCGCTCTGTGGATGTTACCCCACATCCTGCAGACGTCATTCCGAATCCCGTAAACGTCACGCCGCACTCTGCCGACGTCAACGCTTACTCTGCGGATGTTGTCTCGGACACTGCGGATGTCACCCCGGACTCTCCGGAGGTCGGCCCACCGACCGCAGATCCGCCTTCCGCGGCGACCGCGAACGGCAAGGCACCGGTTCGACTCGAAACCATCGAAGTTTCATCTCAAGTCTCATCGCTCGAAACGCTCGAAAGCTTACCCCGGGAATCTGGTTCGATGAGAATCGCAATCGTTGCCGCAGAAATTGCCCCGTGGGCGAAAGCCGGCGGTCTTGCTGACGTAATCGGCGCGCTGCCGCGGGCGCTCAAAGATGCCGGGGCCGATCCGGTCGTGATTCTTCCTGGTTATCGTTCGCTCCTCGACGCGCTCCACCCCACGCCGGTAGGTCCACCGCTCAGTGTTCCCTTCGGAACTTCGCAGGAACCATTCACCGTGCTCCGGGCCGATCGCGGAGGCGTGCCGATCTACCTGATAGATAACCCGGCCTGCTTCGGGCGCGAGGGGGTCTACGGCGAGCGCGGCATCCCTTATCCCGACAATTTCCGGCGCTACGTGATTTTTGGACGCGCTGCGGCGCTCACCGCCGCCGAACTGATTCAGCCAGATGTCGTCCATGCGCATGACTGGCATGCCGCGATGGCGCCGATCGCGATGCGTGCCGACCCGACCCTGCGCGAACGACTGCGCGGGACGCTGGCGATTTTCACCGTCCACAATCTCGCCTTTCAGGGGATCTTCGACGCCGTCGATTTTCCGCTGCTCAACCTCGACGGCGCCTACTTCTCGGTGGATTTCCTCGAGTTCTGGGGCCGCCTGAATCTTATGAAGGGCGCCGTCATGCTCTCCGATGGAGTTTCGACCGTGAGCCCCACCTATGCGCACGAAATCGCCCACGATCCGGATCTCGGCTTCGGCCTCGAAGGAGTTTTTCGCGCGCGCGGCGATCGCTTCATCGGCATCCTCAACGGTGCGGATTACGCGCAATGGGATCCCGTCGGCGACCTGATGATCCCCCATCGCTACAGCGCCGGCGACCCAACCGGCAAGAAACTTTGCACCCAGGCGTTGCGCAACGAATTCCATCTGCCGCAGGATGACGCGCGGCCGCTGATCGGGATGGTCACGCGGCTGACCGCGCAGAAGGGCACCGACCTGCTGATGGACGCAATGGAAGCGCTGATGAAGCTCGATTTGCAGATAGTGATACTCGGCAGCGGCGAGCCCACAGCGGAGGAATTTTTTCAGCAGGCCGCCCTACGCTACGCAGATCGTTTGGGGGTGCGAATCGGCTTCGACGAGCCGCAGGCCCATCGGATCCAGGCGGGCGCGGAAATCTTCCTGATGCCGTCGCGCTTCGAGCCCTGCGGACTGACCCAGATGTACGCGCTGCGCTACGGGAGCGCCGCGTTGGTGCGGGCCACCGGCGGATTGTGCGATACGGTGGCCGAGTTCGACGCCGAGACCGGCACGGGCAACGGTTTCCGCTTCGATGACTATCGGGCCGAGGCGTTATTTTCGGCCTGCGCGCGGGCGCTCGAAACGTATCGCAATCAGCAGGCGTGGACGCGGCTGATGGCGAACGCTTTCGCGGCGGATTTTTCATGGGCGCGGGCGGCCCGCGAATACCTCGATTGGTTCGCGCGTCTGCGGCCTGAGCATGCTGCGCAGACGCACCTCTGACCGTTGCACGAGGCTTCATGATGGCGGCCGACAAGCCGACCCTGGTTTACGCGGACGGCTCCTGTATCGGGAATCCCGGACCGGGCGGATGGGGCGCCGTTATAATCGCCCCGGACGATACCGAGACCGAGCTCGCCGGATCGGAGTCGCGTACCACCAACAACCGGATGGAGATTACCGCGGCTATCGAAGCGCTGCGTCATCTGGCGCCCCGCTCCAACGTGATTCTGCGCACCGATAGCCAATACGTCGTAAAGACCATGAACGACGGATGGCGGCGGCGCGAGAATCGCGACCTGTGGGAGGCGCTCGACGCGGCGGTCGCCCGCCATGCGCAGGTGGCCTTCGAATGGGTGCGGGGACATGCCGGCGACCCGCTCAATGAGCGGGCGGACCGGCTGGCCCTGGGAGCTGCCGCGCCCAAGGCGGGCGGGTCTAAGCCCGCGCCCGCCGGCGGCGAGGCCGCCGCCGCGGCGCTGGCTCCGATGCTCGCGCCGGGCGAGGCGATTCGGGTATGCGCGGGATGCGGGCGGCAGTTCGTCGCCGCCGCTTCCGGCGGCGGCGACGAACTGCCGCGCTACTGCGCGCTGGTCGGATGCCAACTCGCGGTGCGGCGCGCATAGCGCGCCGCACT
>DATJRJ010000216.1:0-16038 GCA_035504735.1 Binataceae bacterium (SeqCode)
TGTAGCATCGGGAGCGAGCCATGCCGCCGTTGACGCCTGAACACGAAGAGATCCGCCGCTCGGTGCGCGAGTTCGTCGAGCATGAGGTCAAGCCGGTTGCCAACGAGCTCGACCGTCGCGGTGAAGAGATCCCCGAAAGCCTGCTGCGCAAGATGGCCGAGCTGGGGTACTTCGGGATTATTTTTCCGCCCGAGGACGGGGGGCTTGGACTCGACTACGTATCGATGGCGATCGTGACCGAAGAGCTCTCGCGCGGCTGGCTCTCGGTCGGCTCCGTGATGACCCGCAATCTGATCACCGGCTCGCTGATCCGTGCCGAGGGTACGCCCGAGCAACGGCGCAATTTCTTGCCCAAGCTCGCGCGCGGCGAGATGCTCTCGGCGGCGGCCTTCACCGAACCCGACGGCGGCTCCGACACCGCGTCGTTCAAGACCCGCGCGCTCAAACGCGGCGACGGTTACCTGCTGACCGGCGCGAAGATGTGGTGCACGTTTGCGAATCGCGCACACGTGCTGACGGTGATGGCCCGCACCGATCCGGACCCGGCCAAGAAACATCGCGGACTCTCGCTGCTGCTGTTCGAGAAGCAGCCCGGCGATAATTTTATGCCGCCGCAGCTCGCCGGCGAGCCGATCGCGACGGTTGGTTATCATGGGATGCGCAGCTACAGCCTGAGCTTCGATGAGGCCTTTGTGCCGGCCGCCAACCTGATCGGCGGCGTGGAGGGGCGCGGCTTCTACCAGTTGATGGCGAGCTACGAGGAGGCACGGATTCAGACCGCAGCCCGTGCGGTTGGCGTCGCGCAGGGCGCTTACGAGGCGGCCGTGCGTTATGCGCATGAGCGCAGCCAGTTCGGCCAGCCGATCGGAAATTTCCAGGTCATCCGGCACAAGCTCGCGCATATGGCGATCGAGCTCGAGGCGGCCCGCCAGCTCGCGTATCACGCGGCGGCCCGCAAGGATACCGGCCAGCGTTGCGATTTCGAGGCCGGGATGGCCAAGGTGTTCGCCGCCGAGATGGCCGAGCGGGTGGCGCGCGAGGGCATGCAGATTCACGGCGGCTACGGCTACTCGATGGAGTTCGACGCGCAGCGCTACTGGCGCGACGCGCGCGTGCTCTCGATTTTCGAGGGAACCAACGAGATTCAACTCGAAATTATCGGTCGGCGGATCATGGAACAGGGCGGCTGAGCGGCTCCTGGAGCGACTGACAATGTATTTGCTCGACGATGGCCGCTTCATGATCCCGCGCACCGAGCTCAGTTATCCCGGCCACAATCTAAAACTTCATCAGAACGCCGCCGACCCGGTGAAAGCCCCGGTTGACCTGGCAATGGCCGATCTCGAGGACGCCTGTCCGTACGAGTTCAAGGGCGAACGCAGCCGGCGCGTGGTGATCGAGGCCTTCAACACGCTGGATTTCGGCAGGAAAGCGATCGCGGTGCGGCCCAATGGCCTGCACTCGCAATTCTTTCGCGGCGACCTCGAGGCGCTGATGCTCGGCGCGCCCAACCGTTTCCATGGAATCGTGCTGCCGAAGGTGCGCGATGCGCTGGAGATCGTCGAGACCGCGTGCCTGCTCGATGACCTCGAGCACCGCGGCGGCTGGACGCGTCGCGTGCAGATCGAGGCCCTGATCGAAACACCGCAGGGCTTGATCAACGCGCACGCGATCGCGAGCGCCTCGGAGCGGATGTGCGGCCTGATCTTCGGGATCGCGGATTTTGCCGCCGCCATCGGCGTGCGCGAGATCGTCCAGGACCAGAACCGAAATTTCCAGTACGCGAAGCAGGCGATGGTCGTTGCCGCCAAGGCGGCAGGGCTGCACGCGATGGACAACGTCTACCTGCGGCTATGGCGTAAGGACGACCCCCCGGCGCGCATCGCGGAAATCGAGAACGGGCTGCGCGAGAAAAATCTCGGCGCCGCGAAACTCGGGATGGACGGGACCTGGGTTATCCATCCGCAGCAGGCTGCGATAGCCAACGAATGCTTCACGCCGAGCGTCGATCAGGTCGAGGAGGCGCGCCGCCTGGTGCGTTTCTACCATCAGCAGGGCGGCGGCTCGATGGCCGATCCGAACAGCGGCGCGATGATCGACGAGGCGACCGTGAAGATCGCGCTGGTTGATCTGGCGCGCGGCGCCCAGGCCGGGATGGTCACCGATTCCGAACTGCGCGAATGGTCGGAGAAGAGCCGCGTGATAACCGGCTACGACCTCCTGGAGCTGATGCGCCGCGTCGCGTGAATGATCAGGGCACGGGGGCGCTGGTCATCAGGCCGGCGGTCTCCTCGAGTCCAAGCATCAGGTTGAGGTTCTGCACGGCTTGTCCGGCAGCGCCTTTGCCGAGATTGTCGATCGCGGTCAGCACGCAGAGGGTTTGCGTGCGCCGGTCAAGCACGAACGAGAGCTCGCAGAAATTGGTCGCCCGCACGTTCTTGAGCTCGGGCAGCTCGCCGGACTTCAAAATTCGCACGAAGCGCGATTTAGCAAAACTGGCTTCATAGGCCGCCCGCACGTCGGCTTCGGTAGTGCCCGAACGCGGCCGGGTGAAAATCGAAGTCAGGATGCCGCGTGTTACCGGCAACAGATGCGGCACGAACAGCACCGCGACCTCGCGTCCCAGCACAGCGCCAATCTCTTGTTCGATCTCCGGCGTGTGGCGATGGCTACCGACCTTGTAAGGGCGAAAATTTTCGTTGACCTCGGCGAAGAGCTGCTCGATTTGCGCCGTCCGCCGCGCACCGGTGGTCCCGGACTTGGAATCGATCACGATCCATGAAGGATCGACCAGGTCGCGCTTGATGAGCGGCAGCAGGCCGAGCAGCGCGCCCGTCGGATAGCATCCGGGATTCGCCACCAGCCGCGCCTCGCGCAATTCGCGGGCATGAAATTCCGTCAGCCCGTATACGGCTTCCCTGAGCAAACCGGCGGCCGGATGCTCGCTGCCGTAGGTCACTTTGTAGGTCGCCGGCTCGCGCAACCGGAAATCGGCCGAGAGGTCGATTACCTTCACGCCCTCCTGGACGAGTTGGGTGATGATCCCCGATCCCACGCTTTCCGGCAGGCATGATAGAACGGCTTCCGCGCGGCCTTTGATTAGGTCGGGACGGAGCTCCTCGAACGGCGGCAGATCGATGCCCGCGAGATGACGGTAGACCTCGGCCACCTCGCGCCCGGCATAGTGTTCCGAGGTGAGCACGCTCAACTCGATCATCGGATGGCCGGCGAGGATTCGCACCGCCTCGATTCCCGAATAACCCGAAGCACCCAGGACGGCGGCCTTGATACGCGCTTTCGAGGGCATCAGCGGTTGACTGCTCCGCTTAACATGCCCTTAACCGAGTAGCATGATTTCGAGGCCTGGACCAGTTCGCGGCGACAGGTGATGCTCTTCGAGCGTGAAAGCGCGTCAGGGCGGCACTACGATAGCTTCGTTCGGCAGGAAGCTTTCGAGGATCGCAAGCCGATCTTTTATCCGCCAGCGCCCGCCGGCCGCCACCAACCGGTCCTCCAGTATGCACGCCATATGCAGGTTGGTGCGGCCCTCGGCGTCGGTGTGATAGACGAGCAGGTTCGATTTTGCGAGCGCCGTTTCGGCGTCCGGAAACTCGACCATCACGTTCGATAGCATCCGCATTTCGCGGAAGCGCTCGTAATGCCAATGGTCGGTGATCAGCTTCATGCGGTAGATGAGGCGACGTTTGTCGTCGTCGATGACGTGGACCGGCAGGTGTCGATCGTAGTTGTCGCGCGGGATCAGCCGGTAGCTGCCGTCGTCGATGAATTCGTCGACGAAGCCCTGGATATCGAAATCGTCAAGCATCCGGCAGAGCCGGTGGAGATAGGCGACCACCGCTTCCTTCTTGAGTACGTAATCGTGGTCGGCACGAAGCGTCGCCGCCACACTCATCATCGCTCGTCCCATCGCCGGTGCCTCACGCAGTCATCGCCTCGACCCAGCCCTCATAAAAGCCGCGCAGCGAAACTTCCTCGGTCAGGTCGCCTTCGCTGGCATGCAGGTCGCCGCGCAGCAGAATGGTATCGGTATAGCGGGCCGGCGCGCCGGCCTGCGCCGCCTCCATCACGAGTTTGTCGTCGAGCGACGCGACCCCGGCGATCCCGAACTGCGCGCTGACGACCAGGGCGCGATGGCGTTTGACCTCCTCCGACTCGCCGCGCACCGCGAGATTATAGGTGATCACGTCGACCGCTTCGGGGCCGCGCGGCAGCACCTGGCGCACGGTCAGGATATCTTCGATCTGCAACAGCATCGTGTTCGGGAAGATGTCGGTAACGTAATTCCATCCATCGGTACGGCTGAGGCAGGCGGTGAGCGGCAGATCTTTGGCCGGATCGTACGAGGTCGCCTTGGTCAACGGCCATTTCAGGAAGCCGTGGCCGTGGACGAATTTTGCGCTCGTGCCGAGTCCCGGCCGATACGCATAGCTGTTGCGGTCGAGCATGATCGGCATATGCAGCAGGCCCGGATGGTAGCCGTCGATCGTGTTCTCAACGAACAGTTTCCAGTTGGACTTCACGTGATAGCGCTGGAAGCCGAGGAATTCGATCTCGCCGCCATGCAGGATTTCGCGCCCATAGGGCGCGAAGCCGCCGAGATAATTTTCGAGCGGCATGATTCCCGGATCATAGGAGGCGTAGATCAGGCCGGCGAACCGCTCGACGCGCGGCAGCTCCGGCATCGAGTAGTTCTCCTTCACGAAAGCGGGACCGTAGCCCTGTGCGAGAGGCACACCGATGAGCCGCCCGTCGAGCGCGTAGGTCCATTGATGATACATGCATTTGAAGGCCTGCGTGTTGCCGCAGATGCGCCGTACCAGCTTGGTGCCGCGATGGACGCAGACGTTTTCGAAGACCCGGATGCGATCCTGATGGTCACGCACCACCACCACCGGCACCTCGCCGATATAGGTCGTCTTGAAGTCGCCGGGATTGGGAATCTCGAGTTCCAGTCCGACCAGGATCCAGAGCCGGCCGAAGATTTTGTCGAGTTCCAGCCGATAGATATCTTCGTCGGCGTGGACGCGATGGTTCACCGCTAGCACGCTGCCCTGCGCGTCGCGGGTGACATAGCGGGCCGCATCGGATCCGTTCGTGCCATTCCGCATCGTCCGGTTCTCCCAGCCGAGGATGGGGATGCGGCAATCTATCGCGAAGCCGGCGGTCACGGCAAATATGACCGACGAAGTGGGGCGGGATTACCCCAGATACTTCCGCAGCGTTCGCGGCGGGAGCGAGGTATCAGACGAATCTATCGCGAATGCGGCATCTGCACGGCGAGGTCTGAGGTGGCGCAACCCTTGCAGTCCTTCCACTGGCATCGGAAGATTGTCATGCACGATTTCCTGTTGATAACCCGATTCGGTCCTCTAACTACAAGGTCTTTTTGAGACGGAGCCCTGTGATGGAACACGCCCAAGTGTTTGAAAACGTTAACCCGCCACCCGGTATCGTCGAGCCCAAGCGCGACTTCGTTACCGTCTGGCTACCCACCCTGTTGTGGGTCGCGATGCTGTGCACTTTCTCGACCACCTACTTTACCTCCGCCAATACCGGCGTCGTCATCACTGCCATCCTGCACTGGATTTCGCCCGGCGCAACCCCGCTAATCGATCCGCGCCTCGCCAACATAATTGCGAGGAAAGGCGCCCACTTCAGCCTCTATGTCGGGTTTTTCCTGGTTCTGATTCATGGCCCGCTCCAAGGCCGGCCGTGGATGGCGCTGCTGATCTGCCTGATCGCCGGCTCGCTCGACGAGACCCATCAGATTTTCCTACCCGGCCGCACGGCCTCGGTCTTCGATGTGGCGATCGATTCATCCGGCGCGTTTTTCGGATGCTTCATGAACGTCGCTGCCGGCGAGGTCTAGAGCTGACGTATCGCCGCTAGTTGCGACGCCGAAATCTTTCATTTCCTGATTGCAAAACGCACGACGCCCGGGAACCATCGCGATGGCTCCCGGGCGTCGTGCATTTGTGAGCAGCGATCCCGGCGGCGCGGAGCGGTCGCGTGCCGCGGACGCTCTAGCGCTTGCTGTATTGCGGCCGCTTGCGGGCCTTGTGATGGCCGTACTTCTTGCGCTCGACCTCGCGCGGATCGCGCGTCAGCATCCCGCCTTTGCGCAGCGCCGGCCGCAGGGTCTCCTCGGCCGTGATCAGCGCGCGTGAAATCCCGAGCCGCACCGCATCGGCCTGCGCCGAGACGCCGCCGCCCGTGACCGTGACGATTACGTCGTACTGATCGCGGGTCTCGGTCAGCTCGAACGGCTCCATGATACGCATGCGCGAAGTCGGGCGTGGGAAATAGACCTCGAGCTCGCGTTCATTGACGGTCACCGTACCGCTGCCTGCCATCATGCGGATTCTGGCAATCGCGGTTTTGCGCTTGCCGGTGGTCCAGATGATATTTTTCTTGTCGGCCATTTCCTGGGACCTCGATCAGACCTGGACGGATTTGGGCTGCTGCGCCGCGTGGGGATGCTCGGCACCGCGATAAATCTTGAGCTTGGTGAAGAGTTGGCGCCCGAGCCGGTTCTTCGGCAGCATCCCCCGCACCGCCATCTCGATCAGCCGCTCGGGACGGCTTTCCAGCAGCTTGCCGGCGCTGGTGGTCCGGATTCCACCCGGGTAGCCGGAATGGCGATGATACAGCTTCTTGTCGCCCTTGGCGCCGGTCAGCTTGACCTTGGCGGCGTTCACGATTACCACGAAGTCGCCGGTGTCCTGATGGGGGGTGTATTCGGGGCGATGCTTGCCACGCAGGATAGACGCGACGCGTGAGGCGATGCGGCCCAGCGGCCGCCCGGTCGCATCGACCAGTATCCAATGGCGGGCGCGCAAGCCTTGCTCACGCGATACGCTAGCGGTCTGTTCGGTCAGCTTCAATTTTAAGCACCTGCGCGCTCTTTTGAGGCGGCGCACACAATTATCTGGCGGGGCCGATGGGATTTGAACCCACGACTTCCGACGTGACAGGCCGGCGTTCTAACCGGGCTGAACTACGACCCCGCCGAACCATCCTTTTTGCCACGTTTAGCGCTCCGGGGCAACCTCACGTTCGCGCCGGGTACTGTCCGAAGTGACCGAACCTAGGACAATCGACAGCCACTTAGGACAGTAGCGTAGAACGCGCACGGACGGCAGATTTAGGGATTCGAATTATACCGCTTGCCCGTAGCTGATCGCCAATATCGCCAAGATTCGGCGCTAGCGCGATTGCCTCCGCTGTTTCTGCAATTAGAAAGCCTACTGAAATACAGTCAACTGTCTCCGGGATTTCGTAATCTTCGATCCACTGCCATGCCGGGATTGGACGCGCTGTATCTTGCCACTTGATCTAACAAGCTTTGTATGGGACAGCACCGAATTTACGACGCCCTTTCATCTGTCAGATTCTTCGCGGGACAACTTTTAGCGTCTACCAGTGCGTCGTCCGCCACTCCCGCCGCGTGGTCGGGTTCTTCGCCCTACGCGAGAGAGAACCATACCGCCCAAACTTCGCTCTTGAGCGCGCGTCAATTCCTCAGGATGCCCCAACGCACGTCCCGCTTCGCTAGCCTCTTTCTGAGAGAAAGGTTTTCGGCCCCGATTTTTCATCAGCCTGCACCTCGTTTCTATGGCATAGCACAAACAAAGGGCGAAGGCTATTTAGTGGGCTCGGTTCGTTTATTTGCTATAGGTGGTAGTCGGCGATAGATTGAAAGCATCTGGAGGGTAAGCCCAGATGGCTAGTTCCGACTACATGACCATCCGAGATGCCGTGTTGAAGCAACTTACGGTCACGGCCAGCTATGACGGATATTCGCGAGAGTTTTGTCCGCACGCTATCGGGACGAAAAACGGCGAGCAACACGTGTTGGGTTATCAGTTCGCCGGTAGTAGCAAGAGCGGGTTACCGCCCGGGGGGCAATGGCGCTGTTTTGTTATCGCACGCCTACAAAATGTCAGCACACGTAGCGGGCCGTGGCGGACTGGTTACAGTCATACACGCCCGCAAGCCTGCATCGATTATGTCGATACGGAAGTGCCGTATTGAACCTGAGACTGCTTCCATTCGGCGTACTCGAATGCGCGTTCTTTGGCGCGTGGCCCTGAGAAGAGAGTGACATAGCACGAACCCTCATCGTCGATAGCCTCTACGCGCCACTCCCCTGGGTACCTGCGGTCTTCCAAGACTTCGTATCTCATCGGTCCGACCTCGCAGTTTGCGTGGAGTGATTAACACCAGATTATCGGACCGATAGCAACCAAGCTACTTTATCGAAACCGTCCCGGAGTCGCCTTGCGGCCCCGAACTACAACGGGCCTGAATGGCCGATAGCCCGACCTGAGCGTCGTTTTCGGCTCTTTCGACAGCGGCATGATCGGTAACGCTTGGCGCCAGTTATGGCTGGTGAAAGAGACTATGGGTCGCGAGCTACTATCGCTTTTCGGAGCGGCGCGGTACAAAGCGAGCATGAACCCGATGCTCAAGAAGTTCATCATCTTTTTGGCGTTGCTCGCAGTTCTGGTCCTGATGGTGCGACATATCTTGCCTCTTTAGACGGGCGGCTGAGATGCAAACCAGCCATTTCGCTTTTCAAAGACTCCGCCGCGCCGCGGCGCTCATCTTGATTTCGATGTTCCTATCGGTAGCCGGCTGCTCAACCGATGGAAGCCAAGTTGGTACGGATGAAGGCGCCAAGCCCAACCCCTGCAAACTTATCTATGGTCCGGGCAGACCGATGGATTGTCCTTCTGTGCCGCACCTGGCGCCGCAGGGCAATCCCCTCAATCCCTGATTCAGGACACGTCGCCAACATCGAAAGGCAACCATCCCGCGCCGGGCGGGAAATTTGATCAACGGTTTGCTTGCGACATCAACTCGAAGGACACCACCGGGTAATGCTCGTTGACGAGCTTCAGGAGATCCCACGGCGGGCCAGCGAACTCGGGCCGTCGCCACTCAATTTCGAACCACAGCCTGGCGGGTTGCGCCTCATCGATGAGCCGCTCGCGATGGAATTGGGCGCTATAGCCGAGCGGGCCGATTAAGTCCGCGAGTTCCCGGGCCGATGAAGAAGCGGAGGCGGCTTTAATCACCAGCACGGCCCGCTGAGCACGCGGAATTCGAACCTCGATCCATTTCAGGCTCCACAGCGTGACGATGGCCAGTGCCGTGGCGGCGATGCCGAGCTTCAATTGGCCGCCGCCGAGACAAAGCCCGATCACCGTCGTCGCCCAGAGCGTTGCTGCGGTGGTGACTCCGCTGACGAGATCGCCCCGTCTCAGAATTGTCCCGCCGCCAATGAAGCCCACCCCGGTGAGAATGCCTAACGGCAGGCGCATCAGGTCCATCACACCGAACGAGGCGGCGGTCTTTCCGCCGACCGAAAGCAGGATGTTGGCCTGGATCATCGCAACTGATGCGGCGAGGCCGACCAGGATCGTGGTTCTAAGGCCAGCGGCGTGGCCTCGGGCGCCCCGGTCGAAACCGATGATCGCGCTGGCGATCATGGTGATTATGAGGCGAAGTGCAATGTCTTCCCAGGTCGGATGCAGGGGCATGCTCATCTGCGCTGGACCTCTTTCTGAGATTTATTCTGCAAGCCAGCCGAACGCGTGATCGAACTATTCTATCCACCATTTACCGGAGCGCTTTCAACGCGGCTTTTTGAAACTCACGATACAACCCGAAGCCGAGGCGCGCAGGTCTCGGCGCTGCTCAAGAAAGCCCACGTCACAAGCCGCTTTCGCTTTCCGGAGCGGCGCGCTACAAGGCCATCATGAAGCTCAGCCATCTCGCCGCACTCGGATTGGCCGGCTGGTACCTGATGGTGCCGCCGATCCAGAACGGCCAGCTAAATCTTCGCGCACCACTCAATCAGTGGAGAATCGATTCGAGCTACGATGGTCAGGATGACTGCCAGGAGGTTATCGACGGAGAGGCCGCACTTTACCCGCAAACCAAAGAACACCACGCCGCCATCCGGAAATCGGACGTATGGCCGATCGTTAACGGCCAATGCGTTGCGACCGATGACCCGCGTCTCAAGACGAATTAACGCAGCTCTTCGGGCGCATGATCACGCGGCGAAAGGATGCCGCGCAGAAGCCTTCGATCCGCACGCAGACTCGCTGTGGGGAGGGTGAGAGTGGCCGGCTTTCTTTGCCGGCCATCTCGCTTGGTACGGACCGGCGGCTGCAGAAATACTTCCGCTACGACTTCTTTTTCTTTTTGGGCGGCACTTTTCCTCCGCTGCGACGCGCTTCCGACAGGCCGATTGCGATTGCCTGTTTGCGGCTCTTCACCTTCTTGCCGGAGCGGCCGGACCTGAGTTTTCCGCGCTTCATTTCATGCATCGCGCGTTCAACTTTTTGCGATGACTTGCGGCCGTACTTCTTCCTCGAGGACGATTTAGCGGGCATAACCAACTTTCCTTTTCGCTCTGGACTTGAGTGATGCGAATCGTGCGGTTCGTATCATGCGCTATGTCTCGCGATGGCAGCGAATTCCAGGCGCGACAACGCGGCCTTGGCCCAGTTCAGATGTTCGTCTTCTTGCGGCTCAACCTCCGCCACCGCGGGTTTCAGCGCCGCGCGAATCTTTTCGTTGTCGGCCTGTCGCGCAATCTTGCCGAGCAGTTCCCAGTCAGCGTGATCCTTGGTTTCGGCCAACACGATATTTTCGACCGCATTGAGTTCGATCGCCTGGGCAGGGAGCCCGTCGGTTTCCATCATCGTCTTCAGCAGGCCGGCTGCTTTTTGCGCCGCCAACCTGGCACCCGGACTGACATAATCCGGATCCATGCCGAGGGCACTCATTACTCGAATCAGGATGGTTTCATGCCTGCGCGTTTGTTCGCGGAACTCATGGAACTTCCGCGAAACTTCGGGATCGACTACGACCTGTAGGGCCCGCTCATAAAGCTTTAGCCCGCCTTTCTCGACCGCCAAATACTCGCTCAGTTTTTCGCGGAGAACCTCGTGTAAGATTCGCGCGCTGCTTACATAGTCTTCGGCCTTCTCAATAATGTTTGCCATACACACCTCAGCCGTACACCGGCTACTCCGTTGATGAATAAGTAGAAAAGGGCAGCAAACGATGTGCCGTGCTGATTGCAACGAGGTGAACGTTGCACTATGCGGAGCTTCTTCCGAACAATCGATCAGCGGGAACTGCTCTTCAATCCGAAAAATGCGGCGCGGGAGAGGAAAAGGAGCCAACCGGCCCGGCGCCTAAATCTTTGCGCCGCGAAGACCAGTCCGATAATACAACGCGAGCGCTTTCACCCGCGCAGAATTAGTAGCCATAGCAAGCTGTAGAAATTACCGGGCGAAAGCATCCGCGCAGCGATCCCCGGCGCAGCGTCGCGCTCGCTTACTGCTCCGGGGCATTCCCCGAAGGCATTCCACCACCCATATTGCCGCCCTGCATCCCGCCGCCTCGCCCGCCGCGGCCGGTGCGGCATACAAGTTTCCCCCGCCGCGATTGGTGACAGATGCCGCTGACCGTTTGCCCTTCGCGGGAAAACGAGCAGGCCGTTCCCGCCGACTTGTCCGCGCAGGCGGCGATCATCTCCTGCCGCATCGCCCGCCATTGCGAATGGTCGCCCGAGGACTGACCTTGGCCCATGGACGGATTTTCAGAGGTCTGGGCGTGAGTCGGCGGCACAAACGTCAGAAGCCCAATCATCAGCAACCCGGATATCGGAATAGCAATTCGGAATCTCACTATGCTCTCCTTTCATGACTGCCGTCACGACGACGGTCCCACAGCCGTCACAATCGCATCCACCAAACCCCATAGCTTCGTATGCTCTTCAATATACACCGTGACTTCCGACGCGAGACCGCGGATATCGCGGTTGCCGACCAGCCAGGTGCGGCGTTGCCGGGAACGGCCGCCCAAGGTCGACAATCTCACTTCTACCACACTAATCGGCCGCCTGACTTCCTTGAGAAAGTCGAGGACCTCCAACAGGCCTGAGCTCCGTGAAGCACGAACAGCCAAAACCGCTGGCATCTTGCCACCTCCGCTGAGCGAAGCTCGCTGCGATCAGATTGAATCCGATGGTGCCGCCGTCTGCTCCCAAGTGGGCTCACCTAGCCGGGCGTGTCTTGGCCGCAGCGAGACGAGCCTTTGCTGCGAGCGGATCTTGATCATTTTCAGTATTTCAAGACGAAAGGCGGCGACCTCGGGTTGACATCTGATCGTTAACCCTCGAGTGCTGCTTTACTGCCTTGGCGTGGTTTCTGTTCACGCCGTCCTCGCCACATATCGGAGTCGGGTTTTCGTAGTAACAGATTCGCTTGCCGGACGAAGAAGACCTGCTTATAAGGAGGTCAGCACCGGGGCGAATATGGCGCAACGCAACCCACTCTACAGCCGCGACCTCGGCAGGAACCCGGCCAACTTCGAACCGCTCACGCCGGTGAGTTTTCTATCGCGGACGGCCGCGGTCTTTCCTGAACGCATCGCGGTCGTGTACGAAGACCGGCGTTTCACGTGGCGTGAGTTCTACGCACGTTGCCGCCGGCTGGCCAGCGCGCTCGCGCGCCGCGGCATCGGGCCGGGCGACACGGTCGCGATGGTTGCCGCCAACACGCCGCATATTCTGGAGGGACATTTCGGGCCGGCGATGATCGGTGCAGTCCTAAACGCGATCAACGTCCGCCTCGACGCCGCCACGATTGGCTATATTCTCGAGCACGGCGAAGCGAAACTGCTGATTACCGATCGGCAGTATGCGCCCGAGATCAAGAAGGTGCTGGGCGCGATGAAATCGCCGCCGCCGGTGATCGACATAGATGATCCTTGGGCGCCGGGCGGCGAGTCACTCGGCGAATGCGAGTATGAACAATTGCTGGGCGAGGGCGATCCCGAGTTTCGCTTCGCACCGCCCGACGACGAGCTCGATGCGATCACGCTGAACTACACCTCCGGCACGACCAGCCAGCCCAAGGGCGTCGTCTCCTGTCATCGCGCCGGCTATCTGAACGCGCTCGGCAACGTCGTGGTCGCGAAGATGTCGATGCATCCGGTGGTCCTGTGGACGCTGCCGATGTTCCACGCCAACGGCTGGTGCTTTCCGTGGACGGTCACGCTGCTGGCGGGCACGCATATCTGCCTGCGGCGCGTCGAGCCGGGAAATATTTTTCGTGCCCTGGAGGAACATCGCGTAACGCACTTCTGCGGCGCGCCGGTGGTGCTGAACATCCTGATCAACGCGCCCGAAACGGCGCGTCCGCCAGCCGGTCCGATTACCTGCCTGACGGCCGGCTCCGCACCGCCGCCCGCGGTGCTCGCCGCGATGGAACAAATGGGCTTCGAGGTCGTCCATGGTTATGGTTTGACCGAGACTTTCGGCGCCGTGGTGGTCTCGCAATGGCACGACGAATGGAATGGCCTGCCGCCCGCCGAGCGCGCGCGTCTCAAGGCTCGCCAGGGCGTGACCAGCGTAGTCGAGGCGGCGGCCGAGGTCTTCGATGCGGCCGATCAGCCGGTGCCGCGCGATGGCCGCACGGTGGGTGAAATCGTACTGCGCGGCAACGTAATGATGAAGGGTTACTTGAAGAATCCCGCGGCCAGCGCCGAAGCCTTTCGCGCCGGATGGTTTCATAGCGGCGACCTCGGTGTGATGCATCCGGACGGCTATCTCGAAGTCACCGATCGGGCGAAAGATATCGTGATCTCGGGCGGCGAGAATATCTCGAGCCTCGAGATCGAGGGCGTCCTGTTCAGCCATGCGGCGGTGCTCGAAGCGGCGGTGGTCGCGCGGCCGGATCCGAAATGGGGCGAGACGCCCTGCGCGTTCATCACTCTTAAGGATGGGGCGAATGTTACGGCCGACGAGCTGATCGCGTTTTGCCGCCGGCAGCTGGCGGGCTTCAAAGTTCCGCGCACCGTGATTTTCTGCGAATTACCCAAGACCGCGACCGGCAAGGTGCAGAAGTTCATCCTGCGCGAGCGCGCCCGCCAACTCGCCGTGGAATTTGCGAAAACATAGACCGGGAAGGGTACCAGAATGGCCGAGAGGAAGAAGCGAAAAGAAGTCGTGGCCCCCATCGCTGAGGCCGCCGCCCAAATCAAGGACGGCATGACAATCGGGCTGGGCGGATTCGGATCGGATAATCATCCGATGGCGATCACACGCGAGATCATCCGGCGCGGGATCAAGAACCTGACGCTGGTTGGTGCTGCAACCGGCGGCCTCGACATCGATTTGATGATCGGCGCGGGATGCGTGCGCAAGCTGATCGCGCCGTATGTCGGGCAGGAGGCGCTCTGCCCGATCGGGCATAACCTGCGCAAGGCCGCCGAAAGCAAACAGCTCGAAATCTGGGAGTGCAGCGAGTATACGCTTTACGCCGCGCTGTTCGCCGGCGCGGCGGGCCAGGACTTCATGGCATGGCGCGGTGGAGTCGGCTCGAGCATCCCGGAACTCAATCCCGATATGAAGCTGTTCACCGATCCGATCGGTGGGCGCAAACAATATCTGGCGGTCCCGGCGCTGCGCACCGACTGGTCAATCATCCACGTCGGCTGGTCGGATGCTTACGGCAACGGACAGCACTTCGGGGCGCCATTCGGCGATCGATGGATCGCGCGGGCGGCCGATCGAATCATGCTGATGGCCGAGCGAATCGTGCCCAACGCGCTGATCCGGAAGAATCCGTTCATGACCTCGATATCGTACGCCGATTGCGTGGTCGAGGCGCCTTACGGCAGCCATCCGTTCGGCGCGCACGGCTGCTATCGCGCGGACGTGGCGCATCTGCGCGAGTATGTCGCGGCGAGCGAAGCGAATCGCAAGGGCGAGGTTAAGGCCTGGAACGCTTATCTCGACAAGTACGTACGCGGCCCGAAAGATCACGTCGAGTATCTCGAACGAATCGGGCTGCGCAATCTGCTCGGCCTCTACACGGCGCCCATCGTCACCTGGTGAGCCACACGGGAGAAACTCAGATGAGCGAGTACACCTGGAAGGAAATGATGGCGGTATTCTTCGCGCGTGAGATGGAGGACGGCGACCGCGTCACGTCCGGCGCGCACACCGAGATCTTCTTTGCCGCGACGATGCTGGCGCAAAAAACCCACGCACCCAACTTGAAGCTCCAGCTCGGCGGCACCTGCTTTTTGTGCAACGTCAAGGATATCGAAATCGACGAACTCCCGATCTCGTCGACCAGCTACAGCCTGCTCAAATATGCCGAGACCGTGCACGACCATCCGGAGACCTTCCTCTTTTATTGCCCGCCGGGACGCGAGCGATATTACGAGGACAACAGCCCGTTCCGGAACACCAACCATTTCTGGTTCGCCGACAAGTTTTTCGTCGGTGGCATCCAGGCCGACAAATTCGGCAGCGCCAACCTGATCGGGATCGGCACGCCCGGCGCTATCACCTTTCGCGGACCCGGCAGCATCGGGATCAACGATATCGCCAACTCGGTGCGCGACGTTTATGTCTTCCTGACCTCGCATGACAAGCGCCGCCTGGTCGAGAAGGTCGATTTCGTTTCGTTCCCCGGCCGCAAGCTCCATAAGGAGCATCAACTGCTCGCGACCAGCCCGAAATGGATCGTCACACCCAGAGCGATTTTTGACTTCGATCCCAAGTCCGACGAGGCACGCCTCTGCGCGCTGTTCCCGGGCGCAACTGTCGAGTGGGTCCGCGGGAACACCGGCTTCGAGGTGAAGACCGCGGGTAATGTCAAAGAGATCGATCCGCCGCGCAGCGACGAACTTGAGATTCTGCGCAATGAGATCGATCGCACCGGCGTGCTCAAACAGTAAAGGATCTCGATCGGGGTAATAACAGAAGAGGGACGCGCATCGCGAACGGTTGCGAATTCATTCGCAACTTTGCAAGGGGTAACCGGCCCGCAAACATGCCGCCGCTTTCGGCTCAGGGGACTTTAGCGATGAAACTCACAATGGTTGCATTCGCTGCATGCGCCGCCCTGATCCTTGTGGCCGGCTCGCCGAGCTTCGCGGCGGGCGATCGACCGGCGGATTTCGTTATCAACAATCTCT